>DASZDU010000332.1:0-8686 GCA_035941655.1 Pyrinomonadaceae bacterium | reverse complement strand
CGAGAGACGCTTTTACCTGGTACTGGCTGGTTTGTTGATCGGCGTGCCCGCAGCGTTGCTGGGAGCACGTTTGATCCCGGCGCAACTGTTTGGAATGAACCGGTTATCCACTTTACGCTACGAGTGAAGTAGGCGCCGTTTTGGAGTGCGGTGCCCAGATGGAGGTAACTGATGGATACAATCATCAAAGACATTCGCTACGGATTGCGGAGTTTGTTGAAGCGCCCGGGCTTTACGACGATCGCGCTCATCGCACTCGCTCTCGGAATTGGAGCCAACACTGCAATCTTCAGTTTAGTTAATGCCGTCATACTTCAACCGCTTCCTTATCAGGATCCCGATCGACTCATCTCGGTATATGGCACCCGCAACCGCAGCACCCAGGGAAGCGTTGGACCAACCGACTTCCTCGACTATCGCAGTCAGAACAAGACGTTCGAACAATTTGCTGCGTCGGGCTCGATGATGCTTCCCATGAACCTCACGGGCAGCGGTGAACCCGAACGTCTCAATACATCGGCCATAACGGGAAATTATTTCGACACCTTTGGCGTACGTCCGGCTCTCGGTCGTGGCTTCTCGCTCGAGAATGAAAAGACCGGTCAGGATCATGTAACCGTTCTCAGTCACGCTTTTTGGCAGACGCGCTTTGGCGGCGACCCGAACATCGTTAACAAGAGCATCATCCTCGACGGCAAACCTTACGAAGTTCTCGGCGTGATGCCGGCAGAGGTGGTCCTGCCACAGGATGCGCAGTTGTGGGTACCGCTAAACTTCGACGCCGATCCTGAGATGAAAATGCGCAACGCGCGTTTCCTGCTAGGTATAGGAAGACTCAAAGAAGGCGTCACCTTGGCCCAGGCGCAGGCCGACACCGATCTAATCGCAGCTCAACTCGAACAACAGTATCCCGACTCAAACACGGGTTGGAGCCTGCGTCTCATTCCTTTGCGCGAGATACTCGTGGGTGGAAGCCGAACGATGCTCTTTATTCTTTTTGGCGCCGTTGGTTTTGTCTTGCTGATCGCGTGCGCCAACGTGGCAAATCTGTTGCTGGTCCGTGCTGCTGCCAGGCAGAAAGAGATTGCGGTGCGAACGGCACTTGGAGCCGGTCGACTACGAATCATCCGTCAAATGATTACGGAGAGTCTTTTGCTCGCGATTTTCGGTGGCGCGCTTGGCGCTTTGCTAGCGGTGGCGGGAGTCAAACTGCTCGTAAGTCTCAGTGAAGACAGTATTCCTCGCACCGCTAACGTAAAGATCGATGCGACGGTTCTGGCGTTCACTCTTCTCATTTCGCTCGCAACGGGTCTGCTATTTGGCCTGGCACCCGCCTTCCGCATGATGAAAGAAAATCTCGTCGACGCCTTGAAAGATGGAATGCGAGGCGGCAGTGAAGCGACGCTGAAGAATCCCACGCGCAGCTTACTCGTCGTGTTCGAAAGCGCTATCGCGGTGGTGTTGTTGATCGGAGCCGGACTGCTCATCCGGAGTTTGGTTGCACTGCAAAACGTCGATCCCGGATTCGATCCGAACAACGTCTTGACTATGCGCGTCGACTTGCCCCTGCAGAAATACAATACGCCGGAAAAGACGTCGAACTTTTTCGGGCAGCTCGAGACACGTGTTGCCCGCTTACCAGGCGTCGAAGCTGTCGGTTTCATTACCAACCTGCCACTCAGTGGTCAATCTAACGACATGCCTTTCCTGGTCGAAGGCCGTCCGGCCGTTGCGTCCAATAAAGCCTTTGTCGACTTTCGTCGCGTGAATCAAAACTACCTCAGCGCGATGCGAATCCCTTTGCGACGCGGCCGCAACTTCACTGAGCAGGAAGTGCGCCAAAGCGACAAGGCGATCGTCGTCAGCCAGGCTTTCGTCGACAGCGTCTTCCCGAACGAAGAAGCACTGGGCAAGCGAGTGATCATCTGGTCCGGAATCAGGGACGAGCCTTACGAGATCATCGGCATCGTTGGCGACATTCGCCATCAATCACTGCAAGGTGCGCCATCCGCCACGATGTACGTGCCGACCCGAGAGCCTGTTCGGTTCAATCTCGTTATCCGCACTCAGGGGGATCCGCTGAGCCTGGTCGGTGGCGTACGCAAAGAAGTGAATGCGTTGGATCCGGACCAGCCAATCGCAGCAATAAGGCCGATGACCGAGTGGTTAGCTATGTCGGCTGCCGGGGCGCGCTATCGCACCACCTTGCTTGGGCTGTTTGCCCTGCTCGCGATGATCCTCGCCGCGACCGGAATCTACGGTGTCATGTCTTACTCCGTTGCACAGCGAACACAAGAGATTGGAATACGAATGGCGCTCGGCGCACGACCAATTGACGTGTTGAATCTGGTGGTGCGGCAGGGAATGATTCTGGCGTTGATTGGCGTCGTCGTCGGACTCGCCGGGGCGTTAGCGCTGACCAGAGTAATGTCGTCGTTGCTGTTTGGAGTTACGGAGCGAGATCCAATTACGTTTGGTGTGGTAGCGGCATTGTTGATTGCGGTTGCTTTTATCGCGTGCTTCGTCCCGGCACGTCGCGCAACGAAGGTCGATCCATTAGTGGCGCTGCGATATGAGTGAACCCACAAAGATGTTGGTCATGAGAGTGTGATTTCACTTGAAAGTGAAAATGGGAGAGCGGCGGCATACTCTCCCAAGTCGCCGCCGCCCTTCCCGTGGAAACGGGCCAGGCCCCCCAGGGCCGGGCGTCCTCTCACTATGCCAGTGAACGGACGCCACTGTTGACCGTAGTCTCCACAGTCGAAACAACAAATTTAGAATTGATTTCAGTGGGGCGAAATCAGGAGAGTGAAACCGCCGGAAATCTTACCCTCATAATCTTTGCCGGACAAGCGTGGCAAACCTAAATCAATTACTCCTTGTCTGACCTGGGTGCGATAGACACACGATTTCGCCCTGTGTTTTTTGCGTTATACAGGGCGCTATCACTCGCTGAATAGAGCGTGCGCTCGGAATCGGCGTGGGCTGGACAAGCAGCGACGCCAATGCTCACGGTAATGTTTCCAATTCCTTCAATTCGTTGCTCTGCCAGAATCGCTCGCAGGCGGTTCGCTGCCAGAACAGCTTTGGGCTCGTCGATTCCGGCAAACAGCAAGGCGAATTCTTCGCCTCCGAGGCGGGCCGGGGTGTCGGTGTCACGCGAGACGCGAATCAACGTGTTGCCAACCTCACGAATAACCAGGTCACCGGCAGGATGCCCGTGCGTATCGTTGATCGCCTTCATGTAATCGATGTCCAGCAGCAGCAGTGCGCAGGGTGTTCCGTAGCGCCGCCATCGTTCAACCTCTCGCGACAGCGCAACTCGAAAACGGCGTCGATTGGCCAAGCCAGTCAAATGATCGAGATCCGCTTCCCCGCGAAGCCGCTCCATCGTTTGCTGCAGCGTGACTAGTCGGGTAGCGCTCGCAATCAGTAATTCGACCTCGGTGGGATTTTGAAAATAGTCGAATGCTCCGGCCGCCATGGCCTCCTGTCGTCGTTGCAAGGTGGCCGCTTCGTCTCCAACCAAAATCAGAGGCACACCATCGTGGCTGGTGCGCAATATTCTCGCCAACTCCTGGATCGACAAGCCACTGATCGGAAGGTTGGCAATGACCACTTGCGGGCGAGAGCGGCGCAAAGAAATCGGTGCTGCAATTGCCGCAGTCACCTCAACGACTTCCAGTTTGGCAGCCTCCAGCATCGCTCGAAAAGAAATGGCCGGTGCGTCCGATATCAGCAGTACGCGTCTCTGTGTGCGTGACCGCCGGTCAGGCAAATTTTCTGTTTGTGACTTTGGTTTCAATTGAGCCCCTTGCGATTAGGAAAACGCGATGCAAACTCTGCGTCATGATCTGATGGGGGATTGCTATGGGAAGTTACTAAGAATAGGCTAATCAAATTCGGGCATGCACTCGGCTAATCATTGGATGCTTGCCGGTTCAAAAGTGATCGATGTAAGATTCTCGCGGTTTCACTCTCCTAAATATCCCGACCTGAAATCAATATTACCTTAAACGTTTTCTGACTGTGGAAAACCCTCGGTCAACAGTGCAGTCCACTCACTGGCACGTGAGGGGATATCAGCTCTGGGGCTTGACCTTTTCCACGGTAGGGCGGCGGGCGTGTGTTATGGGAGAAAACGTCCGCCGCTCTTTCCATTTTTACATGAGGGTGATATAAGCCGGATCGCCCAACTGGATGCCTTTCACCCGCTGGGTAATTTGATCCAATAAGGAGTCTCCCATGCCACCGGCTACCCCCGGCAAGTGGTACATATCAGTTGTCTGCGAGAAATGCTCACACCGCACTCTGCTTTACCATGATCTAACCGAAGGTAAGTCGGACCTTGGACAATCCCGGATCGTTTCGACTTGCTCCGAGTGCGACACAGAGGCATCGCTTGTGGTTGAGCATTATCAAGTGCCAATGGTAAAAGGCGTCTCAGGAGAGGCTAGCGGAACCGAAGATACAAGCGGCAATTGGTAAGTATTGGGGCTTTCATTGTCCCGGATGCGCTATGGTTGTTTTGATAGCTCCGGAAGAAGACGGACAGATAAAAGACACTGAAGAGAATGTTAATGTCTTCTGCTCTCAATGCCAGATGCCGGTTTCATACGTAGTCCGAGATCAGAAAGTGCTGTTGTTGTGATCAAGCTACTCTGCCTTTTCTTCTGCGCTGACTTCCTCTTTTCGTACTCTGCCTGACGTTTATGATCTCGCTTTTCGGAACTGAGATTAATTAGCAGCTCAACGTAAACAAGAATCGGTAAGTCGACCTGATCAGAACCTTTCTGACGTTGTCCAGTGGAACCTGGGTCGAGGTGCGTCGTCTGGTTGCGTAGCTAGGAGGAGAGATGGAGGATGGCGCGGACGATCCAGAATGAAAGCGCGGCAATAAAACCAGCGGCAGGAATCGTCAACACCCAGGCCCAAACGATTCTTCCGGCCACGCCCCATTTCACAGCCGACAGCCGGCGAGTAGCGCCGACACCCACGATGGCGCCGGTGATTGTGTGAGTAGTCGAAACGGGCGTACCGGTGAGGGTCACGTAAGCGAGCGTAATGGCGGCTCCGGTCTCGGCGCAAAAGCCGCCGATAGGTCGCAACTTAGTTATTTTTGAACCCATGGTATGCACGATGCGCCAACCTCCGGAAAGCGTGCCGAGCGCGATCGCGGCATGAGCAGTCAGCACTACCCACAGCGGAATAGGTGGGATTGTGCCATTTGGTCCGTAGGCAAGAATGCCGCCGGCTGCCAGCACTGCCGTTATGATACCCATTGTTTTTTGCGCGTCGTTGCCGCCGTGACCAAGCGAGAACGCGGCCGCCGAAAACAGCTGGCCTTTACGAAAAAACTTGTCGACCGTCTTCGGCGTGAAGCGCCGGAATATCCAATGCACAGTCACCATCAGCGTGAAGCCCAGTGCCAGACCTATAAATGGCGACAAAACTATAAACTCAATGGTCCGCACCCAGACTTCGGTTTTGAGCAGCCCATGAACGCCGCCAAAAGCGGCGATGCCCGCGCCCGCGTATCCGCCCAGCAGCGCGTGTGAGCTTGAGGTGGGCAGGCCCAGGTACCACGTTATCAGGTTCCAGATGATGGCCCCCAATAAAGCGGACATGAGGACGTAAAGACGCAGGTCTGCGCTGATTAAATCCATGCGCACGCCGTCGCCGATCGCTTTTGCGACCCGGGTGCCGAAAATAGCAAAGGCGATGAAGTTGAAAAATGCAGCCCAAATCACCGCCAGTCCGGGGGAAAGAACTCTGGTGGAGACGACCGTGGCAATGGAGTTAGCGGCGTCGTGAAAACCGTTGATGTAGTCGAAAACCAGCGCGAGCGCGACGAGGATCAGAACGAAGGCAAAGGTGGCGGTCATAGGGAATCTAGTTTCAAGTTTCAAGTTCCAGGTTCAGAAGGTCAAACTTGAAACTTGGAACTCGAAACTTGAAACTTCTTATGTGTGCTTGATAATCACGCTTTCGATTATGTTGGCCACGTTTTCGCAGCGGTCAACAGCCGCTTCGAGTTTTTCGTAAACTTCTTTCCACTTCAACACCGTCAGCGGATCGTGTGAATCACGAAACAGTGCGGCGATGGCGGCGTGGTAAATGTCGTCGCCTTCGTTTTCCAGCCGGTGAATCTCTACCAACCTTTGCGTTACGTTCTTCGGCTTTTGCAGCGTCGCCACGATGGCCTTGAGCTGGTCCGCCATGCGCTCGATCACGTCGGCGAATTGGCGGGCATAGTCGGTAATCTCATGGACGTCATAAATGATAATCGCGCGCGCCGCGTCGTCGATGAGATCTACGATGTCGTCCAGCGCGGTGGACATCGTATAGATGTCTTCGCGATCGAAGGGGGTAATGAACGACTTGTTGAGGCGCGTCGAAACGTTATGAGTCAGCTCGTCGCAGGCGTGTTCCAGCCCCTTGATGCGCTGCGCATATTCCCCGTAGTCGTGGTTCTTGTCAGCCAGCATCTCCTTGAGTTCGCGCGCGGCGGAGGAGATGTAAAGCGTCATCTGAATGAAGAGGTCGAAGTACTGCTCTTCACGCGGCAGAAAATTGAGCAAGCCCATCTCAGGTTTCCTAACTGTAAAAATTCATTTGATTGCGTTGGAGGAATGCGAACTATAGCCGAGCCCTACAGGGATTGTCTATCTGAATATGGTCTGAAGTTTAGCTGAACAGTGTGCCCGCAACAGGAGATATCGGCCGCGGATGAACGCCGAGAAAGGCGATAGAGAGCGCATTGCAAATAGGAGCTGACTAATTTGATATCCTCCTGTTAAGAAAGTCCAATGTCCAACGTCCAATGTCTAATGTCTGTTTTACCGACGATTAAGATCCTTTTCCAAGTTCAGCGAGCCGTTGGCTAAGTAGACGTTGGACGTTGGACATTGGACTTTGGACTTTTTGTTCACGTTCATCCGCCTCCATCCGCGGCTTATTATCGCGGCGGCGAGATCCAGCCAGACTTGCAAAAGCTAAGCTTGGTCGTATATCAAGGTAGCAAATGACCGAGAAAAACTACTTTACTGAAGTTCAGGGCTTCCTACGGTTGGAGTCTGACGCGATCGCAAAAACCGCGGCGCGGCTGCAGGCTGAAGAAATCGAGCGAGTTGTAGAACTGCTTACAGCATGTAAGGGCAAGATTGTGATTCTCGGTGTGGGCAAGTCTGGAATCATCGCGCAGAAAATCGCGGCAACTATGACCAGCACCGGCACGGGCGCGCTTTACCTTCATCCGTCTGACGCTCTGCATGGTGGCATCGGCATCATTAATGCGGACGACGCCGTGATGATCCTCAGCAACAGCGGCGAGACCGACGAAATCATCGAAATGCTGCCTTACCTGAAGCACCGGCAGGTGCCCATCATTGCCCTGGTAGGAAATCTCAACTCTACGCTGGCTCGCCGCGCTGATGCCGTTATTGATGGCTCAGTGGATCAGGAAGCGTGTCCATTGAATCTGGCGCCCACCACCAGCACCACGGTCGCGCTCGCTCTTGGCGACGCGCTGGCCATGACCTTGATGCAAGTGAAGGGACTTACTACCGATGATTTTGCCGTCAATCATCCGGCCGGGCAGCTTGGCAAACGGTTGACACTTACCGTCGCCGACTTAATGCATAGCGGTTCTGACAATCCGACCGTCGCGATGGGTGCAGGGTGGGCGGAGGTGGTTAAGGGAATCACGGCCGGCGGCCTGGGCGCCGTTAACATTGTCGATGATGCCGGACGTCTGGCAGGAATTATTACTGACGGCGATCTGCGCCGGGCGATTCAAAACCACGATGCAGGCTCGCTGACAAAACTCCGTTGCGATGAACTTATGACCGGCAATCCGACCGTGGCCAGTCCCGATCTGCTCGCCTACGCCGCGTTGCAGTTAATGGAGGATCGACCGTCACAAATATCTGTCTTACCGGTTATAGATAATGAAGGCCTTTGCGTGGGGCTGATTCGGGTGCACGACATTGTGAGAAGTGGACTTTAAAAACGTGTCCAATGTCCGACGTCTGTTTTTCGGGCCTTGAACAATCTCTTGATCTTGCGACGAATTGAAGCGTGAACGCCTGAGCGTTGAGACCATTCAGGTAGAGGAAAGCAGACGTTGGACATTGGACATTGGACTTTGGACTTCCTCGCTCGGACGTTGGACATTGGACATTGGACGTTGGACACGTATTTCGGGCATATCGACAATATCCCAAGCAGATCGCACCCGCAGCAGTTTTGACATCAGACCCGCATGCATGATGTGGCCGCTGCGTTCGGCAACCACTCTACCGAGTATCGGCATCCCGAGTAGTGCGAGATCGCCAATGATGTCGAGAATCTTGTGGCGCACAAACTCGTCGCGAAATCTCAAGCCAGTTTGATTTAACATCCCATCCGGCGTCAGCACTATTGCATTGTCCAACGAACCGCCGCGAATCAGATTTGCACGGCGCAGGCTCTCGATTTCATCGGTGAAGCCAAAAGTGCGCGCGGCCGCTATTTCGCGGCTGAAAGCGCCGTTGTCCAGCGTCACTGAAAATTGTTGGACGCCAATCATCGGGTGCGGGAAATCAATCAAACAGTCGACCTGATAATGATCCGCCGGCTCGACGCTGATACGCCGGTTGCCTTGTTCAAACGCAACGCGCTCGCGCACGAGCAGTGCTCGGCGTGC
>DASZDU010000331.1:0-6269 GCA_035941655.1 Pyrinomonadaceae bacterium | reverse complement strand
CGGCACGCTCGATCCTTTTGCCACCGGAGTCCTCTTGATTCTCGTGGGCCGCGCGACGCGCCTGGCGCAGTTTCTCAGTGGACTAAACAAAGAGTATGAAGCGGTGATTCGCCTGGGCTACGCGACTGATACGGGCGACATTACCGGAACACGCATTACGATAGAACAAAATTCCACGCCAGCTGTTGCTTCGTTAGGCGGCTGGAGCGCGCAGCAAATCGAAGCAGCACTCGCAAAGCTTCGCGGCGAAATCGATCAGGTGCCGCCGATGTATTCGGCTAAGAAGCACGCAGGCCGAAAGCTATATGAGCTGGCGCGCCGCGGCGAAGCAGTGGAGCGAAAGCCAGTTCGCGTTTGCATCAATGCTTTTGAGCCGCTAAAGCCAACCGGTGAACTACTGAAAGATAATCTTGACGGCACTTTCGATTTTGAAGCTCGCGTTGCTTGTTCTGCCGGTACTTACATCAGAACGCTGGCGGAAGATTTTGGTAAGCTGCTCGGCATCGGGGCCCACGTTGCCGAGTTGCGTCGCACTCGCGTCGGCGATTTTTCTGTGCAAGACGCGAGCACACTTGGTGAGGTGAAGGTGAATGTTGCCGAAGAAGCGCTCGGCAAGATCATACTTCCCAACGATGCCGCACTTGCACGGTTCCCTTTTATCGATCTTAGCGAAGACGAAGTCAGGCGAGTGCGAAATGGCATGCGGGTCCTGGTTCCTGAAGCAGCGTGGGACGAGGGTGAGCGGGTGAGAATGAGAGATAACAACGGCCACTTGATCGCGGTTGGAGAGTTCGACGCCGTTGCAAGCTCGTTACGACCCAGGGTAGTCATCGCACGAGACAATTAATGAAGAAGCGTTATTGGATCGGAGGATTATCCGCCTCTGCATTGGTCGCGGCGGTTGCGGCGAAGCTTCTGCTGCGGCCGAAAGATGCAGTGTGGGAACAGAACCGTGAGGCGATCTTTCACGCTGACTACTCGCGCTTTCTAGATGTTGATGGGGTCCGCATCCACTACCAGGAAGCCGGTGATGCAAATGCGCCGCCGATGATTCTGATTCACGGATTCGCGACGTCGAACCTTGTTTGGAGCAAGGTGTTCCTGGATTTCGCGGCCGGCGGCTTTAGAGTTATCGCCCCGGATCTGCTGGGCTATGGCTATTCCGATAAACCACGCGAGTTGGACTACACCATTGCGCGCCAGGCCGAGATGGTCGTTGATTTCATGAAGGAACTAGGCGTCGAACGCGCCGTCCTGGTTGGCAGTTCCTACGGTGCGGCGGTCGCCGTTACCGTAGCACTTGATCATGCAACCATGGTTGAGAAGCTGATTCTCGTCGGGGCCGTGAACAATAATAGGCCGACGCGGTATTTGTTGATGCGGCTCTTCGGCTCGCCAATCATCGGCGACATTCTGTCTCCGCTGCTGGTCGGTTCGCGGCTGCTCCTGCGGAAGCGAATGAAGCGCGTTTACGACAAGCATTCGTGGGTGCTTGATGAGCGACGAGTGGACGCACGACATCTTCCGCTGCGCACCAGGAATGCCCATCGCGCGATCATTCGCACAGTGCGCCGCTGGGATGCCGAACGAGTCTCACGAGACGCGCATCTGTTGACGCAACCGACGCTGCTGTTGTGGGGCGATACCGACCGCGAGGTGCCGCTGCAGGATGGTGAGCGCCTGCACCAAGCGATTGCCGGATCCCGATTGATTGTTTTTCGCGACTGCGGACATCTGCCGCACGAAGAATATCCGGAGCTTTTTACGAAGCTGGTTTTCGAATTTTGTGCTTGAAAAGTGGTGCGTCTATTGCAACGGAACTCCGAGCCGTTTCGCCAGTCCCTCACCGCCCCAATGCATCACTACGTTGTGGTTCCAGCTGAAGATAGGACGCGCGATCGGAGCCAGATAATTCATCCAACACTTGGTGGTCTCCACTGTCCAGTCGTAACGGACGGTCGTTACCGCGCCGTCGTTTGAGAGTTGCCAGCAACCTGCGCCCCGCAGTTCGCCGATAGCTCGTCCTTCAATAATCGATACGGGCTCAACGCGCGTTGTTTCCATTTCAAAAACCAGACGATAAGGCAGCTTGCTTTTCCAAGTGTATCGATGTCGCGCGCCAACGTGATTGATATCTCCTTCCCTCAATTTTTCGACGCGCTCGACACCGGGCCACCACTCCGGCCATTGTTCGGAATGAAAGATCAGATCCCAAACTTTCTGCTGAGGAGCTTCAAAGCGCCAGATGGTGACGAAGTCGTATTCAGCCACGGGTCGCCATATTCAACTTGCGATTCAAGCTGCCGCGAACGAAGGCTGACAGGTCAGCACACTTCAAAAATTTCATCCCATGTTCAGTGCTTTGCCAACGGACGGATCGCGGCGCACGCGCCAGATTTTTGAGTCGAGGTAGTAGTGAATGAATGCGTAGCCCCACAAAAATGAAATGCCGAGTTGGGTGGGGAATGGCGGCTCGGTTCCCCCATTGTTCAAACTAATGTAGCCGAGGATTTGTCTTGGCCCCTGGTAGATCAATCCGAAAAGAATTCCGAAGATTACGTAATAGAGCAGCCGACGACTAATCAATTCGGCGGCGCCATACTTTTGACGAAGCTCGGCAGCATTCGACGACAAGCCCTTCCTTACAGTCGGGCTACTGCCCTGCCGCTCGGCGCTTTCCGCGCGTGTAGACAGGATGCCTGCGCTCCCAGCAGTGTATTTCTGGTTATGAAACCAGATCAGCCGGTGATATTGCAGGTTGTGGTAGATGGTCAAAATGGCCACGATCGCGATTGGCTTATGCGGCATCGGTGTCAGCAAAACGATCCAATGCATAGGGATCGCGGCGGCGAGCAACAGATACTTGGGAAGGTCGAGTGGTTCGCCGCTTATTAGTCGTTGAACTTGTCTTCCCAGCCACGCCAGCGCGAGTACGATGGTGCCGGCAAGCAGTATCGTGGCGAGACCATTCACTCCTGCTTGCAACGCCGCCGGAACGCGCTTCATCGCCTCCGGATCTCGGGCGATGAAAGCCACGAACGGGTAGTTGAAAGCGAACAACAACAGCAGTCGATCGAGTGCGTTATCGATCGCTGCGAGATCGTTGTTCTTTTTCTTGTACAACACCATGAAGCCGTAATGTTGTTTTACGAGATGGTAGTAAGCCCAGAGCGCAGCGAGAAAGAAGAAGACGAGGTCGGCGCCCGCGAGGACCATCACTGGACCAACCGCGAAGAAAAGCAGCGAGCCCCAAAGTAGGCGGCTGCGTTTTTGTCGTTCGGTGCGATCGAAGTAGGTTCGCGAGAACGTGCCGAAGACATGCGGTGCATCTATCAGAATCGCCCAGGCGGCAACCATCGGCACCAGCGGCAGGATGCCCTTGACGTAAAGAAAAAGCAGCAGGTAACTGGAGGCGACGGAACCGATTAACCACACAAGATCGTCACGCGCGCTGATAATCCAACGAACGGAGAATGCGCGTGTTTGCGCGCCATCAATTACTTCGACCGAGGTAGCCATACGATTTGGCAGCCGAACCGTTAATGTTGAAAACGTGGGGCCTGCGAAGCTAGGATTCTAACACCGAGGTAAACGCGAGTAGAAGAAAGAAGGGCCAACTGCATGTCAAAGGAAGACTCTGCTTTCAGTCTTTACAAGCTCATGTTTCAGGCACATCCATGGCATGGCGTTGCGCCAGGAGATAAATCTCCCGAGACGGTAAATGCCTACATCGAAATCGTTCCGACCGACGCCGTCAAGTATGAATTGGACAAACAATCAGGACATCTGCGGGTAGATCGGCCGCAGCGATTCTCATCGATGTGTCCGTCGTTATACGGTTTTATCCCGCAAACATTCTGCGGCGATCATGTGGCTGACCTGTGCGCTGAACGAACGGGAATGACGGGCATCAAAGGCGACGGAGATCCGATGGACATCTGCGTGCTGACAGAAAAAACCTTTGCGCAGGGAAACTTCTTTGTACACGCAAACCCGATCGGCGGATTAAGAATGATTGACGGTGAGCAGGCAGACGACAAGATCGTCGCCGTGCTTGAGGCCGATCTTGCCTACGGTCACGTCAAGGACATTAACGATTGTCCAAAGGCTCTGGTCGACCGCCTCAAACATTATTTCCTGAGTTACAAACAACTTCCCGGCGAGGCGCCAAGGCGTGTGGAAATTGTGGATGTCTACGATCGGGCAGAGGCGCTGGACGTGATTACGCGAAGCATTAGTGACTACCAAAAACAATTCGGTGAACGAACAAAGTAAATTCAGAGCGTTGATGAAACCGTTTTCAAAGCGGACTTGTCTGCCTTGGCACGGCTGGGCACAAATGCCCTATCTAAACGGCGTTGTTTATTTCCATGTTAAGTACGAATTATCTCTTCGATTCCACAACGGGGGCAGGTGAGAGCGTGGCGCGAAGGGTCGGTCCAACTCGCAAGTGCGAGCCCCGCCGGCTTGTTCGGTTCTTTCTCTTTCGGCGAAGCAGGACGCAAGAAACTTGCGTGAGGCTGTGACTGATGCGTCGCCTCAGTATCCGCAGCGCTGCAATGTTTGCAGAGCCAACCGTAACCGAGGTCGAAGAAGTGGTTTGTTTGGTTCACGGAAGAACAGGAGCCGGAGATCAGAGAGGTCAGAGATCAGAAGTCAGAGGGGCGGTAGTCCCATTTGCCGACCTCTCACCTCTGACTCCTGACCGCTGCTTTTCTACCTTCGAAAAATTCCACGGTTCGTAGTCGCGCCACTAAGGCGAACAGGCACAGACGCCCTGCGACCGTTTCGCATGACTTGAACCTGGACGGTATCGCCCACCTGATGTCTATCCAGGATACGATAAAGGTCGTCGTTGTTCGCCACTTTTTCATTGTCAATCCCGACAATGATATCGCCGATTTCAACGTCGCCATTTTCCGTCTGCGTCAGTCCCCGCAGGCCGGCATTTGCGGCAGCGTCGCCAGGAGCAACCTGCCAGATGACGACACCCTGGGATACCGGCAATTCAATCTGGTTCTTCAGGACTTCAACATCGCGACTGCTGATACCCAGTTTGGGCCGCCGCACTTCACCGGAACGCACCAACTGCGGCACGATGCGCTTCGCAATATTGACGGGCACGGCGAAACCCACACCAGCTGAACCACCGGAGGGCGATAGAATTTGTGAATTGATGCCGATCATGCGGCCGCGCGAGTCGAACAATGGCCCACCAGAATTTCCCGGATTGATTGAGGCGTCGGTCTGGATCGCGCCCTCGATGGGCCGTCCGTTGCGGGCTCGGATCGGACGTTGCAAGCCGCTAATAACGCCAGTGGTCAGTGTTCGATCCATGCCGAATGGATTACCGATTGCCAAAACCTTTTGTCCCACTTCGAGTTTATCTGAATCACCCATAGCAATTATGGTTAAGGGCTGTCTTGGCTTCTCAATTAGCCTGATCACCGCCAGGTCGGTATCCGGATCGCCGCCAACGAGTTGCGCCGCGTAATTCTTCTGTCCACCAAAACTAACGGCGAGTTTTGTGGCGCCCTCGATCACGTGATAGTTAGTAAGAATGTTGCCGTCCTGATCGATGACTGACCCTGACCCGGAGCCTTCCTGCGGTTCAACGAATCCGAAGAAGTCGCGCGCGTAAGAGGTCGAATGGACATTTACCACACCCGGCGAAAGCGCGCGATAAATCTCGATGTTATTCTGTTCATCGGTGGCCGTGGCCGGGTCGGTTATGCCGGCCGGAGGGGCCTCGCTGAAGGCGGAACTGGATGGTTGGAATCGATTTGCGAACCGGTCCAACAAGGCAATGGTGCCGGCCGCAAAAATTGCTGAAAGAAGTGCAATAGCTAAGATTTGACGTGCTGATAGTCTATACATGGCTTGTTCTCACTTGGTTATTCAATTAAAAAAAAAGCTCACTTTGGAACACCTGATTAAGATGCGGTTAAGGGCTGCGGTAGTTGCGCGCTTTTTGGAGTGCGCTGGCCTGCCAGCGCTTTGGTCGGCTGCGACCTGTCGCAGCCTTCGTAGATTGAATTCGCTGCCAGACGCGGCGTCAAGCCGCCGCGGACCAAAAGCGCTGACAGGCCAGCGCACTCCAAAGTGATTCGTCGTTCTTAAAACGTTTTTAAAGTCGCAGGGTTTCGTTTTTGACGGAGGATTCCAAAGAAGGCGATTCAGAAGATTGAGGCAATTACTGACTTTGGCAAGCTGACGAAGTAGGAAAGGACGGTGGCAGGTGCCTCCCAGCCGAGCGCTGAAAAACCGGT
>DASZDU010000330.1:0-14493 GCA_035941655.1 Pyrinomonadaceae bacterium | reverse complement strand
CGAATGTCCTTGAATCACGGTGGCTTCGGTATAATCCGCTGGCAAATGAGACTAAGTGAAATTAACGATAGGGAAACGCCCCATCGCTGTCGTGTGACCGAAGCGGCAGCGGTCAAGTCTCTTACTGCGCATCATCGCCTGTTAATTGTTGCGCTAATTTTTTTTACCGCGCTTGGAGTTCGTTTGCTTAACTGGCAACGCGCCGGTAACGAGGCGCTCACGGTACAAACCAGCGTTGCTCGCAACTACAAACATCTCGCCGGATTGCTTCGCGCGAATGGACTGCGTTCGCTTTACGAAGCATCCTCTGCAACCAGCAATCCCGACTTATTGGGCCATCCGCCCGGTTATCCCATTCTGCTTTCGCTTGCGGATCGCGCTGGCTTGAACTCCGACACGGACATCCAACTCCTGCAAATCACCCTCGATTCGGTTTCGGTCGCGATCATTCTGCTGCTTGCGTTTGAACTGTTCCCCGCGCCGATCGGAATTATTGCCGGCCTGCTGGCTGCCTTTGCGCCACAATTCAGTTGGAATTCGCTAACGCTTTTGCCGGATTCGCTAGCCGCCTTGCCCGTGTTGTTGGCGCTGTTGCTTGTCGCCCGAAGCTTTCAGGAGAACCACCTGGCCAATCGATCAGAACTGCTTTCGATGCTCGCTGCCGGCGCGCTGATAGGCCTTTCCTGCTGGCTGCGAGCCAACGCTTTGTTGCTGGCGCCTTTCCTAATCGTGCTGTTTCTGTTTATTCGGCAGCGCGCAGCACGATGGCGTCCGGCGCTCGCTCTGGTCGGCGGCGCCTTCTTAATCATTGCTCCACTTACCATTCGCAACGCTATGGTGTTCGGCAGTTTTATTCCCGTCTCACTGGGCGCGGGACAAACGCTCCTCGAAGGCATTGCAGATTACAACAGCGATGGGTCTCTTGGCTTGCCGACAACCGATGTGGAACTTATCCGCTCTGAAGCCGAGGCGTTCCAGCGCCCAGATTACGCCAACTCGCTTTTCGCACCTGATGGTGTCGAACGTGATCGTGCGCGCCTGGCCCGCGGCGTTGCCGTTATCCGGGCCCACCCGTTCTGGTTTTTTGGGGTCATGGTGCGTCGAGCGGCTTCGATGTTAAGGCTGGAGCGAACACCGCTGCGTCTGCAACCAACCAATGCCGTAGGTTGGCAGCGACTATTTCAATGGCCTTTGCGTTTCGTGCAAAAACTTTTCATCACTGCGATTTTCCTGCCGCTGACTTTGCTGGGAGCATGTCTCCTTGGCTACCAGCGTCAATTTCAAAGTCTCGCGCTGTTGCTTGTAGTTCCGTTTTACTATTTCTCCATGCAGTCAGCGTTGCACACCGAATATCGCTACGTGCTGGTGATTCATTATTTTCTTTTTGTGCTGGCGGCTGTCAGTCTTTACTCGATTAGTTGCAAAATTACAGCAGCCTGGAAGAGTCCGTCGGCAAAAGAATAACTCTTTCTTTCTCTGTGCATCCTCAGTGCGCTCTGTGTCTCTGTGGTGGTTCTGCAGTTAAATATCACCACAAAGGCACAGAGTACACAGAGATCGTACAAAGACGGAGCTTAACGCTCTCCTTAATTTTCAGCGTGCTTCAGTTCAACACCCAGAACGCTTGCCAGCGCCTGCAGATTTTCTTCCGCTTCAAGACGATAGCGCGCCGCCCACGGATTCGGTTTTTCAAAACCGGGATACAACAAGACCGACTGCAACTGATTGACTAATTGCGCGACGTCTCCAAAATCATAGAGCATCATGCCGCGCGTTTCGCCCGCGCGCGTGGCGATCACCGGCGTCCCCGCCCACAGCGCTTCAACACGCGAGATGCCATAACTCTCGTGCGCAAACCCGCGCACGAACACGTCACTACGTTTTAGAATTTCGCCGATGTCGGATTGGGACACTTCTTCCAGCACCGTAATCCATTCCCGATCAGACAACACTTCGTCGCGGTAGTCTTCGTCGCGAACGAACCCGCCATCGACGAGCACCAGTCCAATATCTTTTCCAGTACGCCGGCGCAGTTCCTCCACCGCCTCGGCCACATCCCGAAAGCCATAGCTGGGGAAAAAGACCCCGATCGAGCAAACTCGCGCAGGCCGCGCCAGATAGGGCGCGAGCAGGTCTTCAGTCATGCTCGACAAGTAGCCCTCACCCACGCCAGGCTTCTTTGGCAATAAGCCCGGCACAACTTTTATTGGCCGGGTTACCTTCACCTCTTCCGCCAGCCAATTGCGCAGCTCTTCGCTGACAACTACGAACTCATCGACAGCATTTGCCGCTCGCTGAAACAGCCAACGCTGTAGCACGCCAAACGTAGGATAACGTTTGGGCAGTGAACCATCGTGAACGTTTTTGTACCACTCAAAGCCGAGCCACCATTTGAGCGTCAGCCAAACAAGCAACAGCAGCGCATTGGGATACTCGAGATGAAAGTGTGAGGCATCCAGAATTCGCGCGTGTCGTCCTTCTTCAATCAATGCCCAAGACGTTCCCAGTCGCCGATGCGCTACAAACCGGACCGAGGGCTCTTTCGGCTGTGCGCCTCCATAAGTCCAGACTCGAACAGAGTCTCCAAAGTGCGTCAGCATCGCTTGCATGTAAGTCGCGACTCCGCCATAAGGCGGCGGGAGTGGGCCAAAGAGTATAATTCTCCTGCGCATGCGAACTGATGTTAAGAAAGCATGATCGAAATCGTTGCTGACATGTTGAATGCGTGCAGGCTCTCAAGCAGTTCAGAGTTCAACCTTTAGGTTGCGTCTTGGGTGAGCGCAAGCTACAGCCTGAACTCTAAACCACTTGTCTTCCGGAAGACTGTAGAGTAACCAAAAAATGATAGCAACCGAGTTACAGGAAGAAACTGAGCGGGAAGCCGAGTCAACCCCGGCGGCAGTTGCGGTAGTGGTGCCTTCTTACAACCATGCCCAGTTCGTTGAAGCGACCCTGCGTTCGATCATGAAGCAGAGGCGACAGCCGGCAGAGTTGCTGGTCATTGACGATGGCTCGAGCGATGAGTCTCCGCGAATCATCGAGCGTGTGTTGAGCGACTGCCCTTTCGCCTGCGAGTTCATCGCCAGAGAAAACCGTGGGCTGTGCGCGACTCTTAACGAAGGCTTGCAACGCACCGGCGGAGAATATTTTGCCTACCTCGGTTCGGACGATCTATGGCTGCCTGAATTTTTGCAGGAGCGCGTAGCGTTGCTGGAATCACGGCCGGCTGCGGCGCTCGCCTACGGCCACGCTTTTTTTATTGATGAACAAAATCGCATCGTTGATTCAACTGCTGAATGGGCCAGTTACGCTGATGGCGACGCGCGCGCGATGCTTCTGCAAACAACCGCACCCATGAGTCCGACCGTGTTGTATCGCCGTGACGCGCTGCAGCAATACCCCTGGCGTGAAACGGCGCGGTTGGAAGACTACGATCTTTACCTGCGTTTGAGCGTTGCCGGTGAGTTTGCGTTTGACCCCCGCATTCTTTCCGCCTGGCGCCGGCATAGCACCAATGTGAGTTTGGACCAGACGCTGATGCTTGAAGAACAGTTGCGTGCGCAGCGCGAGGCGGCGCTGAGCTTTGGCTTCAGTAATGAACAGATTGAAAAACTACAGACAACTACAAAGTTTAATCGCGCTGAAGATTTCTTACGGCTGGGACAAAAGGCGCAGGCGTTGCGTTTGATGATGCACAACGCGCCCGGCGCTAACTCCGCACGCGCCACCGCCAGAATGCTCTTGCGGCTATTGATTCCGAATTCATTCATGCGCGGCCGAGCGCGCTTTCGTCAACGCCAGGCCCACCAGCGATACGGAACAATTGATATTTAAGGTAGCTGCGCATTAAGCGGAGGCAAGCCCACCTTCCTGACCTGGAGCTTATTAGAGTTGCGCTTTGACCTCCGCGGAAAGGGCTTTCAACGTGACAGCAATCGAGCGACTCCCTGGTCTCAGGGTCGGGAAGGTGGGCTTGCCCCCGCTCCTTGTCGAACCACCGGCGCTCTACGCTTTCACTATAAAAACCTGTCCCGGAGAGATCTTCATCTCCTTGAATTTGGATTGTCGAGCTGGCTTGGCATCTGGGCCGGTTCTGGTAATGTCTGCCATCCCGCATTCGTCAACTAGTTCCTTCACGAAACCGACCAGCCCATAGTCGTGGCTACGAAACTGTTTCCGATTAAAGGTGCGTTTCGTCAGTCGCGTAATTTTGTTCAGCCAGGGAGCGCTTCGCTGCAAGTGAGCGAAACTGGATCGAATTCTGAACCGAGCCGGACTAAATTTCAGGTTCGGCGAATACCTGAATGCGATTCCATCGAAGAACGAATCCCAGTAGCCCGTGCTCCAGTCTTCAATCACATAAATTCCTCCGGGCTTAAGATGATTATCGAACAGGTGCCAGAAACTTATACGCGTCAACTCACCGATGTGAGAGCAGTCGTCGATGATTACGTCGAATCCTTCCGGCGCATTTTCGGCTGCGATACGGTCCAACAATGCAGTGTCCTGCTGCTGGCCCTGGTAAATGCGAATTCGTCCGCTTTCGTCCAGTAGATTTACCGAATTTAAGTCGAGGCCGACTATCACTCCGCGAGTAAAGTAGTCGCGCCAAAGCAGCATCGACCCACCCTTATAGACGCCGAGTTCCAGCAGCTTCACTTCCTTATCGTGCAGCGACTGAAAATACTCTTCGTACTTCCGTAGATAATGCGGATGTTCGGCCTTATCGGTGTCGTAGCCGCCGGCATCAATAGTCTTGTTGTCCATCTAATCTAACTTATTCCAAACTGATCTCGGTGCGTCCTCTGTGATTTCTGTGCCGCTGCAGTGAGCGTTTGCTGAGCAAATTCACCACAGAGTCACAGAGAGCACAAAGGCGGCACAGACGAAAACTGAATTTAGGTCACTACCTCCTGCTTGACGTAGTTGATCGCGCTTACTAGACTGCGCCGTTGCTACCTGCAGACTAATGAAACCTCGAATCCACTCACAACGGCAAGCAGACAACCCGCGAGGGCGGCCGTGATGAACTCATCTCGTGAGCGCATTGAAGGCGGGTTGCAGCATCGAATCACAGTTGACGCAGAGCGGAGGGTTTCCGGGTTAGGTCTTGCCGAGCTTTGGCGCTATCGCGAATTGCTTTATTTCCTCACCTGGCGAGACGTCAAACTGCGTTACAAACAAACACTTCTGGGTGCGGCGTGGGCGATTATTCAACCGCTCTTTGCCATGCTCTTGTTCACACTGATTTTTGCACGGCTGACCCGAGTCCCCTCTGACAACATTCCGTACCCTGTTTTTGCCTACGCCGGGCTGCTTCCATGGACATTTTTCGCCAATGCAATCACCAGCAGTGCCAACAGTCTGGTGGGCAACGCAGGTTTGGTTACTAAAGTTTACTTTCCGCGCTTGATCATTCCCGCCTCTCCCGTTTTAGCCGGGCTGGTGGACCTGGCAATTGCTTTTGCGTTGTTAATTCCGTTGCTGCTCTATTACCGCATTGCCATCACCTGGCAGCTATTGTTCTTGCCGGCGTTTCTCGCCTGGGCCACGCTGCTGGCTTTCGGAGTGGGGGTAATACTGGCAACTCTCAACGTGAGATACCGCGACATCCGTTACGCTCTGCCCTTCATGGTTCAGCTCTGGTTGTTTGCGTCTCCGGTGATCTATCCCTTGAGCATCGTGCCGGCTCGATGGAAGTGGTTGGTTATGCTGAACCCGATGACTGGAATCATCGAAGGGGTCCGTTCGTCGTTATTCGGACACACTTTTGACTGGACAGCTCTCGGCATTTCGATAGCCGTAACGCTTTCTCTCACTGCTCTCTCGATTTATTACTTCAGGCGCGTTGAAGATAATTTTGCAGACATCATCTAAGCCTTATGGAACCAATCATAACGACTGAAGGGCTGGGCAAGCGTTACGTGATCGGGGCCAGCCGCGCACACACGAGCTTACGGGATGATCTGGCTGCACGCGTAAACGCGCCCTTTCGCCGGCGACGCGAAGACGGCGACGACAGACATCCAACAATCTGGGCGTTGAGAAACGTTAGCTTTGATGTGCAATCCGGCGAAGTTGTGGGAATCATCGGCCGCAACGGTTCAGGGAAGTCAACTCTATTGAAAATCCTCTCGCGAATAACCAGGCCGACCACAGGCCGGTTTAGGTTGAGTGGGAGGGTAGGCAGCCTGTTGGAAGTAGGCACCGGTTTTCATTCGGAACTCACTGGGCGGGAAAACATTTTTCTTAATGGCGCAATCTTAGGCATGAGTAAAAGTGAAATCGAAAGTAAGTTCGACGAGATTGTCGCCTTCGCCGAAACTGAACAGTTTCTCGACACTCCGGTTAAGCACTACTCATCCGGCATGACCGTTCGGCTAGCCTTTGCCGTCGCGGCGCATCTTGAACCGGAGATATTGATCATCGATGAAGTATTGGCCGTAGGCGACATCGCTTTTCAAAAGAAGTGCCTTGGCAAGATGAACGAGGTTGCAAAACATGGGCGAACAGTCCTGTTTGTCAGTCATGATCTTAGCGCGGTCAATGGCTTGTGCGAGCGAACGATTCTCTTGCATGAAGGTTCAGTTATCATGAATGGACCAACGAATCAGGTAACGGCTCATTATCTCGACACCACCAATAAACTCTATTCACCGGTAACGTGGGCTGATTCTCCCCGCGGTCCCAGCTCTGAAATTCAATTGCACCGGGCCGGCATCAATCAGCGAGGCGTCGACACGAGTGCGGTCGATTGTCGACAACCGTTTGCCATTGTGTTTGAGTATGAAAACAAGAGGGTCCTGCCACACTCGCGATTCTTTATCGTAATTAGAAATGCAAAAGGTGAAGTAATTTTTACTACCTCCGACTATGATCTGCCCGGTGCTGAGACCTTGGATCGAAAGCTCGGCAGGTTCGTCGGTGAAGTGACTGTACCGGACGGACTGCTTAAGGTCGGCTCGTATCATGGAACTATCGGCGCCGACATCAAGAACGAACGCGTTATCTTCGCTGAAGATGATGTGCTCAGTTTTGAAGTGTTCGAATCGGGCGACGATACGTTGGCAGAAAGACATAAGCGGGTTGGCCTGGTTGCACCCCTGCTGCAGTGGAAAATCTCCGAGTCAAGCCCCAAAAAGCAAAGCTGAAACACCTTGGGCCCAAAGAAAACGCTTCAGGACAACCTATCGCTTTCCTCCAAACTTTTCTTGCGGGGACTGCTGCGTAAGTTTGTCCCTGGAGGGTTCAAAACAAAACCGTATTCCCTGATCACGCCCGCATTGTCGGCGGATGATCTCGACCTCACTGCAAAACTTGCTGAAACAAAACCGTCCGGCGTTGC
Organism: Pyrinomonadaceae bacterium; assembly: GCA_035941655.1. Classification (GTDB taxonomy): domain Bacteria; phylum Acidobacteriota; class Blastocatellia; order Pyrinomonadales; family Pyrinomonadaceae; genus PSRF01. Next base: position 7,148 of record DASZDU010000330.1, on the reverse strand, counting down.
TGAGCCTCGCAACATCACAAGCTCAATAATCATTCCGGTATTTAACAAGGCCAAGTTCACCTTTCAATGTCTACAATCGCTGACGAACGAAATCGATTTCAATGAAGTTGAAGTGATCGTAGTAGACAACGCGTCAACAGATGAAACGAAAAACGTGCTGGCTCATTTTCAGAACGTCGTCCACGCGATCAGAAACGAAGAGAATCGCGGCTTTGTGGATGCCTGTAACCAAGCCGCCGGGGTTGCTCGCGGGAAGTATCTGGTGTTTCTGAACAACGATACGGTCGTGCTGCCGGGCTGGCTCAAGCAGTTGGTGGAGACGATTGAGGCTAACCCTGAAAACGGCGCCGTCGGTTCGATGTTCCTTTATCCGGACGGATCGATTCAGGAGGCAGGTGGCATCATTTGGAAGAACGGAGAAGCGCATCACTACGGTTGGGGAAGTTCGCCGAATAATCTGCAATTCAATTTCGCGCGTGAAGTTGACTATTGCTCCGCCGCTTCCCTGCTGGTCAAGCGCGAGATCTTCGAACGACTCGGTGGGTTCGATCGCCGCTTTGCGCCCGCCTACTACGAAGATGTGGATCTATGTTTTGGCGTGCGCTCGCTTGGTTACAAAGTCATCTATCAACCGCTGTCCCATCTGGTGCACTTTGAGGGCGTCACCGCAGGTTCAGACACGACTAAAGGAATGAAGCGTTTTCAGATTGTTAACCGCGAAAAATTTGTTGAGAAATGGCGCGATGTGCTTGAGCGTGAGCATCTGCCAAAAAACCTGAAGCTCGTTAAGACGGCAAGCAATCGCAAACGAAATCAGGTGGTGGTGTTTGATGAACGCATCCCCAGCCCGGATCGCGATGCCGGCAGTTTACGAATGTTTCAAATCCTCAAAACGCTGACTCAATGGTCTCATGTCATCTTTGTCCCGTTTAATCGCCCTCAAAGCATCGAGTATGAGCGCGCGCTTTGGAAAGAAGGTATCGAAACGTCAGACGCCGTCGACTATCGCCCCCTCCTCAAAAATAAAAATGTGCTTGCTGCCATCGTCAGCCGGCCCAGCATGGGGTCGGCACTAATCCATCGCCTGCGGCGCGTTAATCGAAACGCAGCCATCATCTTCGATATGGTCGACACCCACTTCGTTCGACTCCAGCGCGAACATGAAATATCGGGAGATGATGCGACGCTTTCCGAGGCAAGACGCTACCGGAAACTGGAGAGTCAATTGGCGCAGGCGAGCGATCTCGTGTGGTGCGCGTCGCCCGAAGACAAACAGGCGATGCAAACCGTTACCGGGACGCCCATCGAAGTTGTCCCTACGATCCACGAACTTCGCGATCCGGGCAGATCCTTTGCAGACCGCGAACACTTATTGTTCATCGGCAACTTCGCGCATCGTCCTAACGAGGATGCAGTTTTGTTTTTCATGCGCGAAGTCTATCCACTGGTTCGCGAGTCGTTGCCGAACGTTCGATTAGACATCATTGGCGACAATGCTTCTGCGGCCATCTCGGCGTACAACTCTGAACAGGTATGCATACTTGGATATGTTCCCGAGGTCGAGCCGTATTTGCGAGAGCGGCGCGTTTTTGTCGCTCCGTTGCGGTTCGGCGCTGGTATCAAAGGCAAGATTGGCGAGGCGATGGCCCACGGTCTGCCTGTGGTTACTACCACGATTGGGGCTGAAGGATTTGGACTAACTCACGGCCTCGACGTAATGATTGGAGATGACCCTCAAACATTTGCGCTCGCGATAAAGCAGCTTTATTTGCAGGAAGACTTGTGGCAGCGAGTGGCGCATAACGGCCGCGTGCGCATCGAAAAGCATTTCACTCCGGAGGTTATTGCAGAAACCATCAACCGCTCAATCAGACAAGTCACGGCTTAATCCAGCGGTCATACCAGAGGCTCACATTCAACAGCGCCCACAGGTGAAAACTCCAATCGCGCGCGCCGCGTTGGTGTTCGTCAACCAACCGGGCGATGAAATCGTAGTCAAATAATTTACGTAACCGCATTGATGAATTCATGATCAGGCTGCTCAACTCTGCTCCGCTCTCCCCACGAAACCAGTCGCGAACCGGCGCGCCAAAACCGCGCTTAGGCCGGTAAAGCAAATCCTCCGGCAAGACTTTTTCGAGCGCGCGCTTCAGAATGTCTTTACCGCTAGAGCCTTTGATCTTCAGCTCAACCGGCAGACTCATCGCGTATTCGACCAGAGGATGATCGAGAAACGGAACGCGTGCCTCAACTGACGTGGCCATCGTCATCTTATCGACGCGCATCAACAACAACTCCGGCAGTCGCAGCTTTAGTTCCAGGTAACTCATGCGTGCAGCAAAGTCGGAATCCGGCCTGGCGTCAGCAACGTGATCGAGGTGGTCCTTCACGGCCCTGTACGACGACAAGCCGTTCAATCGCGCTTTCGTTTCGTCAGAAAGCACACGGGTCTTGAAGTCTTCATCGAAAACTATTGCGCCGCCCCAGAAGAGCGGTTCGCCTGCGCCCAGCCGTCTCGTGAGCTCGATCGCCGTTCGCTTATTAAATGAAGCTTCCATCAGCGGCTTCACCAGCCCCGCCAGCGAGCGACGCAAAGAGATCGGCAGCCGCTCCGCCTGATGCCAAAACAATTCGTTGATGCGCACGTATTTCCTGAACCAATCATAGCCGGCGAATATTTCGTCGGCGCCTTCGCCAACCTGCACCACGATTGTTCCGGTTTCACGCGCCAGCTTCGATACGTAATAAAGCGGCACGCAAACGGGATCGGCGAGCGGCTCGTCCTGATGAAAGATCAGATCGGGAAGAAAGTTACGCATGTCGTGCTGCCCGATCATGACCTCATGGTGATCAGTGGAAAAACGCTTGGCGACTGAACGGGCGCTGTCGAGTTCATTCAGTTCGTTATTATCTTCGAAGCCAACCGTGTAGGTTCGCACCGGTTGCGACATCAGTTCCGACATCAACGCCACATTTGCCGACGAATCAACGCCGCCGGAAAGAAACACTCCGAAAGGAACGTCAGACATCATTCGTTTCCCGATGGATTCACGCAGCAGCCGCAGGATTTCCGTCTGATGATCTTCCTCGCTGCGCTGCGGCGTAATGCGCGCCGGCAGCGGCTCCCAATACTGTTTGAGTTCGGTTGTGCCGTCGCGCTTGATCAAAAGCATGTGACCAGCGGGCAATTTCTGAATGTCGCGAAAGAGCGTTTGGGGTGCGGGGGTGGTCAGGAAGGTCAGGTAATGATAGAGCGAGTCTTCATGGATCTCGGAACTGATCTGCGGGTGTTTCAAAATGGCCTTGATCTCGGAAGCGAAGATCAAGCGTCCGTTTTTTTGATAATAGTAGAGCGGTTTGACGCCGACGCGATCGCGCACGAGCACCAGCTGAGCACGCTCGGCGTCCCACAATGCAATGGCAAAGTCGCCTTCGATCTCATTAACAAAATCCAGACCGCGCTCTTCGTAAAGGTGAAGAATGGTCTCTGTATCGGTCAGCGATCGATAGACGTGGCCCCGCTGCTCGAGTCCTGCGCGAAGCAGTTTGTGGTTGTAGATTTCGCCGTTGAAGACGAGCCAAACGCGATCGCTGCAGCCATGCATGGGCTGATTGCCGGCTGGCGAGAGATCGATGATCGAGAGACGACGAAAGCCAATACCACCGCGACCTTCATCGAAAACTAAAGCACCCTCATCGTCGGGTCCGCGATGACGCATCTCGTCGCGCATCTTTGCCACCAAAGGCAAATCGATGTGGCCGGCCGTTGCGCCGTATTCCCAGATTCCACAGATGCCGCACATAAGACAGTAGACAGTAGTCAGTAGGTCCCGTTGGATGTCTCTCAAGCAGTTCAAAGTTCAAACTTTAGTTTGCCTTGTCGTGATGATTCGCAAACTAAAGCTTGAACTCCGAACTGCTTGGCTCTATTCAGCGCCGTCCCACGACATCGGACGTTGGACAACAGTCATTCGCGCATTGTAATCGTCGCCGGCGCATACCGGTATGATCGCCCAGCGAAGTTTACACGGCACACTGGTTTCCAGCGTCCAGCAAGCTGATATAGATTCCACTTTGGAACCATATTGCCGCGAAGTGAATTGCGGTTCCAGTTCCACGTTCTGATTGGAGTCAAGCGGACGTATAACCAAGCGGACGCCACTGATGACGTCGGACGCAACAACACTACTGTCAAAAGGTTTTACATCAAGGCCGGCATCAAAATGGAAGCGCACCGCGATTTTGTGTTCGCCTTTTCCGATCAATTCGTCTTCAATCAACCACCATCGATTCGCTTTATCGAAAGTTATCGCGCGACGATGTATGACAGGATTGGGCAAATGTTCGTAGCCGCTATGTTCTGCAACAGCTTGATCGCGATCGGGCGCGCTTTTCCAGGATAAAACCCGAGCGACCGCTTCATCTCCCGTCGCAAAAGGCGCGCCTTCATTTATTGTTCGCTGTTCGGCATCGTCGATCTGGAGCGTCGAATGATAAGCGGTTGAGCGAAACAGATGACGCTCGTGCAGGTCAGCCGTGTAAACATAAGTTCCGGGATCGACAATGAAGGCACGGCCACACGCAGAGAGTTCGATACTCAGCAGGTCATTGTGTTGATGCGACAGCGGCCTGCGTTTGTGTGCACCGTTGGCGTTGAAAAGGAGATAGAGATCCGTATGGCGCAACACGTATGTACCTGCCTCGGGAAACGCCTGCGAATGAACTCCGTTCGTTTCAGCGCCGGCGAGCGATTTGTAATCAAGCAAGCCATCGTCTCCTAAGATCCACAACAGCTCCGGAGTTGCTTCCATCCCTTCAGGCTTAAGTTGCGTATCTTTGAACACTGCTGCACCGAGCCTGAGCAGGTACGCGTGATCGTTCGCATTGCGGGAGACGATCGGCAAAACCTGACCGCCATCCGTGTCTCCGACGAGCGGCGCCGGGCCATCGGGTCGCAGTATGGCGCGCAAGTACTGAAGCATCTGATGAAGCTTGTGCCAGTACTTATCCGCAATGGATAAATCATTCGCCTTACAAAGGATGAACGAGTAGAGAAACAACTCGAGCGCAAAACGATGATATCCCGTTGAGCCTTCGTAGTGAGCGCCGTCCGATAGAACTTGTTTATCCATCTCGCGCAGCAGTTCCTTGAATGCCCAGGCTCGCCACTCTGCGGCCTCATGAAGCTCCGGAAGCATTAGGCCCAGCCATAACAAACCAGCTACGTCCGACAAATAATGATTGCTGGTAGCAAGATATGAAAATTCAAGATTGCGACGGATGTGGGCGCCATGCTGATCAAACATTGTCAGCAACATCAACAGCCGCTCTTCGCTAAGAGCTGGTGAGTTTCGGAAGAGCGAAAATGCCGCGAGCAAATTCATTGCGCGTAGGGCAACCTCCATCGCACACGACCAATTAGCGCCACGGCCCAACGGATTCTGTTCGCCCCAGCTTTCAACCTGTTCAAAAAACTCAACTGCGAACTGTTCTTCTTTGGTGAGCGCGTAAGCACGGGCCAGGGTGACGAGGTGACCGAGACGGTTCAGTTCCCATAAGACGCGAATGTCGGAACCTTCGTTTTGCCACAAAGAGATATCGGCGTGATATTCGAGTGGCCAAACTATTCCGGAGAGTGGGTCACGATGCCAGTTAATCGAGCGCCCAAATTCCTTTTCACCGAAACCCAATAGCACCCAACGATGCTCTCTGGTAATGGTCCAGGCCGACTCAAACAGCTGCTGGGTCTCATGCGGACACAGATCTCGGTGTAACGCCGCGATGGTGTTTGGCGATTCAAATCCCGATAAAAAAGAAGGCGAGTTTCGTTCGCGAAAGTGCTTGAGTAAATCGGAAGGGGCCAGTTGAAATTCCGGACGCAGCCTTGCGCTTTGAGAGGCGAGATCGTCAAGCAGAGCGCGTTCACGACGCGACCTGGCGGCGGCTCGTCCACGGCGAAAAGCCTCGCGAGTCGCTTGCCCGAAGCTGATTCGTCTGCGGAGCAGGCCGCGAATGCCCTTCGTGAGAGTCTTGCTAACCATCGTCACTGGGTCAAGTTAACCAAGCGCGGCGAGAATGCGCTCGGCCGCGTGCCCATCCCAGAGCGGAATGCTGACAGTCGGTTTAGCTATGCGTTTGAGCGCGGCAAACGCTGCCGTAACGATCTTGTCTGTGTCAGTGCCGGCGACTGAATTTGTTCCCAGCGTAACTGTAATCGGTCGCTCCGTGTTTTCCCGCAGCGTAACACAGGGAACGCCCAGCACGCTGGTCTCTTCCTGAATACCTCCGGAATCGGTTAGCACCAATCTCGCGCCGCTATACAAATTCAGAAAATCAAGATAGCCCAGGGGATCGACCAATCGTAGGCCTGCAATTGATTCCATTCGCTCGCCGAAGCCAAGTTCAGCAATAGTTTTTCTGGTGCGCGGATGCACCGGGAAAACTATCGGGAGCTGCGCACTAATGGTCTGGAGCGCCTGAAGAATTCTTTCAAACGTCGCTGCGTCGTCAACATTCGACGGACGATGCAGAGTCAACACGGCATAAGGCTTGTCGTATAGATGTAGCGCGTCTTTGATCCGTGACTGCCGCGCGCGCTCCAGGTGTTTGTAAAGAGAGTCAATCATAACGTTGCCGACCAGCCGAATGCGTTCACCGGAAATGCCCTCCGCAAGCAAATTGTCATTTGCATCCGCGGATGGAGTGAAGAGCAGGTCGGCAATCTGATCTGTAAGCAGGCGGTTGATTTCTTCGGGCATGGTACGGTCGCCGCTCCGCAGTCCCGCTTCAACATGCGCGACTTTCACGCCCAGCTTTACGCAAACAAGCGCGCAGGCGAGGGTGGAATTAACGTCGCCAACTACCAAAACCCAATCGGGATTTTCCTGGAGAACAACAGGTTCAAAGCGTTCCATGACCGCAGCAGTCTGCGCGGCATGGGAAGCGGAACCAACGCCGAGGTAAACGTCCGGCGGCGGTAGATCGAGATCGCTGAAGAAGGCGTCGGACATGCCGGCATCGTAGTGTTGGCCCGTATGAACGACAAGCGGCGTAAACTCTCGTTCGCGCCGCTTCATCGCTTCTACAATCGGCGCCACCTTCATGAAGTTAGGGCGGGCGCCGACAACGTTGATTACTTTGAGCATTCA
>DASZDU010000329.1:0-8585 GCA_035941655.1 Pyrinomonadaceae bacterium | reverse complement strand
AGTCCGTGCAGGCGATCGAGCAAGGACGATCCCGATTGCACCGGACTTACAAGAGTGATTTCTTGAGTGGCCATTCTGCTGTTCCCGTTCCTATCTCAGCGTTTCCAGGTAAGCGACAATTTGATCGACTTCCTTATCGCTTAGCTGCATGTTTGGCATAAGACACCCGACTTTGAGCTGTTGCGGATCACCTATCCATGCACGCAAAGTTTCGTGTGAATTTGGCGCGGCTCCCGAGGCCAGAGTTTGGCGGCTCATCAGATGCGTCAGGTCTGGGCCGAAAACTCCCTTCGCGGTTGTTCCCCGAATTGCATGACAACTCACACAAGAGTTGCCGAAAAAAATCTTGCGACCTTCTGCCGCACCTGGCTCTTCAACGGCTGCCTGCTGCTGCTCTTTGACCCATTTCTCAAACTCGCTGCGCGTCTGAACGACGACTCTGATTAACATGCGAGCGTGTTGCGTACCGCAGTATTCGGCGCAATTGCCGAGATATGTTCCCGGTTCCGTTGGCGCGATCCACATGTTGTTTTCACGGTTCGGGATCAGGTCGGTTTTTCCGTTAAGTTGCGGCACCCAAAAACTGTGAGCGACGTCAGCCGACTGAAGCTTGAGATAGGTTGGTTGATGGTTACTTTCGGTACTCGCCGGCACGTGTAACTCATTCGCAGTAACGATACCCAGTTCGGGGTAACGTATCTCCCACCACCATTGATGTCCGACGACGGTTGAATGCACCGCGCCTGTTGGCGCCCTCCGATTCTGGACATCAGCGATTGTGCGCGACGTGACCAGGATCAAGACGAAGACTATGAGTATGGGGAGCACGGTCCATGCCGTCTCGATTTGGTTACTCCCATAGATCTGCGGCGGTTCGCTGACTTCATCTCCTTTGCGATGACGGTAGCGGACGATGGTATAGATCAGTAAACCTGCGACAATAGAGAAGATGACGCCGCAGATCACCATCACCAGGATTGAGGTTTCTTTTATTTCCTGGGCGGGTTCCGAGAGTGGTTTGAAAATGTTGGTGACTCCGCCCGGATCGGCCAGTGCTTGTTTCCAACATCCTGCGAGAATGATTAGAGCGGCAGAATGACTTGCGAAAACTAACCTTCGAGCCGCGCCACTAAGACGCCAACGCAGTTGAGCGCTGCGGCAGGAACCAGCATGTATTTGATTTAACTGTCTCCTCATCGTTCGCGCTAATGTCAGTCAATGTCGTTGGTACAACTGCAGACCTGGCAGCGCCATGCCGTTATTTGAGCGCCTCATGGATCGCCATTTCAGCTGCTCCGTTCGCCTTCCCTCTCCCTTTGGGAGAGGGCCAGGGAGAGGGACTAGTGCGACAGCTAAGCCCTACCCTTTATCCCCTCCCAAAGGGAGGGGAGATAACGAAATTGCCAGCGCTATTGCAAATGGGGCCACGTCACGAATTACTCAAAAGCAAAGTAACGGCCAGAAAGTAAGTGGGAAGAAAGAAGTGTTTGAAGGCGGTTAGTTCAGGTATTTGGATGAAACTGTGGACGACATGTCGGAAACCGCTACGACAACATGCCACGCGAGTCCGGCATTTCCGGCAGTATTCCTGCTTAGATCGAAAGGTGATTGGTCTCAAATTCCTTGCGGCAGGCGGTACTAAACTCCTGCAACTGGTCGACACGTTGGGGGTAATTCATCGACTCTAATTCGTCAGGCGTTTTATTCGGCTGGTGATAAGTCTCCGTAATAATCCGAGCAACTCTCGACGCGTTTTCGATGACTTCCTCAGATGAAAGAATCCGCATCCTGCTGATCAGCGAATAAAGTCCAATGAGTCCGGACAATTCCAGCGTGCTGTGGATTAGCGCATCTCCATAGATTTTTGAGGCCTCATCAATAAAATCCTTGTAGAGCATTTGCCTTCTGGATTTACTGTGCGTGCTCTGCTCAGCCTTCATCTGGATTCGCAGCGTGGTCCATGAGCTGGCAAACGACGTAAAGCCGCCGAGCGCGGCGCCACCTAAGGCTGCAACGGCTGTAACGTAAGAGACGTCCATCAGCTCGCGACGATTGCAAGTAACTTGCCAAAGTTGCTCTTCGTCGGTTGGCTTCGGTCGAAACAGTCAGGGTGCTACTAAGACTGCCGGAATTGCCGGAAGACTCACCTCTTTTATCAAGCGCAAGCCCGACTCAATCACTTCTCGCAAAGGTGCATTCGCGCCAGTTTCAGCAGCCTTCAGCAGTCTCTGTGTCTGGTACGACCATTGCCCGCGAAATCGGTGGTGGCATTGCGGGGGGCTGCACCATGCCGCTGTTGATGGGAAGGAAAACAGATGAGTAAACAACCACGAGTCGTGATTGTCGGCGCCGGCTTTGGGGGCCTGGGTGTTGCCGAGCAGCTAGCTCACGTTCCGGTGGACGTGATCTTGATTGACCGGCACAACTACCACACGTTTCAGCCGCTGCTTTATCAAGTGGCGACCTCCGTGCTGAACGCTGAAGATGTCGGCGCGCCGGTGCGAAGTCTTTTTCGTCACCAGGAGAACGTCACCTTTCGGCTGGCAACAGTGACAGGCATTGATGTGCCGGGTCATCAAATTCAACTCGATGACGGTCAAGCGATAGCCTACGACTACCTGGTGCTTGCAGGCGGGGCAACGGTTAACTATTTCAACACGCCAGGCGCTGCTGAAAATGCTTTCCCGCTCTACACGCTTATGGATGCGGTGAAGCTTCGCAATCGAATCCTGCAGCAATTTGAAGCGGCCGACAGTGAACCTGCATTGATTGAGGATGGTGCGTTGAACTTTGTCATCGTGGGCGCGGGACCAACGGGTGTCGAGACCGCGGGCGCCCTGTGCGATCTCTTCTACAAGGTTCTTCCGCATGATTACCATCAACTGGCAACGACGACCGCTCGCGTAATCATGGTGGAAATGGGGAAAGTAGTGCTCCCGCCATTCAAAGAAAATTTACAAACGTACGCCAAAGAAGCGCTGGAAGAACGCGGAGTCGAAGTGCGACTCGGAGAAGCTGTGGCGGAAGTTGGACCAACCGCAGTGCGTTTGAAGTCGGGTGAAGAAATCAAAGCGCACACGTTGATCTGGGCGGCGGGTGTGCGTCCCAGTCCGCTCGCCGATCTGCTGGGAGTGCCGAAGGGCCGTGGCGGGCGCGTCAAACTAAATCCGGATCTGAGTGTGCCGGATAATCCGGAGCTCTTTGTCGTGGGTGACATGGGCGAAGTCACTTCTGACGGAGAAGTCCTGCCGCAACTCGGCTCGGTGGCAATGCAGTCCGGCGAACATGTCGGAAAACAGATCGCACGCCGCATATTTGGAGAAGAGCCACAGCCCTTCAAGTACTGGGACAAAGGATTCATGGCGACGATCGGGCGCGGGTCAGCAGTCGTTGAGCTCCCACACAAGGGAACACTTCACGGTCCCTTAGCTTACTTCGCGTGGCTGGGAGTTCACCTGGTTCTCTTGAACGGCATGCGCAATCGGATTGAAACGTTATGGAACTGGGGCTGGTCCGCGCTAACTCACGATCGTGCCGCGCGAATCATCATCGAGGCCGAGGACGAACAATCGCAGGCGGCAGTACAGCGCCAGTAGTAAAGGGCGCGGCGAGGCCGCACCACTCAAAGACAGCCTCAACGTCAAACGCTGCCCTGCGGTACTGGAGCATTTTCCATGTTGAACTTAGTGCTTTTAGATCTGTAGCCAACACAAAATCAGAACCGGGAGCGGTAGCGACCGGCCGAAGATTCAAGTCCTTTCAAAGAGTTCTGCAGGTGCACTTCCTTTGAGCGTTGAGTCCTTGGCCGGTCGCTACCGCTCCCGGTTCTGATTTTGTGTCTAATCGCTTGGACTTCAAACCAACTGCACCAGTACCGCGCTTCTTCTTCTTCTTCGAAGCGAAATTGCATCACTTTCGCTTCTGAAGGATGCGGTCGACAACTTCAAAAGCAGGTTGTGCTGAAGCGGGATTCTGGCGATAACGTCGCAGCCGTTCTTTGACTAGCTGCGGGTGACTTTCGGGTACAGGGATTTCTTCGGGCTGCTCCGAGATTTGATCCCAAAGCGACTGGACATACCGCAGCTGTTCGGCCTTAGTTAGCTCGGTAAAACCTTGCGGAATTGGAATCGATGTCTCAGGCATGTCGCTCTCTGGCCGGGATGATAACTGAGCTGATAATAGTATACAAACGAATTTAGAGAGCGCAGATCAAAAGCCAACTCAACCAGATCATTTCGCCGGAGTCGGCGAGTCTGAATCGAAAATGATCTTCATTGGTTTCATGAACGCGATGAGGATGATCGCGAGTGCCGCGACGAGCGCGATCGCGAGGTAGCCGTCACTGTAAGCGAGCGAGTAGGCTTGTACCTTGACTTGTCCGCCCAGCAGCAAGGCGGCTCTCGCCTGCGCCTCTTCGCTTCCGGCAGAGTTTGGAAATAGCCCGTGCGCGAGCGTCGCCAACCGTTCTGAGGTGAGCCAATGTCCGCCGTCGACGTGCAAACCGATCATGTTTGAATGAAATTGTTCACGCACTGATACCAGCCGCTGCATGAATGCCGTACCCAGCTCGCCGCCAAACAAACGAATGCAATGAATGAATGACGAGTAGGTCAGCACGTTAATCGGATTGGTTAGAGCATTAGAAGCAAATATGTTTTGTATGATCGAGCCGACCAAAGCGGTGAACGCCATACCGAGCCCCAACCCCATCACGATCTGCGTGAGAAAGAAATTGTCGCCGGCCCAGGCACTGGTTAACTGCGCATCAATCAGGCAAGCAATCGCGATGATCGCAAAACCGCTCGCCAGCACCAGACGGTTATCGAACCGGCGCATCAAACGCGCGGCGACGTAACCCATGATGATGACCGGCGCGATTAGCCACAGCAATACGCGGCCGGTCTGAAGCGGGCGATACTGTTGCGTAACGGCGAGCACGGCCGGAAGCAAAAAAGCGATTCCCAGCAGCAAGAAACGAAACGAGAAGAGCGACACGGCCAGGATCATCGTGTTCCGATTCACCAGAAAAATCGCGTTTACCAGCGGGTTGGGCGAGAGCCACCGGCGAATTATTGCCACGGCGAGCAGAAAAGCTGCCGTCAACAACATTCCCACAATTACTCCTGAATTCAACCAATCCAGACGCTCACCTTGATCGAGCGAGCCGTAAATCAAACTTAGCCCCAGACTGCCGTAAAGAAAGCCTCGCCAACTCAGAGCCGGTTTGGGGCCTTCGCGTTTGGGAGGCTGGGGAAGTGCCAGGTAAATGCAGAGCATCATCAGCGGTGTTAAGCATGCGCTTTGCCAGAAAATCCAGTGCCACGACAGATGTTCGGTGTACCAGCCAACCAGTGGCGTACCCACACTGGTGGCGCCGAGTATGTCCATGGCATAGACGCCGATGGCGTAGATCACGTAGCGGACAGGCAGGGCAGTCAGCGCATAGCCGAGAGCGAGCGGATAGAATGTTCCAGACGAGAGGCCACTCAACACCTGAAGGCAGAGCATCACTCGTAAGTTTGGCGAGAATGGCAACAAGATCGAACAGACAGTGAAGATTGCTCCTGAATAAAGGAGCACGCGGCGCGCCCCCAACATGGCCCCGACAAACACCGAGAATGGACCAATGAACATCTGGGCCATGTTGTAGGCTGTTGGAATCCAGCTCGCTTCATCGAATCCAAACCCCATCGCGCCACGCAAGTCGGGAAGACCGACGCTAATCACGCGGCCGTTCAACGTGGCGATGCCGGCGGCGAGAAACACCCCGAGCGTTCCAACGTAGGCGTTCTGATTGAGGGAGGCAACAAACCGCGACAAATTGAACCGCGACAAGGCATTCGTCACCGACCTATCTAATCTTTGGACAAGGACGGTGCTCATGGTCGCCCCCTGGAGTCTCTCGTGATATTAGGTCTTCTCTGTGCAATCTCAGTGTTCTCTGTGTCTCTGTGGTTATTAAGGCCTAAAAACTCACCACTGAGGCACAGAGAGCACTGAGATTGCACAGAGACGTTCAAGTCATTCACCATGCGCTCAAACTTTGCGTCTGCCGCTCGCCTTGATTTCGGCGATTACCGACATGCCGGCGCGGAGCCGGTTAGTCAGGGCGGAGTTCGGATCGAGGACGATCTTCACCGGAATACGCTGGACGATCTTGGTGTAATTACCACTGGCGTTATCTGGCGGCAGCAGCGCGAATTGGGACCCACTTGCCGGAGCGATCTCTTCTACGTGTCCCTTCAATACAACCCCGGGGAACGTGTCGACCGTGATCTCCGCCGCATCGCCTTTCGACACATTTGTCAGTTGCGTCTCTTTGTAGTTTGCCTGCACCCAGATCGTGTTCTCGACGAGAGAGATCACTTGAGTGCCCGGCGAAACCAACTGCCCGATCCTTACCTTGCGTTCACCAACAATCCCATCCGTCGGCGCGACAATTCTCGTGTAGTCAAGATTGGTCTGGGCAACCTTCAGCGCCTCTTGTTTTGCGTTGAGATCGGCCTGAAGTTGCAGCGTCTGCGCATCAAGCACACCGAGTTGTTTGATCTGAGCATCAACTTCCGCACTGCGACTCAGCAGTTGGGCACGGGCGCGTTGTTGTTCTGCTTGTCGCAAGTTGACCTGGGCGCGGGCTTTTGAAAGATCCGCGCGCCTCATGTCGACGAGAGAACGCGTCTGCGTTAGTTCGGCTTTACGGCTGTCGAGGATCGCCGCATTGCGTTCCTGGTCAGCTACTACCTGCTCCAACTTTTGTTTGGTTGCCGAACCCAAATCGACCAGGGCCTGCTGACGTTCTCGCTCGAGTCGCGTCCTTTGCGCATCGGCGCTGGCGGCATCGACTACAGCTTGCGAGTCGGGAATCTTCGCTTGCGCTATGTCCATTCCAGCCTGTGCATTGGCCACATCAGCTCTCGCAGCTTCAATTCCCGCTCCTGTTTGATTGATCTCTGCGTTGGCACCTTGAAGGCCAGCTCGCGCTTGAGAGATCCGGGAGTTCTGCAGTTCTTTCTGCTTTGCATTGTTCTCCAGTGCCGCTTGCGCTGCTAAGACGCCGGCCTCAGCTTGCGCGACCTGCGCTTTGAAGTCGTCGTCTTTCAACTGCACCAGAAGGTCGCCGGCCTTGACTCGCTGATAATCGGCAACCGCAACTTGTGCCACCGTGCCGGAGACTCGAGTACTCAACGGCGTTATGTCGGCTCGCAGTATAGCGTCGTCTGTCTTCTGCCAACCCGTGCCTCCAACCCAGCGATTCCAACCGCCCGTAATCCCAAAGAGAATTACTGCGGCTAACAGGAGCACGAACAGCGGCACGAGTTTCTTGAATGAGAAACGGCGCTTCTTAGGAGAATCAGTGGTGACCAAGGTGGATTGTTTCTCGTTTGGTGCAACTGCCGTTGCTTTAGCCGGAGCTTGATCGTGACCGTTCGAGGAGGACGCTACCTTCGTTGGAGTTTCGGCAGTGTCACCACTAGCGTCTTTAGTAGCCACGGTCGACGCGTTTGATTTCTCCTCAGCCATCGTCATTTGTCCTCCCCAAGAGCTTTCTCAAACTCTGACTTGGCAGTCCAGAATGCCAACAAAGCTCGTTGATAATCGTTTGAAGCTTCTGCCAGTGATGCTTGCGACTGCAGCACATCAGAAAGCAACGCTGCTTGATAACCGTACTTGGCTGTGCTGACTCGCAGGTTCTCCTTCGCTGAGGCTTCAGCAAGACTGGCGACTCGAAGCGCCTGTCCAGTCAGTTGCAGTTTCCGCAGCTTGTCACCGACATCGATCAATACTTTTTCCTCGGTTTCCTTTAACCCGTTTTTCGCCTGCTCAATAGCGTGATCTTTTTCGGCAAGTTGGTGTTTCTTTCGACCCCAGTCAAAAAATTCCCAACTGACAACGACGCCGACATTCGCGAAATTTCTTGGTACGACAGAATCAAAGTTGCGCGGCGTAAGGTAAGTAAAGCCGACGCTTACATCTGGGATGTATTCCGACTTCTTGATCCGGCGGGCGATCGTTGCTTGTTCAAGGGTTAATGTCGCTTGTTGCAGTTCAGGGCGACGCTCGAGCGCGAGCTTTCTAGCTGCTGTCAGGTCGGTTTCAAACTTAACGAATTCGGGTACGCCGGCGACTTCAAACTCTGTCGTTACGTCCCGGCCGAGAAGACTGTTTAGCTGTTCTTTCTGAGTCGCCAATTTATTGCTTAACTCAAGCTCCTGATACTGCGATCGCGCCAGACGCGTTTGCACTACGAGGGAGTCAGCTCGCAGCGCTACTTGCTGCACGACGTAATCGCTGGTGACCTTGTCGAGTTGCTGATAAGCCTTCAACGCTTCCCGCTCGCTGGAGAGTGCGCTCTTTGTTTGCAGAATCGCGTAGTACGCCTTCTTCACCTCGTCGACGGTTTCGTTCTGTTGTTGCCGCAGCTTTGCCTCACCAATCTCGCGCGCGAGTTTTTCAAGCTTGATCTGCAGTCCGATTCGATATTGTTGGGATACGGGTTGCCGGGCGGACACTGCGAAGATTGCCGTGGGTTTGCGGTCCTGAGTTAGTGTCAGGAAGGAATTGAGGCCGGGAAAGAAATTGGCAGC
>DASZDU010000328.1:0-31728 GCA_035941655.1 Pyrinomonadaceae bacterium | reverse complement strand
GTTAGCGAATTCCAACTGAATTGTGGGGCAAAGGCAGCCAACATGCCCGCAATAATTCCGATCGCCGCCGGGAACAGTTCGAAAGCCAGCAGCAGAAGGATCAGGACCGAGAACGAATCGAGCGTGATTTGCAGGAGTTGGATGGCAGTGTCGGAATCCGCGCCCGTGCGATACGCAAGCGAAAGCAGAATGGGATAGCCGGGCGGATGTCCCATCAAATCAGGATTGCTGGTTGCAGAGGATGCATCGTATAGCGATCGCAGCCCATTCGCACGAAGCAATTCGGCGAGATGTTTGTAGTTGAGAGCAACGCTGGTTTGTACCGTGAGCGCTTCGTTACCGGCGCGTTGCCAGTTAAGCAGGCGAACTCCAAGCGCGGTAAGAAAAATCAGCGCAACAATCAACAGCCGGTGAGGCGCGGTAAGAGACTTGACCGCTGCGGCTCCGTTCACACGACACCTATGGGGCGTTTCGCTGTCGCTAATTTCACTTAGTCTCATTTGCCAGCGGATTATACCGAAGCCACCGTGATTCAAGGACACTCGATCATTTGTTTTGCCGGAGAGGACTGGTGGTATCACCATCCGCACTCGAAGTACCATTTGATGCGTCGCTTCGCCAGGGCCGGCAATCGCGTCATCTTTGTAAACTCAATTTCGATGGGTTTGCCTGGATTGGGAAACAAAGACTTGCTGCCGCGCATTGCGCGCAAGGTTCGTTCTTATGCGCGTCTTGCGCGTCCCACACCTGAGGGGGTGACTGTAGTTTCGCCGCCAGTGATTCCATTCTTCGGCAGCCGCTTTGCGCGCGCTTTAAACCGCAAACTGCTTGTGATGCAGATCGGCCGGCTGGCACGCCTCGGCGGCCTCACCCGCCCGATTCTCTGGATAGCGATTCCCACCGCGGCGGATCTGATCGGCCAGTTTGACGAATGCCTGGTGATTTATCAGGTGTCAGACAAATACGATGCAAACCAAATGGACCACGCGACCGACCTGCGCACCATCAGGAAGCTTCACGAACGTGCCATTGATAACGCAGATCTCGTTTTTTATTCCGGCAGAAAATTGTTGTCCGAAGCGGAGCGTGGACGCGAACGCTCGTTTCTTTTGGAGCAGGCGGTGGATTTCGATCACTGGTCGCAAGTAAGCGCAGGGAATCTGGAAATTGCCGAGGCGGTGGCTCGTATCCCTCGGCCGCGGCTGGGGTACTTTGGAGCCATAGAACCGTGGCTGATAGATCAGGAATTGATCAAACGCGCAGCCCGCGAACACCCTGACTGGCAGTGGATCTTTATCGGCAACAAATCCCGTGGCGTCGAAATTGAAGCGCTGCCGAACACACATTTTCTGCCGCCAGTGCCGTATCAGGAATTGCCGCGCTATGCTGCCGGTTTTGATGTCTGTGTGCTGCCGTGGGACACTGCGCACTCGTTTACGAGTTATGGTTCAGCCATAAAAGTGCGGGAGTATCTGGCTACGGGACTGCCAGTGGTGATCTCACCACTGCCTGAATACGAAGCGATGGGTGAAGCGCTGCGCATCGCGCGCAACCATGACGAGTGGTTTCGTTTGCTGAACGAAGCCTTGAGTGAGAAGGGACCGGAAAAAGCCAGGCAGCGACAGGCTGCGGTGTCTAGTGGAACCTGGGACGCACGCGCCGAGTGGGTTTCGAGTTTGATTGAACAGACCTTAGAGACGAAGAGCGGGGCAAGCCCGCCTTCCAGACCATGAGCTCAATGGAGTTGATTTCTAGTTTTCCAATGAAAGGGGTTTGAACTCGCCGGATGTTAAAGCGAGATGGAAAATCTCTCTGGTCGAGTAGGCGAGCTTGCCCCCGCTCTTTCCCAAACAGCCAATGAAGCAGCTACTGCAAAATCTTAGAACAGGCGAAGCCACCGTAGCGGAAGTTCCTGTTCCTACTGTGCAACCCGGCCGCATTCTCGTACGCACCGCCGCATCTTTGATCAGCGCCGGCACCGAGCGCGCCCTCGCCGAGTTGGGCCAAAAGACATTGCTCGGGAAGGCGCGTGAGCGGCCGGAGTTAATCGGAAAAGTTTGGGAGAAGGTGAAGACTGAAGGCATTTCCCAGGCGCTCGAAGGCGTGCGCGATAAGCTCGATCAGTCACACGCCGTCGGTTATAGCGCTGCCGGTGTAGTCATCGAATGTGCGAAGGACATTACGGATTTTCGTCCGGGAGACCGCGTTGCTTGCGCCGGTACTGATTATGCATCGCACGCAGAAGTGATCTCAGTGCCGCGAAACCTTTGTGTTCGTCTCCCGGAGCAGCTGAAATTTGAAGAGGGCGCATTCGGCACAGTGGGAGCAATCGCGTTGCAAGGTGTCCGACTCGCTGAGCCGACGCTCGGTGAGTCAGTTGTGGTGATCGGGCTCGGGCTTGTCGGTCAGTTGACGGTGCAACTGCTGAAAGCGAATGGCTGTCGTGTGTTTGGTGTTGACATTGACGAGACGCGCATTCAACTAGCACTTGCTTCGGGCGCAGAAGCTGCTTGCAATCCAGATGATGCGAAAGAAAAGATTCAGCGCTGGTCGAGAGGACGCGGCGCTGACGCTTGCATCATCGCGGCCGCGACTACCTCCAATGATCCGATTGTGTTGGCCGGCGAGGTTTCGCGATTGAAAGGTCGCGTTGTCGCGGTGGGGCTGGTCGGCATGAACGTCCCGCGCGATATTTATTACCAGCGTGAACTGACGCTCAAAGTTTCCCTGTCTTATGGCCCGGGCCGGCACGATCCCGAATATGAAGAACGCGGACACGATTATCCGGTGGCGTATGTGCGCTGGACGGAGGCGCGCAATATGGAAGCGTTTCTCGACCTGCTGGCCCTTGGGCGCATTGATGTGAAGCCCTTGATTACACACCGCTTCACTATCGATGACGCGCCGCGCGCCTACCAACTCATCTCCACTAACACGCCTGAAAAGTATCTCGCAGTACTGTTGACTTACGACACCGAAGGCGAGGTCCGCCGGCGAATTGAAAACGCGGCCGCAAAGAACGCGGCACGCGCTGCGGGACGAGTTCGCATTGGATTAATCGGCGCCGGCGCGTATACGCAGAAGATGCTGCTGCCAAATCTTAAGGCGGCCGGAGTTGACTTTTGTGCGATTGCCTCGGCGTCGGGTGTTTCCGCGCGCGACGTGGGAACGAAATACGGGTTCAAGCGTTTTGTCTCGGATGCAGCCGGCGTCATCAATGACGACGAGGCCAACCTTATCGTCATCGCGACGCGGCATGGATCGCACGCGGAGTTGGCACGCCTTGCGCTTGAAAGCGGGAGGCATGTGTTCCTGGAAAAACCGCTGGCGCTCAATGACGAGGAATTGGATAGCTTACTTGATGCGGCCACGCGCTCTGCAGGACAGTTGCTGGTTGGTTTTAACCGGCGCTTCTCACCTTTCGCCGTACGGGCGCAGGAGATTTTTGCAGATCGGCAATCACCGCTCTCTATCGTTTACCGAGTGAACGCTGGTCGAATTCCGCGCGAACACTGGACACAGGATGCGGTCGAAGGCGGAGGTCGAATCATCGGCGAAGTTTGTCACTTCGTGGACTTCATGCAGTTTTTGACAGGAGCCCTGACCGACAGCGTCTACGCCGAATGCATTGCTGGCGGCGCGACTGATGTGGTTAGTGAAGATTCCGTCTTTATCAGCTTACAATTCGGCGACGGATCGCGCGGCATGATTGCATACCTTAGTGGGGGTGACAGCAGCCTGCCCAAAGAGCGGATCGAAATCTTTGGTGACGGAAAGACTTTCGTCATTGAAGATTTTCGCAGCGCCACGCTCTATGCTGATGGTCATGAGAAAAAGGAAACCTTACGGCAGCAAGACAAGGGCCAGGCTGAAGAAACGCGGATAGTTTGCGCTGTTGTTGCCGAAGGCCGGCCCGCTCCAATTACTCTCCAGGATCTTGAGGCCACTACGCGAGCGACGTTTCGCATCCGCGATTCTTTACGAACAGGACTGAGAAAGGCAGTGAAAAGTGAAGAGTGAAAAGTAAAACCTGAGGAGTGAGAGAAAACCACTTCGCAATACCTTCTTGCTTCTTACCTTTCCCCTTTCACTCTTCACTGTATTTTCCCATGTGTGGAATTGCCGGATTAGTCAGCCTCAATCCCGAACGGCGCATTGCTGCGATGCTCGAGACCATCGAGCATCGTGGTCGTGACGATGAAGGTATTTGGACTTCTGAAACGTTTGATGAGGCGAGCAGCCGCGTATCGCTCGGCCATCGCCGCCTGGCAATCATCGATACCAGCAAAGCCGGTCACCAGCCAATGGTTTCGGCAGATGGTCGTTATGTCCTCACCTTCGGCGGCGAGATCTACAATTTTCGCGAGCTTCGCGAGCAACTCAAAAGTAAGGGCCACGTCTTTCGAACTCAGACTGATACCGAAGTGCTGCTGAGTGCGTTTGCGCAGTGGGGCAAGGAATGTCTGCCGCGTCTTAACGGCATGTTTCACTTCGCAATTTGGGACAACCGCGAGCGCTCCTTAACGATTGCGCGCGATCACGTTGGGATTAAGCCGCTCTACTACTTCCACCAACCGGCCGACGAGAGCAGTCCGGGATGCTTGATTTTCGCCTCAGAAGTGAAAGCGCTGCTTGCGACGGGTCTGGTGGAGCGCGCGCTGGATCCGGAAGCGCTTAACCAGTTTCTAACCTTCCTGTGGGCGCCCGATCCAAATACTCTCTTTCGCGGAATCAAGACACTGCCGCCGGCTCACGTCCTTACATTTCGGAATAACCAAATCAAGATTGACGAGTGGTGGGACGTCTCCTTCGACGAGATTGAGGAAGGCCGCGGCGAACAATGGTGGCAGAAACAGGTCCTTGAAACTCTCGATCGCACTGTCAACATGGAGATGGTAGCTGACGTGCCACTCGGATCGTTTCTCTCAGGCGGAGTTGATTCTTCGGGAATCGTCGCCATGATGAAGCGTCATAGCGGCGGACGAAGAGTGTCGACTTACACAGTGGGTATCGAGTCGGAGGATCTTCGCTACGACATAATTCCCGATGACGTTGAATGGGCGCGGCGAGTAAACCAACATCTCGATACTGACTATCACGAAATCATGCTGCAGCCGGCAGTCGCGGATTTGTTGCCGAAGCTCGTGTATCACATGGACGAACCGGCGCTAGACATGGCCATACCCAGCTATTTGGTTTCGCAAGCCGCCCGCGAAACGTTGCGGGTGATGTTATCGGGAATGGGCGGTGACGAAGTGTTCGCGGGTTATCCACGACAGCTGGCGATGAAAATTGCCGGCGCGTTTGATCCGGTCCCGGGAATGCTGCGTCGTCCCTTGATGAAGACACTGGCGAGGACGCTGCCCGGAGGATTGCCAGGACCTCTGACCGCGCCATTGCGCAACGCGAAGAAGTTTGCGCGTAGCGCCGGACTGGATTTTGAGGAACGCTATTTGGGATACGGAACTTACTTCACAGACGAGGCCAAACAGCAACTCTATTCCGACTCCATGCGTGAAGCCACTGCCGGGTTTGATGCTTATGCCGCGCATCGTAAGTATTTCGCGCGCGTAAAAAACGCAGCCCCACTAAACCGGCTGCTTTACGTCGATCTAAAAACATTCCTGCCGTGCCTAAATCTCATGACTACCGATAAGACTTCGATGGCCGCAAACCTCGAAGTGCGTGTGCCGTTTCTGAATCGGCAAATGATTGAGTTCACCGCGCGGATGCCGCCCCACCTGAAACTTCGCGGCTTTAGACGGAAATATATTCTCAAGCGTGCGCTCGAAGAAGTTTTACCGCGCGACGTGGTATGGCGAAAAAAGGCTGGGTTTGGCGCGCCAATCCGGTCCTGGTTGCGCGGCGCGTTGCGTCCGCTGGTTGACGAGCTGTTGTCGGCTGAAGTGATTTCGAAGCGTGGCCTGTTTCGTCCGGAAGAGGTGCAAAGGATAATCGATCTCAACCTCGCCGGGCGCGAGGATTACAGTCTGCAGATTTTTCAATTGCTGAATCTGGAGCTCTGGCAACGGCGGTTTATCGATCACTAACCAAGTGTGTTGAGCATCAAGCAGGTGCGGAGTTCAAACTTTAAGTTGCGGTGAACGCCAAGCTAAAGCTTTAACTCTGACCTAGTGAATGGCATTCAACGAATACTAATTGACAATGTTTTGGCCCAGTCCTATTCTGAACACGCCTGGTCGTCACGCCGCTGGGCACTTCGGCAACCTAACAGCCCGGCTAATCGCTCCCAGATTCGTGGGCCACGTCCGAATGAAACTCCACAAGACTCCCGTATCAGAATTAAACGACGCAGCATCACCGGTAAAACGTGAACCGCCCATCCGGGTACTACTCGCGGAAGACGATCGGGCTTTGAGACGTTTTCTGGAAGTAGTGCTGGAGCGCTCAGGGTATGACGTGATTCCCGCCTCCGACGGACTTGAAGCCATGAAGATCGCGCTATCGACACCCATCGACATCGTGGTAACCGACGCGATGATGCCCAACCTCAACGGCCACGAGCTCTGCCGCTTTCTGAGAAACAGTCAAACGCTGGCGCATGTGCCTGTGATTTTGCTGAGTGCTCTTGAACAAAAAGAGACCGATCTCACTCCCGAACACCCCGATGCGTTTCTTTCCAAGCCGGTATCGAGCGAAACTTTGGTTGAGTGTATTGAGAAGTTGCTAGCAACTCGGCAAAAATAGTCAACGTAAACGGCGAGGCACTGTAACGCAAACTGTTAGTTTGCGTCTTGGTAACTCTGGCATGTACGCAAACTAACAGTTTGCTTTACAGTTTCCATGACTGCTTAATGACTGGCAGCGCTGGTGACTTCGATCAATGCGTCGATCGAGGTATACGCGAGGCCCTGCGCTTCAGCCACTGCCTGATAGGTGCAGTGACCGGCGAACGTGTTTACGCCCGCCTTCAAGCCGGAGTCACTGCTTATGGCTTTCAGAAATCCCTGAGTGGCAAGCTTCAGGGTATAAGGCAACGTGGCATTCGTAAGCGCAAACGTGGAGGTCCGGGGAACCGCTCCAGGCATGTTTGCCACGCAGTAATGCAAGACACCTTCGACATAATACGTCGGGTCTGAATGAGTAGTGGGATGCGTTGTCTCGATGCAGCCACCCTGGTCCACCGCAACATCTACTATCACGGCGCCGTTTGGAACGTCCTTAAGCATGTTGCGCGTCACTAACCGGGGAGCGGCAGCGCCGGGCACGAGTACCGCACCCACGATCAAATCAGCACTTGAGATAGCATCGTGAATCATGTAAGCGCTGGAGGCGAGTGTAGAAATTTTGGAGAGGAAGATGTCGTCAAGTTCGCGGAGGCGCTCGAGGTTGTTATCGATAATCGTAACGTGAGCGCCCATGCCAACCGCGATCTTCGCGGCGTTTGTTCCCACCACGCCGCCACCGAGAATTACCACTCGAGCAGCCGGCACGCCCGGTACGCCGCCGAGCAGAATTCCTCGCCCGCCGGCCATCTTCTCGAGGTAATGAGCTCCGACTTGGATGGCCATGCGACCGGCAACTTCGGACATCGGCGTGAGCAGTGGCAGACCGCCGCGGCGGTCGGTGATCGTTTCGTAAGCAATGCCGGTGACTTTGCGCTGGAGCAGTTGTTCAGTTAATTCGCGATCCGGCGCCAGGTGCAGGTAAGTAAAAAGTAACTGGCCTTCGCGCATACGCGGGTATTCGGGCGCGATCGGCTCTTTCACTTTTACGATCATGTCAGCCCTGGCCCAAACCTCGTCAGCGGAGTCGATTAGTGCCGCTCCCGCCTTTTGATAAAGCGCATCGTCAAAGCCGGAGCCTTCACCGGCGCTCTTCTCAACAATAACCTCATGAGCCGTGTCAGTGAGCGCGCGTACGCCCGCCGGGGTTAGGCCGACTCTGTATTCGTTATCTTTTATCTCTTTGGGCAGACCTACGATCACAGTGGATTCCTCCGGGAGAGATGCTGGATGCTGGATGTTAGATGCTGGTGCGAGATGTCAGATGTCAGATGTCGTCAGACAGCTGGAGATCAGAGACTAGCATCCAGCATCTGACATCCAGCATCTTCCTTTATCCCATTCCTTCGACAAGATCGATTTGAGCGCGTTGCAGCTTGCCGCTGTAGTCAACGTAAATGGATTTCCACTCAGAAAAAATGTCCAGCACCTGCGTGCCCGCCTCGCGGTGTCCGTTGCCTGTGGCCTTGGTGCCGCCAAACGGCAGGTGCACTTCAGCGCCGATGGTGGAAGCGTTCACATAAAAGATGCCGGTGTACATATCGTTCATGGCGCGAAAAGCGCGATTAACGTTGCTGGTATAGATTGCGGCGGAAAGACCGTAGCGCACTCCGTTCGCGATTTCGACGGCTTCATCGAGAGACTTGGTAGGAATCACAGCGGTGACGGGTCCGAAGATCTCCTCTTGCGCGATGCGCATGTCCGGCGCGACGTCGGTGAAGACGGTTGGTTCGATAAAATAGCCGCGCGCATAATCGCCCTTCGTCAAACGTTTGCCGCCGCAGGCCAGCGTGGCGCCGTCTTCGTCCTGGCCAATGTCGATGTAACTCATGATTTTTTTCACCGCATCGGCATTGATTACCGGACCGACGTCAGTTTTTGCGTCCGCGCCGTTACCTATCCTGAGCGCTTTCGTGCGCCCAACCAGCTTTTGTGAAAACTGTTTGTAGACTTTCTTGTGCACGACGAGACGCGAAGACGCAGTGCAGCGCTGTCCGGAAGTCCCGAACGCCCCCCATAACGCTCCTTCGATGGCGAGGTCGATATCAGCATCATCCATGACGATGATCACGTTTTTGCCGCCCATCTCCAGCGAGCAGATTGCATTTCTGTCGGCGCAAGCTGAAGCGACGATGCGTCCGGTTTCGGTGGAGCCGGTGAAGGAGATCAAACGCAATGCCGGGTGATTGGTAATCGCGGCGCCCGCATTTTCACCGTAGCCGGTTACCAGGTTCACAACTCCCGGCGGTACGCCGGCTTCTTCGCAGGCCTGGACCAGGTTGTAGGTTGAGAGCGGTGTATCTTCGGCGGGCTTAATGACGACAGTGTTGCCGCAGACCAGTGCCGGGATCAGTTTCCACGAGGGGATGGCCATCGGAAAGTTCCACGGCGTAATTAAGCCGCAGATGCCGACCGGCTGCCGCACGCACATTGCAAACTTGTCAGGCATCTCTGCCGGCGTCGTAAATCCATGTAAGCGGCGGCCTTCACCGGCGGTGTAGAAAGTGCAGTCAATTGCTTCCTGTACGTCGCCGCCTGCTTCCTTCAGCACCTTACCCATCTCGCGGGTCATATCGCGGGTAAAGCGATCTTTATTGCGGATCAGAATTTCGCCCAGACGAAACAGAATCTCCGCGCGTTTGGGGGCGGGCATGCTGCGCCAGCCATCGAATGCGCTTTGCGCCGCATTGACTGCCGCGTTTACATCGTCGCTGGTTGAAAGCTGGAAACGGCCGATGACGTCTCCGGTGTCAGCGGGATTGATGTTTTCAAACACCTCACCCGACTCACTCGGCGCCCATTTGCCGCCAATATAATTGTTGTAGGTTTTTACCGACGCGCGCGCAGACGGTCTGTAAGGTTGCTTCGCGCTGTTTTTTGCGACTGCCTTTTTTGCTTGAGCCATTTTTTCAAGTTTCGAGTTTCGAGTTTCGAGTTCCTGGTTTTTCATTAACTCGAAACCCGGAACTCGAAACTCGGAACCGGTTATTGGTAAGTGAACTGAACAATTCTCGTTGCTACTCGATCTCTGACATAACGCGAGACCTGCAGCACAATCGGATCGCCGGCTTTCAGTCCGCTGACTATGCGTTGGAAATCGGCGAGCGTCGTAACCGGTACGCGATTTATCTTCGTGATGACGTCGCCTTCGTTGAGCGCCGGTACTCCCCCGGCCGCGCGCACTTCCGCAGCCAGACCGCTGGGATCGACTTCTTTCACATACAGACCGCGCACGCCCGCAAGATGTTTATCAGTAATCAACTGCTGCGTGAGCTCGGAAAGCGTGAGTCCGAGGTGCAATCCCTTTGCTTTCAAGTCTGTTGCTTTGTCTTCGGTCCTGGGCTTCATGGAATCATCAAGCTCGCTCAACTGCTGCGGCTTGGGTCTTTCGCCAAGCACGACCGTGGTCGTCATCTTTTCCAGCTTGCCGTCGCGGTCTCGCAGGAAAGTGAAATTGACTGACTGACCTACCGGACTCGCTGCCACTTTTTCAATCAAATCCTGCGCGGTCAAAACAGGCTGACTGTTGAATTCAATGATGATGTCGTTCGACTGCATTCCGGCTTTCGCTGCCGGCGTCGGTTGGCCGTCTTTGGTGGGCTGCACATCCATGACGATTGCGCCCTTCGCTTCGGCCAGACCATATACTCGCGCGTATTCATCCTTCACTGACTCCAGCGTAACCCCCAAATAGCCGCGACGAACCTTGCCCTGCGCCAGAATTTGGCGGTAGACGAAATTTGCTTCCATGGCCGGCAGCGCGAAGCCGATGCCGTTGTAGTCACCGGTGGAAGTTGCTATCTGAGAATTGATACCAATCACTTCGCCGCGCATGTTCACAAGTGGACCACCGCTGTTTCCACGATTGATGGCAGCATCGGTTTGCAGAAAGCGTTGAAAGTTTGTGAAGAACGGAGTCTCGCGTTCCTTCTTGGAAATTATGCCGGCGGTGACGGTTTGATCCAGACCAAAAGGCGAACCAATCGCCAAAACCCAGTCACCGACCTGAGCCGCATTGGAATCGCCCAGGGTCACTGTAGGCAGGTCTCGCGGAGCATCGATCTTCACGACCGCAACGTCAGTTTCCTCGTCAATGCCAACCACGGTACCGCGAAACTTTTCGCCGGACTGCAAGCCCACGATTATTCGGTTTGAACCTTCAACCACGTGTTCATTCGTAAGGATGTATCCCTTCGGGCTGACGATGAAGCCACTACCGACGCCGCGAGAGGGGCGGCGCGCCTGACGCCGAAACATGTCGAGCAACGGATTGTTCGACGATTGTTCATCCTTGTCTTCAGTGTCCTTTTCGGCGATTTCGGTGGCGGCCGTCATGGTCTCAATATTTACGACAGCAGGTTCCACGCGCCTCGCAATCTCGGCAAAAGAAGCAGACAGAGCCTCAGGCGCGTGTGCGATCTGTGCCTCGCTTTGCGCCACGGTTGGCCGTCCGGAGAGCATTGCACCCACCCCTATTCCTGCCAGCAGGCAAGCGGCGCCGAGAGCAATAATCCACAAGCGGAGCTTTCGCAGGATTGCCCGCTCATTAATAGTTGATTGGTCTTTGACGAGGTCGAACATAAACACCACCTTCAGTAAAGCTGCATTTCAAGCCCTGTGAACGCCACTGGCAATGTGGCCACGGGCGCGATGGGAAGGGTTGAAGTATATCCAATGGGTGGGAAAGCGGCAAAGAAACGGGGGAGGCGGAGGCGTTAGGGTTATTTATGAGGGTGATTTTCCATTTCTCATTTGTCATTTTTCATTTGAGGAAGAGGGGACGGAAGAGCTACATCGGGGCAAAATGAAAGAGGATTCGACGACGAGGGGCTAACAAAGGTGAACCAACAATGAAAATCAACCAAAGCGCTTTCTTAAAATGAAAAATGAAAAATGAAAAATAATAAATGGAAAATCGCTTACAATCCCGCTCTGTTGTCCCTCAACCTTGCGCAGTCCTCACGGTCTTAAAAAGACCTTCAATATTCCCTTCTTAGCGGCGCGTTCCATTCCATACACGCCGCGCGTGAGGGGATACTCTTCGCTTATGAGGCTGTCAATATCGATAGCGCCTTTCTTCAGAAGATCCAGCGCCGGCTGCAATCGTCCGCAGCGAGAACCGACTATGCTGATCTCATCAACTACTATCCGCGCCTGATCTATCTCATCAATCTTCCCCGAGCCCTGAAATGTTGACTTCAAGACAAGCGTGCCCTGAGGTTGTAGTAATTCCAAGGCCCCGACAAAACCAGACGGTGAACCCGACGCTTCCACCACCACGTTAAATTCCCGCTTACGCTTCGCGCCCGTTTTTGGCGTAGCTGTTTCGATGCCGCGTCGCTCAGCGATACGCAGTTTTTCAGCATGCTTGCCAATTAACAGAACGCTCGCTCCGCTTAATGCGATTGCCTGCGCGCACAGCAAACCAAGTTTTCCATCGCCGATAACTGCCACGCGATCGTCCGGCTTGATGTCAACTCGTTCCATGATTCCGCAGGCGGCGGCGAGCGGTTCAGCGAAAACAGCGTGCTCGTCCACAACTCTGTCAGGGACAGGCAAAAGATTACCGAGCGGCAGCCGCAAAAATTCAGCGTGCGCGCCGTCGCGTCCCACTATGCCGAGCACTGTTCGCGAGCGGCAGTGACGCGCGTCGCCGGACTTGCATACCTCACAATTCTTGCAGCCAACATTAATCTCACCAACAACTCTTTGTCCCAGAAGCTTGTCTTGCGGAGACGCTTCAACCAAGCCCACAAACTCATGACCGATGGTTCCCTGAAAACGCGCATAGCCGCGCGCGATTTCGAGGTCGGTGTTGCAAATTCCAGAGAGCAGCACGCGCACCAGAGCTTCATCGCCGCACGTCGGCTTATCGACTTCCTTGACCGCGAGCTTCTTTTTCTCGACTCGAAGAGCTTTCATAACGGAGTGGTCAGTGGTCAGTGGTCAGTGGCCAGTGGTCAGTTTAAAAAGTATCGCTGTTGACATTCTGTGCTGACCATTGATCACTGGCCACTGGCCACTGCTTTTAAAAACTTCTGCTGCGCGTGTAGATGTTTTGCGGAGTCAACTCCACTGTTTGTTTCGGGCCGGCGACATTAAGCGGCAAACGCCATTCAAGATTCTCTTCGCCCGACAGCTGAGCGTGTAACCACCAGCTGCCCGAATTAACAATGACAGTCGTTTTGCCCTGGGAGTCCAATCTCGCTTTAACGCGAGCGCTTCCTTTCATGCGATCCTTCACAAAGTCTTCCAAACGTTTGCCCGCCCGCCGCTCGGTAAAATATTCGTGATGAGCTGCCACAATATCGAAATGATAAATTTCAACTTCAATCTGGAGCGTATCGGAGATGCTGTCAGCGGGCGCTCGTAACACAATTTGCAATGCAGTTTGCGCGTTAGCGACTTGTGGTGGTGTGGAATTCTGATGTGGCAGCTTGCTGTAAATAAGCCAGCCGGAGTAAAGGAGCGCGACAACCAGCCCCGCGCGGAGAAAAACAGTGAGCAACGTATACCACCAGCCGGTTGTACTCTTCATCGCTTTAGGCCTCGAACGTGAGTAACCAGCGAATCGATTTCCTGTTCTGACAGCTTCTTCCCATACGCAGGCATTTTCCCTTTGCCATTCATGATGGAATTAAAAATCCGTTCATCGCTGGTTCTGTTTTGCCATTCGGAATCGCTGAGCTTGCGCGCATGGTTCACGCGGGCTTTAGCGGTCCTGGCGCCGCCATCACGTCCATGACAGGAGGCACAATTTCTGGCATACAACGCAGCCGGTGTGCGGACGTTGGTCGCAATGGGCGGGCTCGTTGCTCGTATTGTGAATACGCCGCCAATTGCCACCATGACGACTACTACAAAAGCGTGTTTGTTCAATCCGCTTCTCCGAATAGCTGCGCTTCGTTCTTGGGGAGTTGCAATGGGTGTTCGTTATTCCGGCCGGAACTGTTACTTATTTCCGTCAAGCTATGATACCGGAAGCGACGATGGTTTGTGTATTCGCAATTTATTCATTCTCGCTTCCGGGTTGAAAGCTTTTGGAATGCGAAGTAAGCTCAGACTGTCATCAAAGCGTAAGGCAAACTGAGTTTGTTTCGTTAGCCAAGGTTGGGAGCGCAGGCATGCTGCCGCATTGAGCGCCGGAGGGTCGGGGAAATTTTTCACGTCGGCAGGCAAGCTGCCTGCGCTTCCCGGCGTCACGAAGACGTTCCCCAGGAAACTGTGAAAACAACTTCCGATAAATTTCGCGATGAGTGCGGCGTGTTCGGAATCTACGGACATCTCGATGCGGCTCGCCTTACCTATCTTGGTCTTTACGCTTTGCAGCATCGCGGCCAGGAATCCTGTGGCATCACCTCTTCCAACGGATCGGAGTTGCGGCTGGAACGTGCAATGGGACATGTTGCCGAAGCGTTTGATCAATCGACACTGGATCGGCTGTCCGGGGCCAGCGCCATTGGCCACGTTCGTTACTCAACGGCCGGCGAAGTTTCAATTCGTGAAGCGCAACCTTTTCTCGTCACCTGTCAGCATGGGCAAATTGCGGTTTGTCACAACGGCAACTTGCCGTTTGCGCGCGAGGAGAGGCGTAAGCTCGAGCGCGAAGGCGCAATCTTTTCCGCCACCTCCGATACCGAAGTTATTTTGCACGGCGTAGCGCGGTCCAGAGCCGGATCGGTTCGTGAAGCAATACCGGAAGTGTTGCGAAACACGGAAGGCGCATTCTCAATGCTCTTCCTGACTCCCGGCGAGTTAATAGCGGTGCGCGATCCGCGCGGCTTTCGACCGCTGGCCCTGGGACGCTTGGGGGACGCCTGGGTTGTGGCGTCGGAAACATGCGCCTTCGATCTCATTGATGCGCAGTATGTTCGCGACGTAGAACCCGGCGAGATGTTGGTGATCAATCAGGAAGGCTTACGCTCATCACACCCGCTCGGCGAACAGAAGACGTCGATGTGTCTGTTTGAACACGTCTATTTTGCGCGGCCCGATTCGCTTATCTATGGCCGCTCGGTTAACGAGTCGCGGCATAAAATGGGCAAGCGTCTGGCCATCGAACATCCCGCCGATGCGGACCTGGTGGTGCCCGTGCCGGATTCAGGCACGGTCGCGTCCATTGGTTATTCGGCGCAGAGCAAGATCAGTTTTCGGTTTGGGTTGGTGCGGAATCATTATGTGGGCCGCACTTTTATCGAGCCGCGTCAGAGTATTCGCTCTTTCGGCGTTCGCATCAAACTGAATCCCGTGCGGCATTTAATCGAAGGTAAGCGCATCGTGCTGATCGACGATTCGATCGTGCGTGGCACAACCTCTAAAAAGATCGTGCGGATGGTGCGTGAAGCCGGCGCGAAGGAGATTCACCTGCGCATCAGTTGCCCGCCCACGATCAGCCCCTGCTACTACGGAATCGATACGCCCAACAAAGCTGACTTGATCGCCGCGCAGATGTCGGTTGACGAGATATGCAAATTCGTCGAGGCCGACTCGCTTGGTTACCTATCGCTCGAAGGCATGATCGAAGCAATCGGCCTTAGCCCGGATTCGTCGTGCGTTGCGTGTTGGAACGAAAAGTATCCGACGCGAATTACCAGCGATGCAGAGACGATGTGGGAGCGCGATCATGAGGCGGTTGGCGCAGATGGGTAAGCTTCCAAACTGAGGACAAATTTGGCGAAGCGATCGTTAAAGGGTTGCGGGTGCGCGATTGCCATCTTAGTGGTCGTGCTGGGTGCCGCCGGATTTGCCGGTTGGAAATATGTTTTGCCGTGGTGGAAGCTGAAACCGCCACCGCCGTCAGGCGGCGATCTCCAGGTTCACGTGCTCGACGTCGGGCCGGTTGAAGGCGATTCAATTTTAATTATCGCGCCCGGCGGCAAGACAGTTTTGATTGATGCCGGTGACACGGGCAAAGGAAAGATCATCGTTGAGGCACTGAAGCGTTATAACGTGCAACAGCTCGATTATTTCATCGGCACGCATCCGCATCCCGATCACCTCGGGGGCGCTGACGAAGTTCTTAAAGCCACAAAAGTCTTAAACGTTATTGACAACGGCGAGGAACCCGATGTACCGGAATCGCTTGCCGGTCAAAGCAAAGCCGCTGGATCCGCCGACAAAAAATCGGCTACCAAAAAACCCGTGGCGAAGAAAGCCGATAAGGCGTCCTCCGTTACGAAGTTTTACGACGAGTACAAGGAAGCAATTACTCAAAGCGGCGCGCACTATGAAACCGCGCGGGCCGGAGCGAAATATGATCTCGGGGGAGGCGCTCGCTTGTTGGTGCTTGCGCCCAGCGAGCCTCTCTTTACGCGCGACCAGGTGAAAACAGGCGGAAATCTACCCAATGCAAATTCGATCGTGTTGCGACTTGATTATGGCGACTTCTCAATGCTGCTGACCGGCGATGCGGAAGATCAGACAGAACATCGCATGCTCACCAAAGATGTGAATCTCAAAGTCACTGTTCTCAAGGTTGCACATCATGGCTCGAAGTATGCGACCTCACAGGATTTCGCTGAGCGGGTGAAGCCTGAGGTGGCGATCGTTTCGTGTGGCGAGTGGAACCGTTACGGCCATCCTTCACAAATCGTACTTGATCGGCTGCGGTCAGCGTCGGTGAAGCTTTACCGTACTGATCTACAAGGTGAGATTACAATCACTACGCGCGGCAAAGAAAACGATTACGTGGTGAAAACAGCAAAGGAAAATAAAACTGACTTGTGGCTTGGACGCACGGCTCAAAAAGATGACTCGACGCGTTCCGGCTTCATTGCGTATGGCGATTTCGGTCCGCCTCCAAAGAAAAAGCAGTAAATCGTGAAAGTGATAAGTAGTTTAGAGTTCAAACTTTAGTTTGTCTTGATAACCAGTTTTTTCGTATCCGAGACAGCAAACTAAAGTTTGAACTTGAACTACTTGAGTGAGCCTTATCACAGTGACTAAGCCAATCACTTATAGCGACGCTGGTGTCGACATCGATGCCGCGACGCGAGCGACCGACAAGATCAAAGAGCTTGCTCGACGCACCTTCAATCAGCGCACACTTTCCGAAATCGGCAGCTTCGGCGGAATGTTTGATGGCGCTTTCCCGAACCTGAAGCAGCCGGTGCTGGTTGCTTCCGCGGATGGTGTTGGTACGAAGTTGAAGATTGCTTTCGCTGCCGGTGTGCACAACACGGTGGGGCGTGATCTAGTCAACCATTGCGTGAACGACATCCTGGTCCAGGGCGCGCGTCCACTTTTCTTCCTCGACTACATCGCGACCAGCAAGCTTTTGCCAGATGTTGTTGCCAGCATCGTTGAAGGTGTGGCTAACGGCTGCCGTGAAAATGGTTGCGTGCTGCTTGGCGGCGAGACGGCGGAGATGCCGGACTTTTATTCCTCCGGTGAATACGACATCGCAGGTTTCATCGTCGGCGTGGCGGATCGTGAGAAGGTAATCGACGGTCAAAGAATTACACCCGGCGACGTGCTGTTAGCACTTCCTTCAGTCGGACTTCACACCAATGGGTATTCGCTTGCGCGCAAGTTGTTCTTCGAAGTTGCCGGCCATGAAGTGAATACATATCTTGATGAACTGGAAATGACAGTCGGGGAGGCTTTGTTGCAAGCGCACGTGAGTTATCTAAAGGCATTGGACAGTCTGCTCGACTCCGGATCGATAAAGGGACTGGCGCATATTACCGGCGGTGGACTGACCGACAACATTCCGCGAATCCTTCCGGAGGGGTGTAGGGTGGAGATCGATAAAGGCAGTTGGCCAGTGCTGGCGGTTTTCAACCTCATGCAGAAATTGGGTAATGTTTCGGAAGCGGAAATGTATCGCACGTTCAATATGGGCGTCGGCATGGTTATTGTGACATCGGCGAAAGATGCGGATGCGGTCGAGTCGCAATTGCAGCAACAAGGCACCGCGGTTTTTCGAATCGGACGCGTCACCGAAGGCAACAGGGAAGTTTCAATTCGCTAGTGACCAATCGCATCGGCATTCTAATCTCGGGACGCGGCTCAAACATGCTGGCGCTGGCTGACGCCGTGGACGAAGGTCGTATACCCAATGCTGAAATCGCGTTGGTGGTTAGTGATCATGCGAATGCAGCTGGGCTGGAACGCGCAACAGAGCGGGGCCTCAGAACTATCGTTATCGAACGCGCGGGACGTTCGCGCGAAGAACACGATCGCGCGATAGTGGCGGCGCTTCAAGAACATCTAGTCGAACTCGTTTGTCTCGCCGGCTACATGCGTCTGCTTTCCAAATACTTCATCGCAGCCTACCGCAATCGCATTTTGAATATTCATCCGAGTCTGCTGCCGGCGTTCCCTGGTCTCGACCCACAGCGGCAAGCACTCGAACACGGCGTGAAGTGGACCGGCTGTACGGTTCACTTCGTTGACGAAACACTTGATGGTGGGCCCATCATCGTGCAGCATGTTGTTCCAATAGAAGCTAACGATACAGATGAGACGCTCGCCGCGCGCATTCTCATTGAAGAACACAAGGCTTATGCAGAGGCCGTCACGCTGGTCCTCAAGGGTGCCTCAGAAAACCGCTTGACTGCGTAGAGATCACTTCTCGTCCTTGCTCTTAGCACCCAGCGCCTCAGCTCGCTGGTAAGCCGCCCAGACGGCTTTTGAAAGTACGGTGCGCAAACCGCCCTTCTCCATTTGGTAGATCGCCTCGGCCGACGTTCCGCCCGGCGAAGTCACCATGTTGCGAAGTTCTGCCGGATGCTTTTGCGACTCCTTCGCGAAGAGTACCGAACCGAGCATCGTCTGTTGCACCAGATCCTGCGCCACATGACGCGAGAATCCCATATGCACGCCGGCGTCAACCAACGCCTCCATCACGAGGAAAATGTAAGTAGGGCCGGTGGCGCTCAGGGCCGTCGCCATATCAATCTGTCTTTCATTCTCGACGCGTATCGCCGAACCGAGCGCTTCGAGCATCGCGCCAACCGCGTGCTCCTGTGTTTCGCTTACTTCCGCAGTCGCAGTCCAGGCTGTCATCCCGTGCCCGATCTGCGCAGGTGTATTTGGCATCGCTCGAACGACCGCCGGATGCAGCAACTGGCCGGCAATGGTTTCGGACCGCGCGCCGGCGACGATCGAGATGACGAGTTGATCCGGATGAAGTGCGCCCTTTAGTTCGTGCAATACTTTGTTGAGCCGTTGTGGCTTGACCGCCAGAATGATTAGCGATCCGGCGTTGGCAGTTGCGGTTGAATCCTGGCTTGGGTGGGCCGCGACTGCTGCTTCGCGATTGCTTTCAAACATTTGCGTCGCATACTTTGTGTACAGCTCTTCGCGCCGGGCTGTCCGCGGATGACTACCGACGATTTGCTCCGCCGTGACCAGTTGTTTTCTTAAGAGTCCGGCAATAATGGCTTCGGCCATTACGCCACAACCGATGAACGCGAGCCGTGCTCCCTCGAGCGGATTGCGTGGTTTGTTTTGTTTCTCTGGTTCGGTGTTTGACATTTCCCTCAAGGCGCCGTCATGCGTGCGCACAGCTGAAAAATTCTCTGCGTTAAAGTTTTGCCGGGAGCATAGCGCAGCCTCTTGAGATGCGCTACTCTCTCGTGAATGGTCAATCAACCCGCGCATCGCGCGAATAGAACACCAAGTCTATTTACGATTCACGATTTTACGATACAGTGATGACTATCGACGAACAACTGGCTTACCTGCGCAAAGGCACGACTGAGATAATTCGTGAGGACGATTTGCGCGCCAAGCTGGAAAAGTCAGCGAAGACCGGTAAGCCGCTGCGCGTCAAACTTGGCGCCGATCCCACGGCGCCAGATATTCATCTGGGCCATACCGTCGTCATTCGCAAGCTGCGCGCGTTTCAGGAGTTGGGACACACGGTGATTTTCCTGATTGGGGACTTCACCGGATTAATCGGCGATCCTTCGGGCAAATCCGCCACCCGGCCGCAACTCACGCGCGACGAAATCAATGCCAACGCCGAAACTTACAAGCACCAAATATTCAAACTGCTCGATCCCGAGAAGACTGAAATGCGTTTCAACTCCGAGTGGATGGACCAGCTCGGCTCAGACGGTTTCATCCGGCTCGCGTCTCACGTTACGGTCAAACAAATCCTCGAGCGCGACGACTTTGCCAAGCGGCTTACGGATGAGAAGCCTATCGCCTTGCACGAGCTACTCTACCCGTTAACGCAAGCCTACGATTCCGTGGCGCTCGAAGCGGACGTGGAACTCGGCGGCACGGACCAAAAGTTCAACCTGCTGATGGGACGGAATGTGCAGCGGGAGTATGGTCAGGAAGCACAGGTGGCGGTGATCATGCCGCTATTGGAAGGAACCGATGGCGTGCAGAAGATGTCGAAGTCACTCGGGAATTACATCGGCATCGACGAGCCGCCCGCGGAGATGTTTGGCAAGGTGATGTCGATCTCGGATGATCTGATGTGGCGTTATTATGAGCTGCTGACGGATCTTACAGTTGACGAAATAACGGAAATGCGTCAGGTCGCTGAAAGGGGCGAGCGAAATCCGCGCGACATCAAGTCGGAACTTGCCAAGACGATTATTGCCGACTTCCATTCGAAAGAAGATGCGATTCATGCTGAAGAAGAGTTTCGTCGCATCTTTACCCTGAAGGAACTGCCAGGCGAAATCGAAGAACGGGCGCTGCCTTCTGGCACTTGGGAGTTGAAGCATTTGCTGGTAACGCTCGGGCTCGCATCGTCTAAAGCTGACGCGCGACGATTAATTGAACAGGGCGGCGTATCCGTAGACGGTGTGCGATCCGATCCCAAAATCAATAGCGCTTATCTGTTGAGTCCCAGCCACCCCGGTCTCGACATAAAAGTCGGTAAGCGTAGGTTTGTCAGGGTGCGCAGCGAATAGGAAACACCAGCTTGACGCCCTCGCGTAAGTGAGTCCAATATTTGATTGAGTAACAATGATGTTAATTCAACCTACTCTGGTACGAGCACTTCCAAACTATCGACTCTACCTGGAATTCTCGGATGGTGTCAGAGGCGAGGTAGACTTATCGGATCTGGCACGTGAAGAAGTCTTCGAGCGATGGAGAGATTGGAGCTTTTTTGAGAAAGTTCATATCGGTGGGCATCGTGAAATCAAATGGGCCGACGAGATTGAATTGTGCCCCGATTCCCTATATTTGAAACTCACCGGGAAAACTCCCGAGGAACTATTCCCTAAGCTCCGGCACGAGCAACCACATGCCTGAGCTCTGTCGCTTTTACGGCATTATCATCCGCATGTTTTGGGCCGATCATCCGCCACCTCACTTCCACGCTATTTACGGTGAGCACGAAGCGCTCATAGAAATTCAAACCTCCGAAATCATAGAAGGCTCCTTGCCATTGGGAGCTAAGAGTCTGGTTAGCCAATGGTTAGATTTGCATCGTTCTGAACTTATTGAACAATGGAATCTAGCACGCCAATCGAAGCCGCTCAGCAAGATTGATCCGTTGCCCTGAGGACCGACGTATGTCTGCAACGCTTGCCACTGAAGACATCCTGATAATCGAAACGCCGGAGCGCGTGCCGCTTCACTTTGCGCTTGCCTCCATTGGCAATCGCTTTCTCGCCTGCGCGATCGATCATGCTTTACAGGTGCTGACGCTAATCGTAATTGCGGTCGCTTTCACTCTGCTCGCAAACTACTCCAGCCTTGGTGATCAGCTATCGAACGCGCCGAAATGGGTGAAAGCAGTTTTGATTGTGATCGTATTTCTGATCGTCTCAGGCTACTTCGCGTTTTTTGAGTGGATTTGGAATGGGCAAACCCCAGGCAAGCGGTGGCTCAAGCTTCGCGTCATTCGTGAAGACGGTCGCCCGGTGACATTTTGGGAAGCGGCGGTGAGGAATCTGTTGCGCACGTTCGACATGATGCCCGCGCCCTTCTATTCGATTGGATTGATCTCCGTTTTCATCAGTTTGTCTGACCAGCGCGTGGGAGACATGGTTGCCGGCACTGTGGTCGTGCGTGAACGCGAAGCCGAGGTGCCGGCTTTTGCCAACGTCTTTGCCTCGCCGGTGAGCGATCCCGCGTTGCGGCGATCATTCAAGCCAGTAGAGTTTGTTGCCGATGTAAATCTCCTGACGGAATCCGAAATCCACGTGGTCGAAACTTTTCTACGCCGGCGCTGGGACCTGGCGGACATGGCGCGACAGTGGATGGCATGGAGGGTGTCGTTACCAATTCTCTACAAACTGCGGCCGACCTACGATCTGCCAAGTTTTACCTACGAAGGGTTTCTGGAGGAATTACTGCACCGCTATCGCGCACATCACCGCTTCAGCGAGTAATTTTCATATCTCAGGTTTAATTCCGGCGGCTAAATTGACCGAGTCATTCGTGTCTGTTAGGCTTTTTTGTTTTTGCACGACTGCATTATTCAAACAAGGGAGCCGTAAGTAACAAATGGCAAAAGATGTTTTTATTTTGGGCGGGAAGCGCACCGCCATGGGCGAGTACGTGGGCGCGTTGAAAGATATTTCGGCCATTGAGTTGGGGGCAATTGCCGCGAGGGGCGCTTTGGATTCTACCGGAGTTGCAGCGGAGGAGATCGATCACACTGTCATTGGCAACGCGTTACAAACCTCCGGCGATGCGATCTACGGAGCGCGGCATGTTGCGCTGAAAGCGGGCGTGCCCTTTGATAGGCCGGCGCTCACCGTCAACCGATTGTGCGGTAGCGGAATTCAGTCGATTGTCTCCGGCGCACACATGATCCAACTTGGCGAAGCGCAAACTGCATTGGTCGGTGGCATGGAATCCATGTCACAGGCTCCGCACGTAATCCGCGGCGCGCGTTCCGGTTTTCCCCTGGGTGGAGGGAAACTTGAAGATAGCTTGATGGTTGCGCTGCTGGATACTTACTGCAACACACCGATGGCCGGAACCGCTGAAAACCTGGCGCGAAAGTTTGAAATCGGGCGCGAAGCACAAGATGAATACGCACTTCGTTCACAGCAGGAGGCGAAGCGAGCTCTGGACGCCGGTTACTTTTCAGACGAGATCGTTCCAGTGGATGTTGCGACGCGCAAGTCTACCGTGCGCTTTGAGGTCGACGATCATTTGCGGCCAGAGACGACTTTGGAAGGCCTGGCCAGGTTGAAACCTGCGTTCGCAAAAGACGGTTTTGTTACTGCCGGAAACGCTTCTGGAATTGTTGACGGCGCTGCGGCGCTGATCATTTGTGGGGAGGATTATCTGAAACGGAAAGACGCCAAACCCATCGGCCGAATTGTTAGTTGGGCGTATGCAGGGGTTGAGCCGGAGCTCATGGGCATAGGGCCTGTGCCGGCAACGAGACAGGCCTTGGATAAAGCGAACTTAAAGCTTTCCGATATTGACTTGGTTGAAGTTAACGAAGCTTTTGCCGCGCAGTACCTTGCCGTTGAGAAGGAACTGGGATTAGACCGTTCCAAAACCAATGTCAACGGAGGCGCAATTGCGCTCGGACATCCTTTGGGAGCCACTGGCACGCGCCTAATTATCACTGTCTTGAACGAGTTACAGCGAAGGGCTGGGCGATACGGACTCGCGACGGCATGTATTGGCGGCGGTCAGGGAATTGCGATGATCGTGGAGCGCATCTGATTGTCGTCTGGAGGCGGCGGCCTACCTCGGCTTTGCGATTTCCTGATTTTCCAATTTTATCCAAATTCTCGGCTAAACCTGGTGGTTTACTTCAGGTCCGAAATCAGTTAAATCCTGAAAAGTGGGCGATAAACTTCCGCCGTGGTTTCACTGTGTATCCGGCATACCTCTTGCGAATCAGTTTGCGATGCCGTCCGCCGACTTTCTCTTCCCGGAATCACCACAGCAGCAGCGCTTTTCAGTGCAGTCAAATATGTATTACTCTTGCCTAGAGAGTAGCGGCCGTGATAGAAGTTCGCGGCTATCATTAGCATTGCAGTCACTTTCCTACTGGACAAAAATTCAATTTGCTCTCGATTACATTTCAAAGTTAGCAAGGTGCGCCACTTGGTCGCGCAGACTGTCAACGTTATCTCATTCGTAAGGAGTTCCCCTGTTATGTCGAAATTCGTAAAGCTCTCTTTTGTTCTCTCCTTTATTCTCGGGATGAGCGCGATCGCGTTTGGCCAGTCCACGGTGACCGGCTCGATCGGTGGTCTCGTAACCAACCCGAACAAAGAAGTCGTTCCAAACGCAGCCGTGACGGTGCGAAACACCGAAACGAATAAAGAAGACTCTGCGACTAGTGACGATCAGGGTCGATTCAAAGTTGCAGGCCTCACTCCGGGCACGTATGCCGTGACCGTCAATGGAACAGGCTTCAGTCCCTACACTCAAGAAGCGACTGTTGAGATTGGCCGTGAGACGAATGTGAACGCGGCGCTCACAATTGGCCCGGTATCTGGTGGCACTGTGGAAGTCACTTCCGAGGCGCCCGTTATCAATACTTCGCAGCAGGATTTCTCGAGCAACATCAACCAGACTTCTATTAATGAGTTGCCAATCAATGGTCGTCGCTGGTCTAACTTTGCTCTCTTATCACCTGGTACTGTCCCGGACGGCAATTTCGGCCTGATTAGCTTTCGCGGCATTTCCGGATTGCTGAATAACAGCACCGTAGATGGCGGCGATAACAACCAGGCATTTTTCTCTGAAGAGAGAGGCCGTACACGTCTCAGCTATTCCACCAGTCAGTCCGCAGTGCGCGAGTTTCAGGTGAACACTTCAAACTATTCAGCGGAATACGGTCGCGCAGCAGGTGGTGTGGTAAACACCGTCACCAAGAGCGGTACGAATGAGTTTCATGGTCAACTGTTCTACTACCAGCGCAATAACAAATGGGGCGCCCGCAATCCGCTGGCTTTCCAATCAGTGATCGTAAACGGCGTCCCTGATCGCATCGGCATCAAGCCACTCGATGTGCGCCACCAGTTTGGCGGTAATATTGGCGGCCCGATTGTGAAGAACAAGGTTTTCTTCTTCTTCAACTATGATCAGCAAAAACGCAATTTCCCGGGCCTCGGGATTTTCAGTACTCCAGGTTATTTGACGACCGTTAGCCGATGCACTTCGGCCACGGCCCCTGGCTGTACGGCTGCGCTCTTCACCGCCTCGCTCCTGAATCCGACTCGCGGCTTGACTGATGCGCAGATTGATTCCACGCTTAGCTTCATCAACAGTTTGACGGGTACGGTTCCACGTCGCGGCGATCAAAAGATTTTCTTTCCCAAGCTGGACTGGAATATCACTGACAACCACAGCTTCACGGCAAGCTATAATCGCGTCCGTTGGGTTTCTCCGGCAGGTATTCAAACACAGGCCACTAACACACGCGGTCGCGCCAGCTTCGGTGACGACTTCGTTGAAATTGATGCGGTCAACCTTCGTCTGGCCTCAACTCTCTCGCCGACTCTGCTCAACGAAGCTCGCTTCCAGTGGGCTCGCGACAATGAGTTTCAAAACAGCCAGCCGCCGTTACCCGGCGAGCCGACAACCGGTCTGAACGGTAGATCGCCTGATGTTTTCCTAACCAATGGTATTGAGTTTGGCAAACCGACTTTTCTTGAGCGTAATGCTTTCCCGGATGAAAAGCGCAAACAGTTTGCCGACACCGTAACCTACACCAGCGGTAACCACACCCTCAAATGGGGGGGCGACCTCAATTATGTGAAGGACCTGCAGAGTAATCTTTTCCAGGAAGGTGGCGCCTACAGTTATTCAAACATTAACGACTTCATCGTCGATTACGTCAACTTCACCTCCAGCGGGGCCTTGAGAACGGCTGGAAAGCTCTGCGGAACCGGCACACGTCTGGCCGGAAGGTGTTATACCAGCAACTACAATCAGGGCTTTGGCCAACCGGCATTTGAGTTTGCGACCACCGACCTGGCTTATTTTATCCAGGACGACTGGCGTGTTAACCCCCGTCTGACCCTGAATCTCGGCTTGCGTTGGGAATATGAGCGAACGCCTACTCCCTTCCTGGTGGGTCCTGTGCTTCAGAGCGGGAATAGGCCGGACGATAAGGACAACTTCGGACCACGTGTTGGATTTGCTTACGACCTGAATGGCGACGGCAAAACCAGCTTGCGTGGCGGTTATGGAATTTACTACGGCCGCATCATTAACTCGACAATCCTCGCTGGCCTGATTAACACCGGAAATCCGGCAGGACAAGTGCAGGTTTCACTGAACCCGGCATCGAGTCCAGCAACGCCCGCGGGTAATACAGCGGCGCCCATATTCCCGAACGTGTTGACCACGGCGCCGGCAGGATCTTCATCCGTCGTATTTTTCAACCGCGATTTTTCCAATCCTCAAATTCATCAGCTCGACGTAATTGTCGAGCGCGAGATCGCGCGCAATACCGTCGTCTCAGCATCGTATCTGGCGAGCTTTGGCAACGGTCTGCCCAACTTCGTAGATACCAACCTGAATCCGCCGACTTCCAACAGGCAGTTTGAAATCGTAGGCGGTCCATTCGACGGTCAGGTGTGGAACCTTCCCTATTTCGCGGGCGCGAGACCTAACCCGGCTTTCGGTGCGCTCACCGAAATTCGCAGTGACATCCGATCGAAGTACCACGCACTCGTGTTGCAGGCAAACCGTCGTTTGACGAATGGCCTGCAATTCCAGAGCAGCTGGACATTCTCCCGCTCCTGGGACACCGGACAGGGTTCGCAAACTAATTCGACAACTAACGTGCCATTCAATGCTTTCGATCAGAGTGCTGAAGGCGCTCTGTCCAGTTTCGACCGCCGCCATAAATTTGTCACCAGCCTTGTTTACAACACCCACTTCTTTGCGGCAGGTACCAGCGGTGCTGGTCATGCCATCCTGGATGGCTGGACGATTGCACCAATCTTCAATGTCCTTTCGGGTCCTCGGTACACGGGGACTGTTTCGGGCAATGCAAACACCTTGTTTAATGCGGGATTTGCTTCGAATCCTGGCGGGCTTAACGGCTCCAACGGCTCGACCCGCTTTGCGCTCGTTCCACGCAACTTCTTCAAACAACCGAAGATTGTCAACACCGACCTGCGTATCTCTCGTCGCTTTAATCTTGGCGAGAGCATGAACCTTGAACTGTTGGCGGAAGGCTTCAACATCTTCAATCGCACCCAGGTGAGCGGCGTTAATACAAGCATTTACACCGCTTCAATCGTCGGTACTGCTCCAGCTCAAAGGGCAGTTTTGACTTACAACCCCACGTTCGGAACAGTTAACGAAGCAGGCGCCACACTTTTCCGCGAACGGCAAATTCAGTTGGCTGCTCGATTCGAGTTCTAACTGAAACGCAAGCAAACGATGCAATTCGGGCGTGTTCCTCATCGGGGACACGCCCGAGTTCTTTTGCTGGACAACAATTTTCTGGCAGCGGACTCCTCAAATTTGCTAGTATTGACTCAGCCGCATCTAAGCGGCAGCCCCATCACTTCCCTGCGGGTTCCCCGCAAACCAGTCAATGCACTTAAAACGCTCAGATAGTCTGCTTGAGGATTTGCCCGACGCGCCTGCGCTGGCCAGCAGTGACACCGCAGAACACCTGACCACGGCGGCTTTCCAATTCTTACCCGACGCCGTTTACTTGTTCGGCGACGATCGCCGCTTGCTGAAAACCAATGGCGCAGCCGCTTTGTTGCAGGAAGTGGATTCGCCCCAAGGGACTGCCTGCTGCGAGATGTTCTGGCGCGTTGAGGGCGCAGACGGCTGTGTCGTGGATCGCGCACTCGAAGCGAATGAGAAAGTTGAAGTTGAGATTCAGACAGGACCCGAGGGACAGAACTCGATCTCCATAATTGTGCAGCCCGTCAACGGCACTGGTATGCAACCGGCGGCCGTTGTTATTGCCCGAGACATCTCTGACCTTCGTCGCGCTGAGGCCGAGGCAATTGCGCACAAGTCGTTTCTTGCAAGCATCGCAGATCGCACGCCGGACGAAATTTATGCGCTCGACGCTGACGGTAGCATTACCTGGATGAATGAGCGCGCCCAGGCATACAAGCTTGTGGTGGTCGGAGGCGGTAGTTTTGTCGACATCGTTGCTTCAGACTGTCAGGAACCCACGCAAGAGAATTTACGACGCACCCTGGCCGGTGATGATACCGAGTATGAAGTAAGAATAAACCGACCCGACGGCTCCGTTCGTTATGCCGAAGCTCATACGTCGCCGCTTTGGAAAGATGGAGAAATCGATGGCGTGCTTGTCTTCCTGCGCGACGTCACCGATCGTAAACGCGAGCATGAGTTGATGGCGCAATCCGATAAGTTGCGCGCTGTGGGCGAACTGGCGGCCGGCGTGGCCCACAATCTGAATAACTCCCTCACGGTAATTCAGGGCCGTGCTCAACTGCTGCTGCGGAACGCCACAGATGAAGTGTCGTCGAAGAGTTTGCAGGTAATCACCAACGCCGTCGAAGATGGGACCAAGACCTTGCGGCGCATTTTGGAGTTTGCCCGCCGCGATTCTGCCAGTGAATTTAGCCCGGTTGAATTGAACTACCTCATTACTTCCAGCCTGGATATTGCGCGGCCTAAATGGCAAAGCAAATCCCGCAAGGGCCAGATTGAAGTCAAAGTTGAAGGCAATGGTATGGTCTATGTTATGGGTGAACAGGCCGAGCTCCGTGAAGTGATGCTCAATTTAATTTTCAATGCTGTTGACGCGATGCCGGAAGGTGGCGTCATGGAAGTCGGAACACGGGCCGAAATTGAAAGCGGTTGTTTCTGGGTCGCGGACACCGGTTGTGGCATGCCGCCTGAAACTGCCTCCAGAATTTTCGAACCATTCTTTACTACCAAAGGGAAACTTGGCAGTGGGCTCGGCCTTTCCGCCTCTCACGGCATCATCACGCGCCACAAGGGCGAAATACTGGTTGTCAGCGAGCCGGGCGAAGGCACTCGGTTTGAAGTTCGCCTTCCTATTTGTGACAAGAACGACAGGTTCGTCAAGAACGCTAACTCTCCCTCAGAAGCCATCGCAGAAGCCAACGTCTAAGTGCTTTCAAGATCTCTCGGCTGTTCCAAGATCAACCGGGGTAGTCTGCGAAGCGTACATTTGCGCATCGGCAACACTGACTGGGCTGCTCACTTTTCCCGTCAGTAACTATCTGGTTCGGTCATTG
Organism: Pyrinomonadaceae bacterium; assembly: GCA_035941655.1. Taxonomy (GTDB): domain Bacteria; phylum Acidobacteriota; class Blastocatellia; order Pyrinomonadales; family Pyrinomonadaceae; genus PSRF01. The sequence goes on along the minus strand of DASZDU010000328.1, from coordinate 2,873 downwards.
CGACTTGCGATGCTCAAGAGGAACACAGCTTGCTCATTGTATGTTGTGTCGGAGGAAAATATTCTTCAGCCAACAGCAAGGGAGGATTTTATGGGTTTACCAAACAAGGATGAGATTGAAGGAAAATGGGATCAGGCGAAAGGTGCCACTAAGGAAACTGTCGGGCGAGCACTGAACGATCGCGATCTTGAAACCGAAGGTGGCGCCGACCGCACTGGCGGCAAAATCCAGGAAGGCTTTGGAACCGCCAAACGCAAAGTTGGCGAGACGATCGAAGATATAGGAGAATCGATTAGCGAGTAGTCTCGTGGACGTCCGCGTGTCTCAAAAATAAATTCGGGCTTACGACGGTTTTCAATCGTCGTAAGCCCTTTTTGTAACCGCAGTGTTTGGCCCTTATTCTGTCCGAACGTGTTCGCCGCCCAATGACTCAAGCAAGTCTTCAAGTCTGTCGACCTCTTCGTCTGACTTAGCTTCGACTCCCAGCAAGATGCCACCGCTGCGTAATCCTGATTCATAGACCTTGGCGCGATACTCCGGGATCCCGGCCCCGATTAACGCGCCTATGACCCCGCCCGTGGCAGCACCAGCGCCTGCGCCGGCGAGCGCCGCTGCAATTGGACCAGCAATCACGAGATTCAATCCCGGCAGAACAATCGTGCTTCCAACCGCTACGATCGCAGCCAACACTGCGCCTACCACACCTCCCAGGGCGCCGCCGACTCCAGCGCCATCAGCGGCATGCGTCCGAGACTGGAGAGCAAATTCTTTGCTCCTGGTTGCGTCAGACATCAGAACGCTGATGTCGTCACGTGTGTAGCCCCGCTTCATGATTGCATCGACTGCCGCTTCCGCAGCCACACGATTTTTGAAAAGACCTGTTACTAACTTCGCCTTGGCCATTTGATTGAACCTCCTTAAGTTTGCCACCAATACTCCGAGCTGAGACAAGCTTTAATTCGGCAACACGCGTGCCGGTTCAATCAAGCGCATTTTCGCTGCCCTTATCAACGCGAAGACAAGATTCCTAGCCGGTAAGCAAACACGGATTGCGGACTCTGTTTCGGTTCGGTACGCGGGCAAGCGCCCCCAGCTCAGGCATGCAAATCGAAGACGGACCTTACAATTGATACTTGTGGTTGCACTGACTCTCTGTTGCTTTGTTCAGTTACCCAACAGGATGTGACTTGCCAATATCTCTGGATGCAAAACGAATTGTTGTGTACATTCAGGCGCGTTTTAACGTTGAGGCTTAAACGGTCTTTTGAGAATTCTTCAGATAAGCTCAGCTCAGTCTCTCGGCGGTGGCGAGCGTCATCTCGCTGACCTCGCCAACGGTCTCGTTCTGCGAGGCCATGAAGTGTATGTTGCGCTTCGTCCACGGTCGTCGTTAATAGCGGAACTGAAGAACGTGTCCAGACAAGACGTCATTACTCTACCGCTGCGAAATTCGCTCGATGTGAAAAGCGCTCGAGATCTCTCACACCTCGTCAGCAAAAACAACATCGAGATCGTGCATGCCCACATGGCCCGCGACTATCCGCTGGCCGCTTATGCCGTGCGATGTAACCCGCGGTCCAGATTGATCGTTACCCGCCATGTTCTGTTTCACCTGAACCGGCTGCATCGGATTACGCTTTCCAGGGCGGCGCGTGTTATCGCGGTGTCTCAGGCAGTCAAGTCACAGCTTCAGGCCGACAATCTGGTGCCGGCGGAAAAGATTAGCGTGGTCCTAAATGGAATTGATGTCGACAGGTTGGCCCGGGCAAGAGCGGAGTTTGACCGCCGGCAATTTCTCAATGTTTGGAAGTTACCTGATGACAGCCTGCTGGTGGGCACAATAGGAGAGTTGTCGCCCCTGAAAGGACAAGAGGAGTTTGTTCGCGCGGCCGGGCAGGTGCTGAGTCAGTTTCCAAAAACATACTTCATCATCGCCGGGATTGATCATTCCGAAGGGAACAAGAATCAAAAGCAGCTTGTACAACTGATCCAGGATCTGAACTTGACGAACCAAGTCAAGCTTATCGGCTGGTTGGAGGATTTGCCTCAACTCTACTCAGCTCTGGACGTCTTTGTCTCTTCGTCTCATACGGAATCATTTGGTCTCGCAATAGCAGAAGCCATGGCAAGCAATGCGGCGGTGGTTGCAACTGAAACGGAAGGCGCACGCGAGTTAATCACGGAAGGCGAAACAGGTTTGCTGGTTCCTATCGGAGACGTGCAGGCGTTGGCGTCGACCATCCTGCGGTTGCTGACAAATGCAGATGAGCGAATGCGGTTAGGGCAGGCTGCGCAGAAAACGGCCGCAGCAAACCTTAGTCTGGAGCGTATGATTGATGAGACGGAAAAGATATATGAGGCTGAAATCCAGAACCGGTAATGCGACCCTTAAGTTGGTGGAAGGACTTAGCACGGATTTTCGCCGGACGTCGGTTGGCCAAGAAGTCGTAGCATGTCAGGCTTGTCCTTAACCAGGAGATAGACAACGCTGCGCAAACGACTGACGTCGCTTTCGATCTGACCCATGCGCGTATCTACTCGGCGATCGAGGGAGTTAAAGCGAATATGCACCTGCTCAAATTCGCCGTGCATCGTAGTTTCCAGCCGCGCCAGATCGTTCTTAGTGGCCATTTCGCCTCTCATTATGGCCATCTCGCTTCTGATAGCGGCGACCTCACTTTTCGTGGCCATCTCGCTTCTCATAGTAGCCATCTCGCCTCTCAACTCATCTTTGAGCGCAGCAAGATCGGCTTTGGTCGCCATTTCATCTCTGAGGTTAGCAATGTCGACCTTCGTCGCCATTTGTTCACTCATAATCTCTACACGCTGGCGCAGAGTCTCCACGGTCGTAGCGATAAAGTTGAAAAGGTTGT
>DASZDU010000327.1:0-4946 GCA_035941655.1 Pyrinomonadaceae bacterium | reverse complement strand
GTGAGGGAAGGCTTTGAACGGAGGCGACAACGCGTCTGGGAGCGTCAGCTGTCTCGCGGTGAATTGAAGAAGCCGCTTTCGGATTATCAGACGCGCCTCGCCAGCGAGATCGCGATGATTAAGCAGATGGGCTTCTCCGGGTATTTCCTCATCGTCTGGGACTTTGTGCGCTACGCCAGGGACCATTCGATTCCGGTCGGACCGGGCCGCGGCTCATCGGCTGGATCTCTGGTCGCCTATTGCCTCGAAATCACTGACGTAGATCCTTTAAAGTACGATCTCATCTTCGAGCGATTCCTTAACCCCGGCCGCATTTCAATGCCGGACATCGATATCGATTTTTGCGTGAGGGGACGCGGAGACGTCATTAACCACGTGGCGAACCTCTACGGCCGCGACTCGGTCTGCCAGATCATCACCTTCGGTACGCTCGCCTCCCGAGCCGCCATAAAAGACGTTGGTCGGGCACTGGAGATGCCGTATGCGGAAGTTGATCGCATTGCAAAGATGATCCCGCCGCCCGTCCGCGGCCGAAACGTGAGCTTAAGTCAGGCACTCGAGCAAGTCCCTGAACTGCGGAAAGAGATTGAGACCAACCCGACTGTCAAGGAACTCATGGAGATAGCGCAACGCCTGGAAGGCTGCGCCAGACACTCTTCGGTTCACGCGGCAGGCGTCGTTATTTCGCCTGTTCCTTTGCAGGAATTGATTCCAATTGCTGTCTCGGGGAAAGAAGAAATCACTACGCAGTATGTCATGTCTGACCTTGAAAAGACGGGCATGCTTAAGATGGACTTTTTAGCGCTTACCGCCTTAACTGTTATAAATGAATGCTTAACCACTATTAAGCAATTGCTTGGCGCAGAGATTAACTGGGCTGATATAGCGCTTAACGATGAAAAAACCATGGCAGTGTTTGGGGAAGGGCGCACTGACGCGGTCTTTCAATTTGAGTCGTCAGGCATGCAGGAGATCTGTCGAAAGCTTAAGCCGAAGGATGTTGAAGACCTCTCGGCGCTGAACGCGCTGTACCGGCCGGGGCCGCTTGACGGCGGTATGGTCGAGGACTTTATCCAGCGGTACCGCGGTCAGAAGACGGTCCGTTACCTCGTGCCGGAGATGAAGGAGATTTTAAGTAACACTTTCGGCGTGCTGGTCTATCAAGAACAGATTATGCAGCTGGCGCAGAAGCTTGCCGGGTATTCGCTCAGCGAGGCTGACCTGATGCGCCGCGCGATGGGAAAAAAGAAGCGCGAGGAGATGGCGCTGCACGAAAAGAAGTTTGTCGACGGCGCGGTCGAACGCGGCATCAAGAAAGAAAAGGCCGAGAAGATATTCTCGCTGATGGACAAGTTTTCTGATTACGGTTTTCCTCGAAGTCATGCCGTCGCCTATGCCCTGGTCGCATTCCAGACTGCTTATCTCAAGGCTCATTTTCCGGAACACTTCTACGCGGCTGTGCTGTCCAGCGAATCTCAGGACGCTGCCAAGGTATTTAAGTATTCGAAGGAACTACGAGCGCAGGGGATTAAGCTTCTGCCTCCTGATGTAAATGAAAGCTATTCCGGTTTCACTCCGCTTAACGGCGCTATTCGGTATGGACTTGCGGCCATTAAAGGACTGGGCCTGACGATAGTCAAATCGATTATCGAAGCTCGCGAGACGGGCCCATTCAAATCGTTTTTCGAGTTCACCGAACGGTTGTCACACAGCGGATTAAACAAGCGCGTCCTGGAAGGGCTGGTGGGAGCGGGAGCATTCGACTCTTTGCAAACAGACTCGCGTGAACTGCATGAATGGCGCGGCGCCCTTTTCAATTCTATCGATGCCGCTTTGTCGCGAGCTCAAAGGGCAAAACGCGAACGCTTGCAGGGACAAACCGGTCTCTTTGGCGCCACTGAGGAAGCCGATTTTGTCGAGCAGCCTTTAACCACCGGCGAACCGTGGACGCGATCACAACTGCTGCTGGCCGAGAAAGCCGCGCTTGGTTTTTACGTCACGGCACATCCACTCGGAAGTTATCTGGGGATCTTGTCGGTGTGCAAAGCCGTGAAGTCAGTCGAACTTCCGAATCTCTCAAGCGGCGCGCGCGTCCACGTCGGCGGAATAATTAACGACTTGCAATCCAAGACAACGAAGAAGGGTGACAGGTTCGCGCTGATGCGTCTGGAAGATGAAGCTGGCGGGACGAAATGTGTTTTATGGCCTGAGACCTATCGCAAGTTTTCCGCAATGGTTAAAAACGAATTGCCAGTGCTGGTGAGCGGCAGACTTGAACTGAGTGAAGACAATCCACCGTCGATCATTGTCGATCAAGTGCAGAGTCTGGATGATCTCTCAAAAGCCAGGGAACTGGTTATTCTGCGTGTGCCGCCGGCTCCGGAAGATCCGGCTGAATTGTTTGACAGCATACTCCATGTGATTAATACCAATGCCGGGAATTGCGACGTCATGTTAGAGACCGCAGTCGACAGTGACTTGCTTGTTCGTGTCAAGGTAAGCTCGAATCTGCGCGTTGAGCGAAGCGAGAAGTTTGAGACAGCTGTGCGTGAAATTGGTTGCGTGATGCGAGTTGAAAAACTGGCACTGGCTAACGGACGCTGATAGAGGCGAAAGTTAAAGGACGTGGCGAAGAAAGAAAAACAAACAGGGGCTGCGGAGGTTTTGCTACCAGCTGAACCCGCGGCGACGAACGGCGCCCTGACCGCTATTGAACGAGTACAACTCGCGCGTCATGCGGACCGTCCCCACACCCTCGACTTCATTGAGCGGCTGTTTGAGGAATTCGTGGAATTGCACGGTGATCGCAGATTCGCTGATGATCCGGCAATCGTTTGCGGTTCAGCTCGTTTCCATGGTTTGCCTATCGTCGTTGTCGGACATCAAAAGGGCCGTGATACGAAGCAGCGCAAATATCGAAATTTTGGCATGCCGAAACCGGAGGGTTATCGCAAGGCGCTGAGAGTGATGAAGCTGGCCGAGAAATTTGGACGGCCAATTTTTTCCTTGATTGACACTCCAGGCGCATATCCCGGCATCGATGCGGAAGAGAGAGGGCAGGCAGAAGCGATTGCTTACAACTTGCGCGAGATGGCTAAACTTAAGGTCCCGGTTATTGTCACGGTAATCGGTGAAGGGGGTTCGGGCGGCGCACTCGCGATTGGCGTCGGTGATCAGGTGATGATGCTCGAGAATGCAATCTATTCTGTAATCTCACCGGAAGGCTGCGCGGCAATTCTGTGGAAAGACTCAAAGCTGGCTGACAAAGCAGCTACCGGGTTACGCTTAACCGCGCAGGATCTCTATGCGGAAAAGATTGTTGACCAGATCATTCCGGAGCCGCCTGGCGGTGCCCACACTGATTACGATCACGCGGCTCGCTTGCTGGACTCAGCCTTAACTGAGCGCCTGGCCGAGGCGGTTAGTTGTAGTCAGGATGAAAGACTCGCTAGACGCTACAACAAGCTGCGAGAGTTCGGCCGCTGGGGCACTGCTTAGACTTTTGTTACCCCAGCTAGAAGGGAATGTCGTCGTCGGCAAGATCTGTTTGTTCGGTTGGGGCCCCGCCGGCAGCTGCGGCGCGTTCCATTGGCGCTTCATCTGTTCTGGCGCCGCCGCCGATGAATTGCATGTCGGTAGCATGAACTTCCAACGTATGTCGCGGCTTGCCGTCACGGTCCGTCCACTCTTCCACACGCAATCTGCCTTCGATGTAAACGGGTCGACCCTTCGTCAGGTATTGTGAAGCCGTCTCCGCCTGGCGTCCCCAAAGCGTCACGCGAAACCACGTCGTCTGATCCTGCATCTCGCCAGTCTTATCCTTGCGTCGTTCGTTTGTGGCCATACTGAAACTGCAAACCGGTGTGCCCTGTGGCGTATAACGCAGTTCAGGATCGCGGCCAAGATTACCGACAAGAATCACCTTGTTGAAGGACATGAGGGACCTCTCATTATTTCTGAATTTGGGAACTCGAGCGTCATCCTACTCGCCGAGTAAGTAGCGGTCAAGCGAGACGATCGAGGGCTTTGATTGGCGCAGATGCAAAGATCTCGGTATCGCGCTTGGCTTTCAGTTTCTGTTAGACTACATTCGCATTTCGGATAGCGGGTAGCGCCCTAACTTGGTTTTCTGTAACGCAAACCCCGACTGGTCGGGGTTTGCGCGCACGTTGAACGCCATTAACAATCGCAAACTGAGAGTTTGCTTTACGAATTGGGACGGGACAATCGGCGCGGAAGTTTTTCAGAATGAAATCCAAAGTTTACCTTGAGACATTTGGCTGCCAAATGAACGTGGCAGACAGCGAGCGCGCCGCTACCGGCTTGCGCAAAGCCGGTTACGACCTGGCCGTGTCCGCGGATGCCGCTGACGTAGTTTTGTTGAATACCTGTTCGGTTCGCGAGCGCGCGGAACGAAAAGTTTTCCGGCGAATTTCGGAGATTCGCAGCCAGGCAAAACACGCCGGGCGCCAGAAACCTCTCATCGGGGTGATGGGCTGCGTAGCGCAGTTAGAGGGTTCCGGGATTTTCGCGAGCGCACCGGCGGTGGATCTCGTCATCGGCACGCGAGCAACGGATCGCTTACCGTCGTTGATTGAACGCGCGCAGAACGGGGAAGTCTCGGTTATCGACCTGGATGAGCGCCACGAAGGCGAGGTCTGGGATGTGTCGCCTGCCGAGCGACGCTCGCCCTACGTTGCTTTGGTTCCCATCATTGAAGGCTGCAATAAGTTTTGCTCGTTTTGCATTGTTCCTTATTCGCGCGGCCGCGAAAAGAGTCGCAGCGCGTTGGAGATCGTTGCGGAGGTTAACCGGCTACGTTCGCTGGGCTACAAAGAAGTTCAGTTGATCGGCCAGAACGTAAACAGCTACAGGCCAAAGTCGCTGGAAGGATTGGAACATTATTCAGGTGCGACACCGTTCTCGCGTTTGTTGAGAGCAGTGGC
>DASZDU010000326.1:0-15203 GCA_035941655.1 Pyrinomonadaceae bacterium | reverse complement strand
GCAGTTTTTCGGACTGAGATATTTCCAGGATACGCCTTCCGGCACCGAGCAAGTGATCCACTCGCTGCGCACTGCCCTCATCGGTCCGGACGGAAAAGTGGTTAAGGTGTATCGCGGGAATGAGTGGAAACCGGAGGAACTGCTGAAGGAAATTGAAGTACTATTTACACAAAAGCAGTGAACTTTTGGAGTGCGCTGACCTGTCAGCGCTTTCGTCGTTCGCGACCTGTCGCGAACAACGGTCAATTGACTTTCATGCAAAAATTTGGCCGACAGGCCGGCCAAGATCAAAGCGCTGACAGGTCAGCGCACTCCAAAAGAGAGGCTCAACTCAGACCTTTGATTTTTTTGATCTCTTCGGTGAGCACTGGAACTGCCTCAAACAGATCACCCACAATCCCATAATCAGCAATATCAAAAATCGGCGCTTCCGCATCCTTGTTTATCGCGACGATGGTTCCCGAGTTCTTCATGCCAACCAAATGCTGGATGGCCCCGGAGATGCCTAACGCGATGTAAAGTTTTGGCGCCACAGTCTGACCCGAAGATCCAATCTGGCGGTCGATCGGTAACCACTCGGCATCACAGATCGGACGCGACGCTGCCAGGTCACCGCCAAGAACTTCGGCAAGCTTTTCCGCAAGTGCAAGATTGTCTTTACTCTTGATACCGCGGCCCACAGCGACAATGATGTCGGCCTTGCTCAAGTCAACAGCTTGTTTCACTTCCTGGAACGGCGCTTCCGGCGTCATGCGAATGCCACCGACGTCGACGGGCATGTCCAATATCTCCGCGCCGCTTCCCTTCTGCGCTTGATCAGGCCGGTAGGCCCCGGATTGGAAAGTGGCAAAAACCGGAGCCGCGGCGTCGGACACAACGTCGGCATCAAGCTTGCCGAGGAAAATTCGGCGGGTAAACGTAATCGAGCTGCCTGAAACCTGCGCCCGAATACAATCGCTGATGAGCGACTTACCAAAACGCGCCGCCAGCTTCGGAGCGTAGTCGCGAACCAGGTAGGTGTGCGGCATCACGACCAATTGCGGCTCAAGTTTCTTGACAACCTGCTCCATCGCGTCGGTGTAACCGTCTGGCGTGTAATCAGCGATGGCTGGATTAGTCGCAGTCACAACCTTTTCGAGCTCGTACGCCGCGATCTGCTGCGCCAGTGCGCCTGTATCGCCTAAGAGGACCGCACTGACTTTTTCCTGCAGTTGAGACGCGAGATTTTGCGCCGCTGCAATCGCTTCGACGGAAGTCTTGTTAAGACTGCCATTGCGATGCTCTATAAAAACCAGAATTCCCTGACTCATTTTTGCTTTAGTCCCTTGAGCGCCGCCTTAAACTTGTCGTCTTTCATAAAGTGCTTGAACGATGAATCGGTTGCCGGGTTTGGCATATGCTCGCCTGGAATTATGTTCTCTCGCCTGTCGAATGCCAGTTCGAGATATTTGATTGCGTTGTCCATGTCCTTCAGCTCGCCATATGTGCAGGCCATGTTGTAATAGAACAGCGGATAATCGGGGTCCTTTGAAATTCCGTACTTAAAAGTATCCTTGGCCTTGTCCAGGTCACCTGTAATGCCGTAGGCCATACCAAGATTATCGACCAGCACTTTCCAGATTGTCTTATCCAGAGTGCGGTTTTCCTTCTCAAGATCAAGAGCCTTTTGATAAGGAACAATCGCACTTTCAAAATCATGTTTTTGGTAGTAGTAACTTCCTTCTCGAACCAATTCCAGTGCCGCACTCGATCGATTCTGATTCTGAAAGCCCGTGACGGTCCAGGTCGGATTACAAACTGCCAAAGCCAGAAGGAACGCACATGAAAGAAGTTGAAGTCTTACTGAATTTGCTGAGGGACGCATGATCTTTCCTTTCTGAGGACTGAGTTTTCTTAACTTAAAACACTCGCGCTTCGGTATGCAGTCTCTCTGCCAGCGCTACAGCGCCCGCCTTCGCGTCGCCATTTCCCAGCAGCTGGGTCTGCTTCGTTTTCTGGGGCAGATAAACCTTTTCGATCCGCTGGTGCGAGGGCCGGCCCACTATCTCCGCCGCCGGCATGACTTCCTTAATCTCTTTCTTCTTTGCCGCCATTATTCCCTTCAAAGTGGCGTAACGGATCTGGCTGATGCCTGACTGGATTGTGAGCAGCGCGGGCGTTGGCATCGTGTACCATTGATACCACCCGCTTTCCAGCTCGCGCTTTACGCGCAATTTCTCGCCCCCGGCGTCGACTTCGATGACGATGGTCGCGTGCGGCAATCCCAGCAGTTCAGCAAGGATGACCCCCGTTTGTCCGTAACCATAATCGTCTGATTGTAAACCGGTGAATATCAAATCCGGCTTTTCATCGCGAATGGCTTCGGCCAGTACGCTCGCTGCGGCATACGGTGAAAGCGACCCCAAATTATCTCCAGCAACATGAATTGCTCGATCCGCGCCGCGCGCGAGCGCGTCTTTGATAACGCTCTTCACTCTTTGGGGGCCCATCGAACAAACTACCACTTCCCCGCTGAGTTTTTCGCGCACGCGCAAAGCTTCTTCGAGCGCGTAGCCGTCTGACTCGCTGACTTCAAACGATAGGTCGCCTTCTTCGATCCAAGTGCCTTCTTTATTTATTCGCAGAATCGCATCCTTGTTCGCGACCTGCTTCATCATGACGATTATTTTCATAAAAATACTCAGTAGCAAACAGTGAACAGCAAACAGCAAACAGCCGGAACAAGGCGAACGATCGATATTGGCTATGCAGGCATCAAGCAGTAAATATTCCGGCTGTTTGCTGTTTACTGTTTGCTGTTTACTATTCTTCGTATCGCTTAAACAACAGCGCCGCGTTCGTGCCGCCGAATCCAAAACTATTCGACAGCGCATATTCAACTTCCGCCTCACGCGGCTCGTTAGGTACATAATCAAGGTCGCAATCAGGATCCGGGTTCACGTAATTAATCGTTGGCGGCAAAACCTTGCGGTGCAGACTCAGAACCGAGAACACACCTTCGATTCCACCTGCGGCGCCGAGCAAGTGGCCCGTCATTGATTTGGTGGAACTGACTGCCAGCTTGTAGGCATGGTCGCCAAACGTCTGCTTGATCGCAAGGGTTTCAAACTTATCGTTATAAGGAGTGGACGTGCCGTGTGCGTTGATGTATCCGACCTGCTCGGGGCTGATGCCGGCGTCGCGAATAGTTTTCTGCATAACGCGAATGGCGCCGGAGCCAGTTTCATCTGGCATGGTGAGGTGAAACGCATCGGCCGTCATACCGTAGCCGACCAGCTCTGCATAAATTCGAGCTCCGCGGCGTTTTGCCAGCTCCAGCTCTTCAAGGATCATAATCCCCGCGCCCTCGCCGATAACAAAGCCATCGCGATCCCGCTCGAAAGGCCGCGACGCGTGTTGCGGATCATCATTGCGAGTCGAGAGCGCTCGCATCGAAGCAAACCCCGCTACACTCATCGGCGTAATAGCAGATTCAGCTCCGCCGCAGATCATCACGTCGGCATCACCGCGCTGGATGATCTTGAAACTGTCGCCGATGGCATGCGCGCCCGCTGAACACGCGGTCGCCGTGGCCGAATTCGGACCCTTTGCTCCATAACGAATTGAAACCTGGCCAGCCGCCAGATTAACTATTGCGGAGACAATGAAGAATGGTGAGACGCGGTCAGGTCCATCATTCAGAAGTTTTGAGTGCTCGCGTTCGATGGCCCAGAAATCGCCGATGCCGCTGCTGATGTAGGTGCCGGCATTCTCAGCTAGTTCTTCCGGAAATTTCCCGTCCTCGGTAAGTCGGAAGCCGCTGTCGGCCATCGCCTCTGTGGCAGCGGCAATGGCGTAATGAATAAAGGCGCCCATTTTGCGCGCCTCTTTTTTGGCTATGAATTTGAGTGGGTCAAAGTCCTTAATTTCGGCGGCAAATTTGACGGAAAACTTCTCGGTGTCAAATTTCTTGATGTAGTCGACGCCGTTACGGCCGCTCATGAGCGCGGCCCAGGTCGTCTCCACTGAATTACCAACCGGTGTTATCAGGCCCAACCCTGTGACAACTACACGTCGTGCCAAATGAAAACTCCTTGAAATGCAGTGAAACGTGAACGGTGAAAGTGAAAAGTTTAGAAAAGAGACGGTCTTACATGTCTTAACTTTTCACTCTTCACTTGTCACTTTTCACTTCTTATGCTGGTCGATGTAGTTGTAAGCGTCTCGGACGCTCTGAATCTTTTCCGCGTCCTCGTCAGGAATCTCGATGCCGAATTCCTCTTCGAAACGCATGACAAGTTCTACCGTGTCCAAAGAGTCAGCACCCAGGTCGTCGATGAACCGTGCATTTGGTGTGACCTCGTTTTCATCCACGCCGAGTTCGTCGACGATAATCTGTTTGACCTTACTCTCGATTTCTGGATCGGGCATTTCGTTTTGCTCCTCTGTGATAAAAGATCGATGACAACTCAGGATATACCGAGACTCGCGCCAGCATGTTTCAGACTGTCTGCGTCCTCGACGTTAAAGCATTTTACCTGCCGGCTTATATGTCGCATCAAGCCCGTCAGTATTTTTCCAGGACCTACTTCTATGAAGGTATCAACACCTTCCTTAATCAACAACTCCATCGATTGTAACCAGCGTACGGGCGATGAGACCTGTCTCACAAGCGCCTCTGCTGCTTCGGCGCCGCTGCCAATTATCGCCGCATCAACATTGGTTACGAGCGGCGTCGCTAGTTTGGCAAACTCAATTCGGTTGAGGTCTAACGCCAACCGCTCCTGGGCCGGCATCATAAGCGCCGAATGAAACGGCGCGCTCACGTTCAACTTCAAAACTCTTTTCGCGCCGCGACCACGTAGCAACTCGCTCGCCCGGTCAACCGCTCCAGTGTGTCCGGCAATCACCACCTGGCTCCGAGAGTTGATATTGGCCGGCGCGCAAACTTCGTCTTCAGCTGCCTCCGCACAAGCGGCTTCAATTACTGCCAGGTCCGCGCCAATCACCGCAGCCATCGCACCCACACCTACCGGTACCGCTTCCTGCATATAGCGACCACGCGACCTCACAGTTTGTATCGCCTCGCCAGCCTGGAGCGAACGCGCGGAGAACAATGCGGAATATTCTCCCAAACTGTGTCCAGCCACGAAATCCGGCATGGGGAAACCCACTGATTTCATAGCGCTGAGCGCGGCGGCGGACACAGCAAAAATCGCCGGCTGCGTGTTCTCGGTTAGCTGCAACTCCTCCGCGGAGCCTTCAAAACACAGTCGAGAGATCGAAAAGTTAAGTGCGTCGTCAAATTCTTCAAAGAGCTGCGCCGCTGCCGGAAAATTATCTGCCAGATTCTTTCCCATGCCGGGATGTTGCGACCCCTGGCCGGGGAAAATGTATGCAAGCGACATAAACGAGTAAATAGTAAATGGTAAATAGTAAATAGTTAATACGGATGTCGGCTCTCGATCCAGTCTGTCGTAAAGCCACGTGGGCAACCACGACCATTTACCATTTACGATTCACTATTTACCGCTCCCTTCTACCAGCGCAACGCCACCGCACCCCAGGTGACGCCACCGCCAAACGATGCCAGCAAAATCAGGTCGCCAGTTTGGATCTTGCCGGCTTCGACACATTCATCCAGCCCGATCGGTATCGACGCGGACGACGTATTTCCGTGCATTGCGATATTCGAATAGACGCGCTCAGTATTAACATTGAGCTTATTGGCCACGGCGTCGGTAATGCGTTGATTCGCCTGGTGCGGAATGAAGAGCTTAACATCCTCGGCGCTCAGGCCGGCTTCTTCCAGGACTTCGCGAGAAATATCCGCCATAGAACGAACCGCCACCTTAAAAAGCTCGTTACCCTTCATCTTGAAGAAGTGGTCACCAGCTGCCAACGTTTCTGCTGTCGGCCGGCGTCTGGTCCCGCCACCGGGCGAGTACAATTGTTCCAGATAACGACCATCTGATCTGATCCGCGCTGCCAGAATTCCGCGTTCGCCACCTACTGGGCCAAGGACTGCTGCGCCAGCGCCGTCACCAAACAAGACACATGTTTGCCTGTCGGTATAGTCAACGTATTGCGTAAGAATCTCCGCGCCAATGACGAGTGCGTACTTCGATTGACCGGTGCGAAGCATCGTATCCGCCACCGTCAGGCCATAGAGAAAACCTGAACAGGCAGCGACCAGATCCATTGCCGCCGCTTTGTTCGCACCCAACTCTGCCTGGATTATGCAACCTGTGGATGGAAGTATTTGGTCCGGCGTGACCGTGGCGCAGAGGATTAGGTCGATATCCTCCGGCTGCAAACCAGCGCGCTCGATCGCCTCACGGGCAGCACGAACCGCAAATTGCGAAGTGTATTCTCCGGGTGCCGCCTTTCGTCGCTGTTTGATGCCCGTACGGGTGGTTATCCAGTCGTCAGACGTCTCCACCATCGTCTCGAGGTCGGCATTCGTTAGAATGCCTTCAGGATAAGAGTGTCCCGTGCCCAGAATTCCTGCGCGAAAATTTTCCATTCATTCCCCAGCTGCTAATTTGTGGCCGGTAATACTATCCACTCACTATCTCGTAACGCAAACTGTTAGTTTGCGAACTGACTGACCAATTGCTCCCCTTGGTGTTATTTCGTGGTTCAAGTGTTTAGACGACCACTTAGGTAAACGAACCACGAAATAACACGAACCAAACAAATCCACCAAATCGATACTGGGTTATCAAGCACGACGCAAACTAACAGTTTGCGTTACGCTCTGCAGCGCATTGGTTTCGGCAATTCCCTTTTCAATACGCTCGCCGGCACGATTTTCCGAAAACTCCTTCACGCTGCGAATCGCATTTCGGATCGCGCGCGCATTCGAGCTGCCATGACCAATTACGACGATCTTCCGCACTCCCAGCAATGGCGCGCCACCATGTTCAGAGTAATCAAGTCGCTTCTTAATATTGCGAAACGCAGGCTTCGCCAGCATAGCGCCGGCTTTAGTCACAGCCGAGGCCGTAAGCTCGCGCTTGATCATTGAGAGCATTGCGTCCGTAAGGCCTTCAGACAGCTTAAGCATAACGTTGCCGGTAAAACCATCAGTGACGATCACGTCAACTGCGCCTGAAAAAACGTCGCGGCCTTCGACGTTTCCCATGAAATTCAAACTCGACATTTCTCGCAACAGCGGAAACGCCTCCTTGGTCAAGTCGTTTCCCTTGGCTTCTTCTTCGCCAATACTCATTAGTCCGACCACCGGGCCAATAGTGCCGAGCACAGCTCGCGAGTAGGCGTCACCCATGATCGCAAATTGCACGAGATGATGTGGCTTGCATTCAGAGTTCGCGCCTACGTCCAACAACAAAGTCGGCTTATTTGATTTAGTCGGTATGAGCGCAGCAAGGGCTGGTCGATCAACACCCGGCAGCATACCGATAACCATTTTCGCGGTGGCCATGGCGGCGCCGGTGTTTCCGGCCGAAACGAAGCCGTCGGCTTTCCCATCAGTCACCAGACGAGTTCCGACTCGCAAAGAGCTTTTCTTCTTGCGCCGAACGGAAGCCATCACCGGCTCTCCCATGCCAATCACTTCGGCAGCCTCAACCAATTCAATTCCGCGGTCGCCATCGCCACGCCAGCCACAGCGTTTCAGCTCCGGCTCCAGTTTTTCAGGCTGGCCCACCAGGATCACTTTGACGCCGAGGTCGCGGGCGGCGGCCAACGCACCGTCGATCTCTGCATGCGGCGCGTGGTCGCTGCCCATCGCGTCGAGAACGACTTTTCCCGTGAGCCGGGCTTCATTCTTCGACTGAGTTCGCACAGACGATATTGTTTATCAGGTTAGGTTTGTTCTACCCGCACAACCTGCCGGTCTTTGTAGTATCCACACTTGGGGCAGACGCGGTGTTGCAGGCGAGGCTCCTGGCAATTAGGACAGAGGCTGGTCTGCGGCGCACGCAGAGCATCATGTGCGCGGCGTTTGCCGCGACGAGCTTTCGAATGTCTTCGCTTTGGATTTGGCATAATTACTCCGGTTCTGAAATCGGTAAATGGTGAATAGTAAATGGTAAATAGCTAATACAATGACGAGCAGCGAGAGCTACGTGCTTCTTCACTATTTACGATTCACGATTTACGATTCACTAGTTGTTTCAATCCTGACCAACGCGGATCCACGTCGCGGGTCTCACACTCACAGTCGATCGAATTTTTGTCTACGCCGCATACAGCGCACATGCCTTTGCAGGCCTCGCTGCAAATAACTTGATCCGGTACGGCGAGCAGCAACTCCTCCTTTACCAGTTCGTCGATTTCCAGCCCTTCGCCGTCAAATATCGAGAGATTAAGGTCCGCCTCAGTCAGCTCGAGCGCTTGTTGCGCCTGATAATCCTGAGCCGTCACATATTCGACGTCAAACTGAGAATCTACGCCGATCCCAACGGGTTTCAAGCACCTATCGCATTCAACCTGGACGCTGCCCGAGACAATTCCCGTGACCCGCAGTCGTTGCCCCTTTTGACGTATCTCACCGGAAACTGCAGGCGGCTCGACAATGCTCACCCGATCATCATCGAAGACAAGTTCGCCCGGTGAATACTTGTGGGCAAACGAGCGTTTCCCGTGCTCAAGAGTTGCCAGCTCAATCCGCATTGCCTACCACCCTATTGTGAATAGCACATTTTAGCGGCTAATGCGCAAAAAGCCATTATAACTACGAGCGGCGGAGTGTCAACGAGAGGGCTGATGGTACTGCTGCAGTTCGACTCAAACTTCACACGATTAGTACCGAAGTCAGAACCGGGAGCGGTCCTGATTTTGTGTTGGCTTGCTCATCTTATCGATAGTTGCCGGCTTCAGTTCAATAATTGCTTCAGGAACATTAGCGACCATCATTGCTGACAGCACTACAAGCGTTCAACGCATCCTGTCGCAGGGCTTCAGCCAGACGACGATCGCCGCCGGTTATCAGCCTGCGGGGGTTGGCGGGCGATACGCGAAAAAGCGGTGCAATTAAGGCTCCGGTTGAGTTGTTCCTTCTGCCTCTGGCGGGTTTTGGTTTGCCGACAGCGCCACTGCCGGCTTTCGCAAAATATTCCTCAGCGAGAGCTTTTTCTCCGGCGCGCTGCGAGATCAAACCAAGCACGTGGAACGCTTCGCTGTAATTTTCGTCGAGTTCCAAAGCTTTTCGTAAATGACGCGTGGCAAGCGAGTCGCGGTTTAGTTGGTAGTACAGACAGCCGAGCGTGTAATGGGCCTCAGGCGAGGTTTTGGTCGCCAGCGCCAGCTTGAATTGTTGCAGTGCTCTTGGCCATTTTGCTTCCGCCACGAACAGCCGCCCCAATCCATAATGGGCTGCGAACGTTGAGCCGCCAAGTCGCGTCGCGCTATTCAACAATTCCTTTGCGCGTTCGACATCGCCCTCGTCAGCGCAGGTTAGCCCGAGCAACAGTGAAACGCGCCGGTCGCCCGGTAACAATTCATAGGCCCTCGCAAGATAGTCTTGCGCCTGGTGTGTCTTACCAGTCCGGAAGAAATATTCGCCGACGAAATATAGTAACGGTGCATTATCACGGTCCATGTCAGCGGCGCGCTGAAGCGAGCGAATGCCTCGACTCGGCTGATCGTCGTCAATAAACAAAAAGCCTTCATTAATAAACTGCATGAAAGCCGAAGCTTGTTGTCCCTGATAAGTCGCGAGAATTTTTAAACGCAATTCCTCGCGGTGTTCGCTCTCAAGCTGCTCCTCAGCATCTTTCTGGCAACGGTGAATCCACAACCGCTCAAGTTTCTCGCCTTCAATTGTCCCATCTTCACTCAACAAACCGACCAGAGCTTTAAGGAGCGCGCGATCGAAATGCGAGTGCTGCGCTTGTCGCAAAAGAAGGTCGAGGCCGCGATCCAATTTTTCGGTTAGCCGGCCAAGTCTGTTCTCAAGCGCCGATATTCTTTCAAGCAGATGTTCTTCACTCGAGTTGCCAGATTCCAGCGTCTCGTAACGGCCGGCCGCAGGCTCGACGACAATCATCAGTCTGGTACCGCAGCGAGCGCAGAACTCCTGGCCCAAGGGATTTGCGGCCAGACACTTTTGGCAATAATGAGCTATTGAAGACATTGCAAAAGCAGTAGTCAGTAGACAGTGACCAGTAAAGCAAACTGTTGGTTTGCGATCGTTGTTAAAGTCTTGGCCCCGAGATAAATGTCTTTCCGCCGTAGAAGCAAACTAACAGTTTGCTTTACGAGTACTCATAAAACCCGCGGCCAGTCTTTTTGCCCAGCCAGCCTGCATCGACATAACGCTTCAGTAAAGGACAAGCGCGATATTTAGGATCGCCCAGACCATCGTATAACACATTAAGTATCGCGAGACATACATCCAGACCAATGAAGTCTGCCAGTTCCAACGGCCCCATCGGGTGGTTCATGCCCAGCTTCATGATGCCGTCGATACTTTCGCGCGTCGCAACGCCTTCGTAAAGGGCAAAAATCGCTTCGTTAATCATTGGCAGCAATACTCGATTAGACACGAAGCCCGGCGAGTCGTTGCAATCAAGCGCGGTCTTGCCGAGTTTCTCCGCCAAACTTTTCACCTGCTCATAGGTCTCGGTTGACGTCGCGATGCCGCGAATCACCTCGACCAGCTTCATGACCGGGACCGGATTCATGAAATGCATGCCGATGACCTTGGCGGGCCTGTTTGTCGCCGCGCCCAGACGCGTAATAGAAATCGACGATGTGTTGGAGGCAAGAATCGCTTCCGGCGGTGTGATTTGATCAAGCGTCTTGAAGATGTCAACCTTGACGTCAAGATTCTCCGTTGCTGCTTCGATCACGAAGGACGCTTCTCTGAAGCTCTCAACTTCCGTCGTTGTCTTGATGCGTTTTATGATTGACTGTTTTTCGTCGGCGCTCAAACGCTGTTTGTCCACATCTCTTTGCAGGCTTTTGTCCATTGCCGCGAGCGCACGCTGCAGGAAACCATCCTTGACGTCGTGGAGAACGACACTGTAACCAGCACGCGCCGCTACCTGCGCGATACCGTTGCCCATGGTGCCTGATCCAACTACACCGATTATTTCACTCATAATCGATACGGAAGATTTTCCATATATGATTTTTACCGTTCGACCGCCATCGCAACCGCGTTTCCGCCGCCAAGACAAAGCGAAATAACGCCTCGATGCGCGTCTCGTCGCTTCAACTCGTAGAGCATTGTGGTCAACAGCCGTGATCCGGATTGACCAATCGCATGACCTAAGGCAACCGCTCCACCATTTACATTCAAACGTGCAGGATCCAAACCTAATTCCTTTGTGATCGCCACCGCCTGCACCGAAAAAGCTTCGTTCAGCTCAATCAAGTCTATTTCGTCCAGCGACCAACCGGCCTTCCTCAGTACTCTTGTGATTGCTTCAACCGGCGCCATCATTACCAGCTCAGGCTCCACACCCGAAGTTGCTTGCGCAACGATACGCGCCATCGGTTGCATGCCAAGCGCTTTCGCTCTGTCCATCGACGTGACGACAACCGCCGAGGCGCCGTCGTTAACTCCGGGCGCATTGCCCGCGGTCACAGTTCCCCCGTCCTTTTTGAACGCCGGTTGCAATTTACCAAGCGCCTCCAGCGAGGTATCCTCGCGCACAGTTTCATCGGTATCGAAAACTATGGGCGGCCCTTTCCTCTGCGGAATCTCTACGGGCACGATCTCGTCCGTAAACTTTCCCGCCTTGATTGCAGCTGCCGCTTTGCGATGGGAGTTGAGCGCATACTCATCCTGTTCCGCGCGACTCACCGAAAACTTTTGGGACACTATCTCTCCCGTGCAGCCCATGTGATAGTCGTTGTATGCGTCCCATAGCCCGTCCTGAATCATGGCATCGAGCAACACTCCGTTTCCGAGCCGGTAACCTTCGCGCGCCTTGGGAATCAAATACGGCGCGTTTGACATCGACTCCATACCACCGGCTACCACGATGTCAGTATCACCAAGTTGAATTCCTTGAGCTGCCATCATCACTGCCTTAAGACCTGAGCCGCATACCTTGTTCACGGTCACCGCTGAAACCGCGGGCAATAGACCACCGCGCAGTGCCGCCTGTCGCGCCGGATTCTGGCCCAACCCGGCCTGTATTACGCAGCCCATGATCACTTCATCAACATCTTCAGGCGCAACGCCTGCGCGCTTGACGCTTTCACGCACAACAATCGCACCTAAGTCAGTAGCCGCGAATCCCTTCAACGAACCAAGGAATTTTCCCACCGGTGTTCTTACGGCACTGACAATAACTGCTTCACGAGTTTCGCTCATTAAGACTCCACGTATGTTCAAGAATTGTTAACTGTTTACGATTACTATTTACCCAGTGACGTGTCAAGAAGCTGGGATCGATGAACGGCACATAGCAGTTCAGAGTTCAGCCTTTAGGCTGCGGTCTGGCTATCACTCGACTACCCAAGCTAAAGCTTGAACTCTGAACTGCATGAGTGGACTCACAGAGACGCTCAATTGAAAAGCGCCGCAATCGAATGTTAGACTCTGCTGCTATTCAACCTTCAATTCATCATTCCGGTTATTAAACATGCAAGCACTAATTCTTGCGGGTGGTAAAGGCACGCGCCTGCGCCCGTTGACCGTCTACACGCCCAAGCCGATTGTGCCGATTTGCAATCGTCCGTTTCTGCTTTACCAGATCGACACCCTGCGACGCGCCGGTATCACCGACATCACGCTGTCGCTTTCGTATCAACCAAACAAGATCGAACAACTGCTGGGTGATGGCTCCGATTATGGCGTGAAGCTAAAGTACACCGTCGAGCCGCAGCCGATGGGCACTGCCGGCGCATACAAGTTTGCCGAGGAGCTCATTCGCGAACCCACCGTCGTTTTCAACGGCGATATCCTGACGGACCTGGATCTAAAAAGCGTAATTCGCGAACATGCTGAACGCGAGGCGACGGCGACGATCGTGTTGACGCCGGTAGACAATCCCTCGAGTTACGGCCTGGTGGAAACTGAAAGCGATGGACGGATTCGACGGTTCCTGGAAAAGCCAAAAGCGGAAGAAATTACCTGCAACACGATCAATGCCGGCACTTATATACTCGAGCCGAAAGTGCTCGATTTAGTTCCAGACGGCGAGAATCATTCTTTCGAGTACGGATTGTTTCCTGAGCTTCTGAAACGAAATGAAGCCTTCTTTGCTCACATTCCAGCACGCACCTATTGGATTGACATTGGCACACCCGAACGATATCTGCAGGTACACCATGACCTGCTTGGAAATCGCGTAGGCCGAATGCATATCAAGGAACGACGTGGGGATTTCGACTCCGCGACCGCCGCAGAAGTCGACGAGAATTCGATCATCGGCGACGATTGCCAGATCAAGCCAGGTGCGCAAATTGTTAACTCCGTGTTGGGCCAGGGGTGTTTTGTCGAAGAACGTGCTCGCGTTGAGAATTCTGTGATCTGGCCGCACACGCGCATCGGCACCGCGGCCCTCGTTTCGGGCGCGATCGCGGGCCGCGGTTGTCATATCGGCCGCTCGGCCCTGGTGGGACCGGGGTCAGTACTGGGTGATAAAACGTCGCTTACGGACTACACGATCACCGGCGATCAAAAAAGCATGCCGGCAGTTTAGTAACGCTGGTGGAGGATTCGAGAAGTGAATTTAAATATTTTTCGCGCATACGATATTCGAGGGGTTTACCCCTCAGACCTTGACGAGGACACCTATTACAGGATCGCGAAAGCCTACACCTACCTCTTCAAGCCTACAGAAGTGGTTGTCGGGATGGATGCGCGCGTCTCATCGCCGCCATTAAAGAAAAGCCTGGTGGCAGGATTTTTGGACGCCGGCGTCAACGTGGTAGACATCGGTGAGATCACCACTGACATGCTCTACTTCGCTGTGGGCGCTTACAACTATGCCGGCGGCATCGTGGTTTCTGCTTCACACAATCCCAGGCAATATAACGGCATGAAGTTGGTTAGGGAGAAGGTTACAGCCATCTCTTCCGACACGGGACTGTTCGACATTCGCGATGCGCTGAAAGCAGGGAAAGACGCTGAGGTCACGGCGACGACGAAAGGCAAGTACGAAACGCGAGATGTGTTAGATGATTATCTCGAACACGTTTTGCGTTTTGTGGACCGTGGCGCGATTCGAAAGTTCACTTTTGTCGGCAATGCAAATTTTGGCTACGTCTGTAAGCCGGCGCAGCGCCTGGTGGAAATGTTGGGACTGGACCTGCGGCCACTGAATTTCGAGCCTGATGGCTCCTTTCCCAAAGGACCTCCCGATCCGATGCTTCCCGAAAACCGCGGCGAGGTCGAAGCGTTGGTGCGCGACTCAAGAGCGGAGTTCGGCGTTGCCTGGGATGCCGATGCCGACCGGGCGATGTTTTTTACTGAAACAGGCGAGTTTATCTCCGGCGCTTACATCACTGCTTTGCTGGCGAAGATATTGTTGGAAAAATATGGGCCCGACAACACCATAATATTTGACCCGCGCGTGATTTGGCCGACCCTTGAAGTAGTGAAGGCGTTGGGGGGCAAGCCACTCATCTCAAAAGGTGGACACGCTTTTATGAAAGAGCGCATGCGCAAGGAAAATGGTCTGTTCGCAGGCGAGATGAGCGGCCATTATTACTTCCGCGACAACTTTTATGCCGACAATGGGATTATTCCCTTTCTGCTGGTGCTCGAACACTTGTCTCTCACAGGCCGACCCTTCTCAGAGATTATTGGTCAGTTCACAAAAGGGCACTTCATGTCTGGTGAATTGAATTACAAAGTTACCAGTGTTAATGACGCGATAACGGCGGTGAAGGAGAGGTTTACAGGTAAAGGCAAAGTGGATCTTACCGACGGATATTCACTCGAGGGCGATAACTGGCGCTTCAACATACGAGGGTCAAACACCGAACCGCTGCTGCGCCTGAACATCGAAGCGCGTGAACAATCGCTGGTCGATAAAATTAAGAACGAGATTGAAGCGATCATACAATAAATTTGGAGTGCGCTGACCAGTCAGCGCTTTAGTCAGCGGCGGCTTGACGCCGCTTTTCAGAACACTCGATTTCAACCAAGGCTGCGACAGGTCGCAGCCGAGCTAAAGCGCTTGACAGGTCAGAGACTCCAAATCTAGGCCGGTTGGATAATTACTTCAATCTCGTTCTTAATTTTATCGACCAGCGATTGTTCACGCGCTTCGATGTTCAGGCGCAGCAGTGGT
>DASZDU010000325.1:0-2629 GCA_035941655.1 Pyrinomonadaceae bacterium | reverse complement strand
GTTCTTCATCTCAGGCGCTCGCCGGAAGGTCCAACCAATGATTGATTTCAGCATTCCCCCCGAGCTCGAAGC
The DNA here is from genome assembly GCA_035941655.1 of Pyrinomonadaceae bacterium. GTDB lineage: Bacteria > Acidobacteriota > Blastocatellia > Pyrinomonadales > Pyrinomonadaceae > PSRF01. The sequence goes on along the minus strand of DASZDU010000325.1, from coordinate 2,557 downwards.
CATCCGTGAACGCACCACAGCCTTCATGGACGAGTTTGTCTATCCCAACGAAAAGAACATGGTCGAGGACGAAGGTCTACCGGTCGAACTGGAAAGGGATTTGCAGAGACGCGTGAAGGACCTGGGGTTGTGGGCGCCAAATCTTCCGCGAGATTGGGGCGGCATGGGCATCGGCTTCATTGGCCAGGCACTGATGAATGAAATTGTCGGCCGTTCGGTTTTTGCGCCGCGATTGTTTGGCAATGCTGCTCCGGATGCCGGCAACGCCGAGTTGTTGCTGATCGCGGCGACAGATGAACAAAAGGAAAAATATCTGCGGCCGCTCGCGTCCGGTGAAGTGCGTTCCTGTTTTGCCATGACGGAACCGGAAGTTGCCGGGTCGGATCCCACGGGCCTACGAACCACCGCGGTACGTGATGGCGACGAGTGGGTCATCAACGGGCACAAGTGGTTCATCAGTGGCGCCATCGGTTCGGCCTTTGCGATCGCCATGACTGTGACGGACACCGGAGCAGCGTCACATTCGCGTGCCAGCATGATCCTCGTCCCGACAGACACTCCCGGTTTTAACATCATTCGGTCAGTACCGGTGATGGGTTCAGGCGGCGTTGGCGGTCATTGCGAAATCCGTTTTGAAGATTGTCGCGTGCCCGTGGGAAATCTGCTCGGCGCCGTGGGTGAGGGGTTCAAGCTGGCGCAGGCGCGGCTCGGTCCCGGCAGGATTCAGCACTGCATGCGTTGGATCGGCGCGGCCCAGCGCAGTTTCGAAATGATGTGCGCCTACTCACTCAAGCGGCAGTCTTTTGGCGAGTCGCTTGCGAAAAAGCAGACGGTACAAAACTGGATTGCTGATTCGGCGGCGGAGATAAATGCGGCCCGGTTGATGACGCTCAACGCCGCCTGGAAACTTGATCGCGGCGACGACGCGCGCATCGAGATTTCGCTGATCAAGTTTTTTGGCGCGCGCGTGTTGCACGACGTCATCGATCGGGCGTTACAGGTGCATGGCGCGTTGGGCTACTCGAAGGATACTCCGTTGGAAATGTTTTATCGCGACGCGCGCGCCGCAAGAATCTACGATGGTCCGGACGAAGTTCATCGGCAGGTTGTAGCGCAAAGGATTCTCAAGACTTTCGAACGCGAGAATTAGTTCAACTTGTAGACCTTAAGAACGAAACAACCGTTAATGACACCAGGCAAGGACAGCACAGCCGTAAGAGCCGGTGAGCAGTTGGATCTGGTCGCTCTGGACAGCTATCTGCGCGAAGGGCTGCCCGCAGTGTCCGCCGATTTTGATCTACAGGCACCGCTTCAGGTCGCACAATTTCCCGGCGGCCATTCAAATCTCACCTATTTGGTTTCTTACGGAGATTCTGAGTTTGTCCTGCGCCGTCCACCGATTGGACCGGTGGCGCCAACCGCTCATGACATGCCTCGCGAATACAAGTTGCTCTCGGTAATTAATCCGCAATTTCCGCTCGCGCCAAAACCGGTGCTCCTTTGCGAAGACAGTTCCATTATCGGCGTGCCGTTTTATCTGATGGAGCGACGCCAGGGGCTGATCGTTCGGTTAAAGGTACCGGAGCAAATTGGTGACCATCTTCGGCTGCGCCGGCGTCTCAGCGAAAACGTCGTCGATACGCTGGTCGCGCTTCATGCGGTAGACATACACACAACCGGCATCGCTCAAATCGGTAAGCCAGCGGGTTTTGTTGGGCGCCAGGTGCGAGGCTGGGCCGATCGCTGGCAACGTTCGAAAACCAGCGAGCTTGCCGAGATGGATGAAGTTGTTGAATGGTTGGTAACTCGAATTCCTGCGGACACGGGTAGCGGAGCCACCATCGTTCACAACGATTTCAAACTCGACAACATCATGCTCGACAATGAGGATCCCACTCGCGTAATAGCCGTGCTTGACTGGGAGATGTGTACCGTCGGTGATCCACTCATCGACGTGGGCCTTTTGCTTAGTTACTGGACGATGAAGGGTGCGGACAGCGACGCGGATCAGAATAGTTCATTGCGCGCCATCACGAACGGGCCGGGTTGGTTGACTCGCGAAGAAATTATTGAACGATATGAAGCGGCAACCGGGCGCGATCTTTCTCGCATCGTGTTTTACGAAACGTTTGCTCGTTTCAAGGTGGCGGTCGTCATTCAGCAAATTTACTTTCGATACGTCAACGGCCAAACAGGTGATGAACGCTTTCAGCGCTTTGATCAGTTAGTGCGTGAGCTGACTTTGGAAGCACTGGAGTTAGCGCAGCGCTCAGGAATCTAAAGTTAAGCGGCGAAGAGCGGGGGCAAGCCCGCCTTCCTGACCTGAGAGACTATCCGGGCAGCTCAGCATCACCAATCCTGGAAGGCTTTCAAACTACAACCACGACTCAACTCGGATCAGCTGGGGTCGGGAAGGTGTATAGACCGGAGACATACTGAACACCTGTTCGGAGACATGGTGAACACTTTTAGAGGCGTAGAGTTCCTGCAAATAGGGAGGAACATCGATGCCTTGGAAAGAGTTTTCCATCATGTCTCAACGTCTTGAATTCGTCAC
>DASZDU010000324.1:0-41684 GCA_035941655.1 Pyrinomonadaceae bacterium | reverse complement strand
TCAATGAAAATATTAATGCCTCTATCGAGACGCGCGTCCTCGGCCATAGTCATTTCCTCTCTTCCGAAGCGGGAAGGCTTCCAGGGCTTCTTTCTCCTATGTTGGGTAGCTCGCTCCATTGGCATCGATATGTTGCGGACTATATCTTGTGCAACCGGGGCGGAAGCATACAACAACTTGTCAAAAAATACTACTGAAACGATTTCGAAATCTTGAAACGAAGTGTGTTAGCTTTCCGGTAGAACCTCTACGGCTCATAGCAATCTTCATTTCACTCGCTTGCGCACGACTCGCCACCAGGGCCAGGCCCGCAGCTGCGGCCCATGCCGGACTCTGCACATCCTCGATCAATCCGCCGAATCGATCTCTTTCGGGATAGCCGATCCGAACGGGCGCATCGAAAACTTGTTCAGCAACTTCGGTCATGCCGCTCAACAGTGCACCGCCACCAGTAAGGACCACGCCACTTGACAGTTGTCGTTCCCAACCAGCGTCCTTGATCTCATCAGCAACGTGCATCAACACTTCTTCCGCGCGAGGCTGCAAAATGTCACAAAGGATTTGTCGTGAAAGTTGACGTGGCGCGCGGCCACCGACTGAGGGCACCTCTACTAATTCGCCTCGCTCAAGCTCAGTTAGCGAGGTGCTTGAAGCGCAGCCAACCGTGCGCTTGATCTTTTCCGCATCGGGGATAGGAGTTCGCAAACCAAAAGCGATGTCATTAGTAAAATGCGATCCGCCAAGTGGAAACACCGCTGTGTGCTGCACGGCCCCGCGCTGATAAATGACCAGGCCCGTCGTTTCAGCGCCTATGTCTACAAGCGCTGCGCCAAACTCTTTATCATCTTCAGTTAGCGAAGCCTCCGCAGCAGCGAGCTGCTCCAGCACCATGTCAGCTACGATCAATCCGGCACGGTTTACGGCATTAATGGCGTTTTGGCGGGCAGTTACGGGGCTGGTAACAATGTGAACTTTGACTGCCAGCCGGGCGCCGATCATGCCGACGGGATCGTTTATCCCATCCTGGTCGTCGACGATAAATTCCTGTGGCAGGCGATCAACTATTTCGCGGCCAGCCGGAAGTTGAATCGCACAAGCAGAATCGATCGCTCGCCGCACATCCTCCGTAGTGATTTCTCGATCACGTCCTGACACCGCTACGATCGCCTGACCGTTGAATCCGAGAATGTGCGAACCCGCCAGGTTGATCGTCACTTCCTCTGCTTCTATCCCGCTCATCCGCTCCGCTTCTTCAACAGCTTTCTTGATCGCGTCAACCGCTGCATCGGGATTTACGATTACTCCTTTCCGCAATCCCCGAGCCTCCGCCTCTCCGATGCCGATAATGTTTTGCAACCCCGTGTCGCTCGGACCACAAGCAATACACGTCACCCTGCTCGTCCCTATATCGAGACCGATTGTGTGCTGCGTGCGCTTGGCCATTTAACGGTGCTCCTTAACGAAAACGATTTGTGGTCACGGTTTGCGACGTTCAGGTTTCTTTGTCTTGTCTGACTTCTTTTCTGCTATCCGCGAATTATCATTTCTATTTTTGCCGGGACTGCTGTCGCTCGTCCTGATCACGGCAGCAATGGCTTTTTCTCGCGCCGTAGTAACGGTCGGTCCTCGATCAGTGTTCTCGCCCATCGATTCCGTAGACCGACCAACCGATGCAGCAGTAACATTCGCATGCGCGCCAGACGTGAGACCGACGATTGCCCTTTTTCCCTGGCTCAGGTCGATGTAACTAATCAGCGCGCCACGTGGTGTCTGCCTCTGCGCGTCAAGCACTTCAAGCGCGTCTTTCAGCCGCTTACCATAATCCTGCGATCCCAGTCGCACCTCGATATGCGAATCGTCATCAGCCAGTTGGGCGCGAATGTCGCGAACATCGATTACATTAACTTCGCTGACGCGCTCTGATAACCCGGCGGCATCCCAGGCCTGTTGCAGCTCGAGAAACTTTGCCACTCGTTCGCGATTTTCCACGCGCGCACCTTCAGGATCATCCTCATTCAACCCGCGCAGAAAGAATGGCGGCATTTGGTCGGTGGGCAACATTTCACCCAGCAAGACCGCGTCGTCATCTACCCAGCGAAAGCGCCCCGACGCTGTTCGCGCCACCGCGCGCGGAACACGCTCGGTAATTCTCACGCGAATGCTGTCGGGCAATACACGTGACACCACGGCCGTTCTCACCCAGGGAAGTTTTTCAAGTCTGGCGTTTAGCTCCGCGAGATCAGCCTTCCAAACGCCGGTCTTCTCCACCTCTCTGCGAACCAGTGACTCAACCTCATCAGCGGACACACGCGACGTGCCTTGCACTTCCACTTTGCGAATCTGGAAGAAACTTGCTGACGCAGCTGCGCGATAGCCCGCGAAAATCACAATCCCGACTACGATCGCCGCCACGACTTTCAGGAAGGCGGGAACGTAACCCAACACTGACCTAAGCCGCGTCACGAGCACTGCGCCGCCACTTTCACGTCGCGTTGGTCGCTGCGTCGCTTCACTCGAGCGGCGGTGTTTACCAATGCCGCTGCGATTACCGACTTTGTGTGCGATGACTTGCTCTCTCACTTAGGTTCCTTTCGATCTGACTCCGCGTTCGCTTCGTCAATCTCCGCCTTGTTTTTCGGTGCATTCGCCCGCCATAGTTCGACTTCATATTCGAGCTCGATGCCATGTTCACGCTTCACCCGTTCGCGAATCTCTTCGGCTAGCGCCATTGCATCCTCTGCTCGCGCACCTTCGCCTTCGGTAACGATAAAATTTGCATGGACCGGCGAAATGACGGCGCTGCCCCGGCGCGATCCTTTCATGCCCAACTCATCAATCATCTTGCCCGTGCCCACCGCTGCGGTTGGCGGGTTCTTAAAAAAGCAACCAGCTGATCGAGACCCGTGCGGTTGCGTCGCCATACGGCGTGACTTTGCATCGTCCATGCGCGCGCGAATTTTTTCCGGGTCGTCGCGCGTCAGTCGTAGGGTTGCACCTAGCAATAATTCGCCTTCCTTGAACGAGGTGTGACGATAGTTCCACTGAATTTCCGCACCGGGAATCTCGACGACTTTTCCAGCTCGGGCAACGCGCACCGTCTCCGTAACAGTGCCAATTTCATGTTCATATGCGCCCGCATTCATCCACAGCGCGCCGCCGACCGTGCCCGGAATACCGCCAAGTCCCTCAATCCCCGAAAGACCCTGTCGCGCTGCATCGACGCAAAGCCGTGGCAGCGAATAACCGGCCGGCACAGATACACGCTCGCCATCGAATTCAAGTTCGCCTTTCAACTCCTTCAAACTCAAGACTACGTAATGGTGATCGCCGTCGTCCGCGAGAATGTTGCTGCCGGAGCCCAGCGCGCGCCAGCCAATTCCCGCCTGGTCCATTTCGTGCACCAGGGCAGCAGCCTGCGCTTCCGTCTCCGGCGACAGGACCCAATCAATCGAGCCACCAACACGCAAACTGGTTAACTCCGCAAAGCGTTTGCCGCGTTCAGCGCGCACGCCCAGTCGGGTGGCGATCTGCTCGAGCGCGTTGTCGCGTTCCGTAAAGTTGTTCAGTTCAGTGGCTTCGTCCATAAAACATTACAAACAAGCAATTCGGGATACACGAAACTCAGACACTTTTCGCTTCACCACGCTCGCGCAACAGTGTCAGCAACTGATCGCTTATACGGCTCACCGTGCCCGCACCCAGAGTCAAAACCAGATCTCCTGCCTGCACGTGGTCTCGCAACGCCGCCGGTGCATTGTCGAGCGCCCCCACGTAATGAACATCCTTGTGACCAAAGCGCTTAATGGCAGCGGTTAGTGTTTCAGCCGTTGTTCCTTCAATCGGATCTTCGCTCGCGGCGTAGATGTCGGTGACAAAAAGTGTGTCCGCGTTGTTGAAGGAACGCGCGAACTCTTCCATCAAATCGTGTGTGCGGCTGTATCGATGCGGCTGAAACAGGACCACGATGCGACGTCCGCCGGATCCAATTTTCGCCGCGGCCAGGGTCGCCTTAACCTCGGTTGGATGATGGCCGTAATCGTCGACCACCATTACGCCACCCGCTTCGCCTTTGAACTGAAAGCGCCTGCCTGCACCTGTGAAACTTGCCAACGCTTCTGCTATTTGTGTGAATGGCACATCTAACTCAAAACCAACTGCGATAGCGGCGAGCGCGTTGTAAACGTTGTGCAGGCCAGGCACGCAGAGCGACACATCGCCAACCACATCGGCCCCGTGCCATACCGTAAACACCGATCCAAAGCTCTGGTCATAACGAATTGCATGCGCCGAGATATCAGCCTGGGCACTGAGACCGTAAGTTATGCGCCGCCGCTCGACGTGCGGAATGATCGCTTGCACATTGGGGTCATCCAGACACAGCACCGACGCGCCATAAAACGGGACCTTATTAACGAAGTTCGTGAAGCAGGCGCGGACGTCGTCCATGTCGTGGTAATAATCCATGTGCTCGCGATCGATGTTTGTGACCACAGCGATTGTCGGAGTCAGCATTAGGAACGACCGGTCGCTTTCATCGGCTTCAACCACCATCAAATCACTGGTTCCCAGATGCGCGTTCGATCCGAAAGCACCAACGACACCGCCGACAACGATCGTCGGATCCATTCCAGCGTGGCCCAGGACCGTTGCGACCATCGAGGTAGTCGTCGTTTTCCCGTGCGAGCCCGCTACTGCGACCGTGTGTGGCTTCAATCGCATTAATTCAGCCAACATTTCGGCGCGCGGTATCACCGGAATTGATCGACGTTGAGCCTCTTCGATCTCAGGATTGTCTTCCCGCACAGCGGTCGAGCGAACGACAACATGCGCATCACCCACGTTTTCACCGTCGTGGCCTTCAACAAACTCAACTCCCATTTGCTGCAGCCGATCAGTGACATTCGACTTCTTCGCGTCGGAGCCGGACACACGAAAACCCAAATTGATAAGCACCTCAGCAATACCCGACATGCCGATACCGCCAATGCCGACAAAATGGACATGTTGAATTCGTCGAAACATAAATAATCAGTGAGCAGTGAGCAGTGAGCAGTGGGCAGTAAAAGCCCGCGCCCTCCCGCTTCTAAATTTACTTGTATTTGGGATTTTCACTGTACGTTGCTCGCGATTTGATTTCTAATTTTTGTTTTTCGCCCACTGCCCACTGCCCACTGCTCACTTCTTACTGCTCACTAGCTCCTCTATCAGATCCACTACTGCCGCTGCTGCATTCCCGCGCGAGAGTTTGCGCGCGGCAACTTCCATGGCGGTAATTCTCTCCGGCTCTTGTGCGAGCGTTAGTATTTCTTCCGCCAATCGTTTTCCGGACAACTCCTGCTGCAGAATCATTGTTCCCGCTCCGCCCGTCGCTAATGCCTCCGCATTCTTTCGCTGATGATCATCAGCCGCCAAAGGGAACGGAATCATCACCGAAGCCTTGCCGGCGGCGATCAACTCAGCCGTCGTCGTTGCACCAGCGCGGCAAATGACCAGATCAGCTTCGGAAAAAGCTGCAATCATATTGTCAATGTACTTCCTGACACTCGCGCGTTCCGTCCAACCAGCATCAGCATAGGCCGAAGTGACTCTGTCGAAATCCGCTTCGCCAGTCTGATGCGTGACCCGCAACCCATGTTTCAAACTATCCAGCAGCGGCAGCGCCGCTACCATGGCTTCGTTGATCGCATGCGCGCCCTGAGAACCACCAAACACGAGAATAGAAAACTCTCCAGGCTGCCTTCGCCGATTTGGTATTTCAAAAAACTCCGCGCGCACCGGATTGCCGGTCACCACCGCCCGGCCGCGAAAAAAAGGTAACGCAGCTTCAAACGAAACAGCTGCCTTATCAACAAATCGTGCCAGCACGCGATTGGTCCAACCGGGTAATGCGTTGGACTCCATCACCAACGTCGGCAACCGCTGCAAGGCCGCCGTCAAAACCACGGGTCCCGAAACGTAACCACCGGCGCCGATTACGATGTCCGGCCGAAAATCTCCAATCGCGTTGCGGGCGCCCAGCAAACTCTTCGGTAAGACCAACATCCCGCGTAAGCGTGCCGTTGCTCCAACATTTTTGAGACCCGCACTGTCAATGATCGTAAGTTCAAAGCCTGCCTGAGGCACCAGTTTATTTTCAAGTCCGCGCGCTGTGCCGACAAACCTAACCTGCGACTCCCGGTCGCGCCGTAAGATTTCTTTTGCTACGGCAATGCCCGGATAAATGTGTCCGCCCGTTCCACCGGCGGCTATCAGCACGCGCATCGCCGTTAACCAAACCGCGAAGAAGCCATTCGCCCGGCGGGCGCCACACGCAACTTTCGCGATTCCTCCTCGGGCCTTGCCGAAGCCTCTCTCAACAACCCCATGCCCAATGAACCGGTAGCGTGTTGAGAGATATTCAGCAACACTCCAACCGCCGCCAGCGTTGGCACAAGTGACGATCCGCCGTAAGAAATAAACGGCAACGGAATTCCCTTAGTCGGCAACAGCGACAACACCACGCTTATGTTAAAGAGCGCCTGGGCGACGATTGCAGAAACGATGCCCAGCGATAGCAGCTTTCCGAAACGGTCCGGGGCCAACAAAGAAGTGCGAACGCCGCGATACAGAAACAGCGCGAACACCAACAACACGGTAAGCGTGCCGAGCAAACCCAGCTCTTCACCAATGACTGCAAAGATAAAGTCGGAATGTGCAAACGGCAGAAACAGCATCTTCTGTTTGCCCTGCGCAAACCCGAGCCCATTAGGACCACCTGACCCGACCGCGATCAGCGACTGCACTACCTGAAAGCCGCTCTTCTGTGGATCGGCCCACGGATCAAGAAACGTTACGAGGCGCGCCATCCGCCACGGGACGAAGATCAATAAGCCCACCGCCAACAGAAGGGCCGGTGCAGCCGCCATTGCCAGATGCGACAACCGCGCGCCAGCCGTGTAGATAACTACTACGAAAGTCACTACCAACATCATCGAGGTGCCGAAGTCAGGCTCGATCACGATTAGTCCCGCGAGCAGAGCGGTCACAACGCCGCAGGGTACGAACGTCCGCCAGAAATCACGTTCTTCGCCCGCGTGTCTCTCGAGGAAATAGGCCAGGAAGATCGCGAGCGTAAGTTTGGAGATCTCCGATGGCTGAATTGAGAAACCGCTAAACTTTATCCAGCGTCGCGCACCGTTCACCGGTGCGAAGGCAAACACCGCAAGCAACAAGACAAAAGTCAGCAGCAGCAGGCCATAAACAATGCGCGGATCTCGCAAGCGGTTGTAGTCGAACTGCATTGCCGTCAGCATGGCAACTAAACCTATCCCGGTCCAGATTGCCTGCTTGATGACGTAATAGAAACTGCCGTGATTTTCGCTGACCGCCAAAACCGCAGAGGCGCTGTACACCATGACGACACCAAATAGCGCCAACCCGATGGTCGCCGCGAAAAGCCATTTGTCTGGATGTAACTTCCTTGCCATTTCAAGCCTTGTCCAAAGTCCAAGGTCCAATGTCCAACGTCCGAACAGGTTCCAATGCTAAGTGTCGCATCCCAGTGTTCATGTCCATATTCAATGTTAAGAAGAAGGACGTTGGACATTGGACACTAGACATTGGACTTCTTTTTTAAAGACCCGCCCGCGATGCTCGAAGCTTTCGAACATGTCGAAGCTCGCGCAGGCCGGCGCCAACAACACTATGTCGCCAGCCTGAGCCGCGTCGAATGAAAGTTTCACCGCGTTCTGCAGGTCGCTTGCACGCTCGCTCGCCGCAAACTCTCCCAACTCGCGTTCGATTGTGTCAGCGTCTTCACCAACCAGGATCAACTTGCGCACTCGCTTGCGTACCAACGATCCGAGCGGTGCATACGGAGCTTTTTTTCCTCGTCCGCCCAATATCAGAACAATTTTTCCACTTTCCTCTGCGAATGCTTCCAGCGCTTTAAGCGTCGCATCGACGCTGGTTGCTTTTGAGTCGTTGTAAAACTTCACGCCTTCGATTTCTGCGACAAACTCCAGCCGGTGTTCGACCGCCTCGAAATTTCGGATCGTCTCAGGCATCGAATCGGGAGCGGCACCGCACGCGAGGCCGGCGGCCAGCGCGGCCAGCACATTTTCAAGATTGTGGCGGCCGCGAAGTTTCATGTCGCGTGAACTTAGTAAAACCCTCTCACCCTCACGAGTGCGGCAAATAATTTCACTGCCTCGCAGAAACAATCCATCCGCGAGTTCCGTGCTCACACTGAAACTTGTCACATGCGCGCGTAGACCCTTCGCCCAGCTCGAAACGATTTCATCGTCGGCGTTTAGGATTGCAATGTCTCCCGGTTGCTGGTTCATAAATATCCGGTGCTTCGCAGCCGCATAATCGGTAAACGATTCGTAGCGATCCAGATGGTTGGGCGTGACGTTTAGCGCCACCGCCACGGTCGGATGAAATTCGCTAATTGTCTCCAACTGAAAACTCGACATTTCTACTACCGTCCATGTGTCATCACTTGAACTTTCAACTAATGAAATCAGGGGCGTCCCGATGTTCCCGCCAACTTGCGCCGGCAAGCCGGCGTCCTGAAGTAGTTTGCCAATCAGCGACGTTGTTGTGGTCTTACCGTTCGATCCGGTGATTGCAACTATTCGCCCCTTCAAATACCGCGATGCTAATTCAACTTCGCCGATGACTTCAGCGCCGGCGCGTTCCGCATATCTAACCGGAATAGCTTTGGTTGGAACGCCTGGACTGATTACAACCAAATCGAGTTGATCGAGCAGCCAGCCCGGTGGCTCACCGGCTAAACAACCGACGCCCTCTTCTTTCAAGGCGAGCGCCTCGGCACTCCACTTTTCAAACGGCTGCGCGTCGGTAAGCGCGACCGTCGCACCGCGTGCTGACAAAAACTTCGCAGATGCCACGCCGCTGCGACCTGCTCCGATTACCAGTATCTTCTTGCCCGCGACGTTCATTCAGTGGCCAGTGGCCAGTGGCCAGTGGCCAGTAAGCCCGGTAAATACAATTGACCTTTCCTATACTCAATAAAATCCATAAATACTCTTCTGTAGACTAACCTCCAGCTCTTGCTGACCACTGGCCACTGACCACTGGCCACTGAGACCTACCTAAGCTTCAGAGTCGACAGGCTCAACAGCGCAAAAAGGATCGCCAAAATTAAGAACCGAAACACAATCTTCGATTCTTTCCAGTCCTGCATTTCAAAATGGTGGTGCAGGGGTGTCATCTTGAACAACCGTCGTCCGGTTCCGGTCGTGCGCTTGGTCATTTTAAAAACGCCGACCTGCAACGTTACCGACAAAGCTTCAATCACAAACACGCCGCCCACCATTAGCAACATGAATTCCTGTTTCGTCAGCACCGCTACTGTTCCCAGCGCCCCACCGATTGCCAGGCTGCCAACGTCACCCATAAACACTTCCGCCGGTGGCGCGTTGTACCAAAGGAACCCCAGACTCGCCCCGGCCATGGCGCCGCAGAAGACAGTGAGCTCGGCCGCTTCCGGACGATGTGACAATTCTAAATAACTGGCCCACCTGCGGTCGCTGCTGAGATAAGTCAGGGCAGTCAGCGCTGTCATCGCGATAAACGTCACGCTGATAGCCAGGCCGTCTAGCCCGTCTGTCAAATTTACGCCATTCGAAAATCCGAGCAGGACGATGACGATAAATATCAAATAGAGAAAGGGTCCGATGAAACTGATGCCCGTTGGAGCGGCGGTAGCTTTAATAAAAGGAATGCTGACATTCCAGGAATAGTCACTCGCGAAATATTTAGTTAAGACAAACAGCACCGCCCAAACGCCGATGGCAATCAACAACTGGCCGAGCAGCTTCTGCTTGCCCGTAAGGCCGAGGCTGTGTTGCCTCGCCATCTTGTAATAGTCGTCGAGAAAACCGATGGCCCCGAACAGCAACATGGCTATTACGACCGTCCAAACGTAGACACTCGTCAGCTTGGCCCAAAGCAAAGTTGAAATAACTACTGAACCAACAATCAACACCCCGCCCATGGTTGGCGTGCCGCGCTTTGCCATGTGCGCCTGCGGTCCTTCTTCTCGAATCTGCTGCCCGATATTCCATGTCTTCAAGGCACGGATGAGCCGGCCGCCAAACACGAGCGAAAGCAAGAGCGCCGTAATCGACGCATACGCCGTGCGAAAGGTGACGTACTGAAAGACGTTGAGCGCCTTGATTAGAAACCAATCCTTCTCCTTGAAATGGCTGTAGAGCAGTTCGTATAGGACGTAATAAATCATTCGTTATAGTCGTCTGCTGCTCGTTTCAATCGTATGTCGCGCAAACTAACAGTTTGCGTTACTCGGATTCGTCGGTACCCGCCAACGGGAAGCGCTCGCGAATGGCGGCGACTATCTTATCGGTAGCGACGCCACGCGAGCCTTTCACTAAGACAAGATCCCCTTCCCTGATTTCCTCAACTAGTGCGCGAGCAGCTTCGTCAGAGCTCTCGAAGTAGCGAGTTGCAGTTGTGCCTGCTTCGCTCGCGCCTTCCACAATAGCTGCAGCCAGGCCGCGAACGCCCCACACCAAATCAATCCCGGCGCCCGCAATCTCTCTTCCAACCTGGCGATGAAGTGCAAGTTCGTCAGGTCCGAGTTCCAGCATCTCACCCGCAACAACGATACGCCGCCTGGCGTTGACTCCCGGCTCCGTGATCGTTCCCACCATATTTACGAGCGATCGAGGATTCGAGTTGTACGAATCGTCAACCACCGCAAAGCCGGCAGCGAAATCAAGCACTTCTCCACGCATCCGCGGCGGTCTTGCTGTGTCCAGGGCGGCGGCAATCTGCGCCGGTTTCAAATCAAAGCAGGTTGCCACTGCCGCAGCGGCGAGCGCATTCATCAGGTTATGGCGCCCGCTCATGTGAAGCGCCGCCGGCGTGTCGCCGATGGGAGTTTGCAAACGAAACTTGATCAAACCAAGACGACTCGCATCAATTTCGCTGGCCGTGACATCTGCGGGGTTCTCTATTCCAAAAGTGATCGTGCGCCCTTTATGCTTGTCGCGCATCTTGATCACCCATTCGTCATCAGCGTTGAGAACGGCAGTGCCGCCCGGCTTCAAACCCTCGATCAACTCCGCTTTGGCCGCTGCGATGTTTTCTATAGTTCCCAGGTATTCCAAATGTACCGGTGCAATCATCAACTCGACTGCGATATCGGGCGGCGTAATCCTGCAAAGCCTCTGAATCTCATGTGTCGGTGACGACATCCCCATTTCAAGTACGGCGAGATCAAACTGTGCCGGCGATCTGCCTTCGCTTACCATCCGCAAGACCGACAGCGGCAAACCCAGACCGTTGTTGTAATTGCGCTCGCTCTTCAAAACCCGCTGCCCATTCGCGCTCAACAGATGCGCGGTTAGTTCCTTGGCAGTAGTTTTTCCGGCGCTCCCCGTGATACCCACAACCGGCTTCCCCCATTGCTCATATACAAGATGCGCCAGCGTCTGTAACGAGGCAATAGCGTCGTCAATAAGCAACAGGCGATCTTGCAATGCCTGGAGGTCGGGATCTTTCGCTACCCGATCAGCGCGGGCAACGGCCGCCAGCGCACCGCGCTCAAAGGCGCTTCTTATGTATTGGTGCCCGTCAGCGAAGACGCCGTTGAAGCCAGCCCGGGTGTAATCATCCTGCGATAGCGCAAAGAAAAGTTCGCCCGCTTCAACCGACCGGGAATCGATGGAAAAATCTCTGATTTCCTTGTCAAACAACTCGACGCTCAGGTCCTTAACGTTGGCGCCCATTAAAAGCGATGCTTCGCGAACATTCACGTGATTCCGACCTCTTGCTTCTCAATCATCAATATCTCATTCTGAACACCATCGACTTCGAGATGAGAACTATTTCTGCGGGCCAGCGATGACGTTGCCTCCGTACTCCGCGAAAACACAGAGTCGAGACTGGCAGACATTGGAGTCCTGAGCACCCGACTCTCTCGCAATCGTTTCCGGCATGCTGTCACCCGGTCTTTCAATCCGTTGTTGGAAAACTCGTTAGGGAACATTCGATGGGGGATCATTTGTTCGCTCCGTGAATTTGATGTTTGTTCCGAATCATGTAACGCAAACTGTTCAATTTCCGAAGTCGTTCAAGTAGTTCAGAGTTCAACCTTCAGGTTGTGTTTTCCAGCAAGCTAAAGCTTGTACTCTGAACCTCTCGAGTGCCTCCGTAGCTCCGCCCTCAATTTGTCTCAGTTGACCTTGCCAAAGTCGACATAAACCACTTGTCCCGGTCGCAATTCTGCTCCGGCTTGTGGAGACTGTCCTACCACACGACCTCCTTCGCCGCGTGCTTCAACCTGCATGCCAAGACGAGCACACGCACGCGCCGCGTCGCGGACGCTGCGTCCACGCAAGTCAGGCATCAGAATCGCGTTGCTGGCCGCGACCGCGTAGACAATCTCGCCGCCTTTGTTATCGCGTGCGGCAACGCGCGGCATGGTTGATTCTCGAGTCTGTTCCTGAAGTCGCTCGTTTTGGATTCGCTTCGCTTCGTTACGCTGTTTTCTTGCGATCTGTGCCGGCGTTTCAACCGCGCGCGCTATGAGTTCCGTCTCTCTAAAATCGGTGTCCGGTATTACGCCCATATCCGGCAAAATCCCTTCGGCAATCTGGCGAAACACTGGCGCAGCTACGTCTCCGCCGTGGTACGCCCCGCCAGGTTCATCAATCACGACAATGATTACTACTGCTGGATTGGTAACTGGTGCAAAGCCGACGAACGAAGCTACAAACTTCGTCCTCGAATACGTTTTTGTTTTGGGGTCTATTTTCTGAGCTGTGCCAGTTTTTCCGGCTGCCGTGTAGCCATCTAATTGGGCTTTCTTGGCGGTACCATTCAGCGTGACACCTTCGAGCATGCCGCGTAACGCGCGCGCGGTTTCCTGACTAATCACGCGGCGTTGTTCAAGATTCGGGCGATAGACCTGCGCGCCCGACGCGTTGCGGATCTCGTGAATCAAGTGCGGAGCGATGCGAACGCCATCGTTTGCCAGGGCGCCGAAGGCGGCCACCATCTGCAGCGGCGTCACGCCCACCTCCTGGCCTATCGCGACCGAGCCGATCGACGAGGGCTGCCAGCGGCTGACGGGACGAACTATGCCGGCGGTCTCGCCAGGTAATTCGATACCAGTGCGCGAACCGAAACCAAATTGAGTGATGTAGTCATGCATCGTTGGATCACCTACACGCAACCCGAGTTTGATCGCGGCAACGTTGCTCGACTTGGCCAGCGCTTCGGCGATAGTCAAACTGCCAAAAGGGTGGTGGTCGTGAATCACGCGCTTGGCGACTGTGATGGCGCCCATCTGGCAATCAATGTGATCGCTCGGTTTTGCGAGACCTTTTTCGATCGCTGCCGAGAAGGCGACAATCTTGAAGGTCGAGCCGGGTTCGTAAATATTTTGCAGCGCCCAATTATTTCGCGCAGCAGGTGAGGCCGCGCCGACGTCGTTGGGATCGAAAGTTGGCGCATTCGCGAGCGCCAGGATGTCCCCGGTATGCGGATCCAAAACAATGGCGGTGCCCGCCTTCGCGCCTGATTGTTCGATTGCTGTAGTCAACGCCGCTTCAGCCTGGTACTGAATGGACTGGTCAATGGTTAAAACTACAGTCTGTCCCGGTCTGCCCGGGACCTCAGTGCTTTCGTAAGCTCTGCCAAGGGAATCCTTTTCGATGAAGATCTTTCCCGGCTCGCCTGTAATCTTTTCGTTATAAACCTGTTCAATTCCAGCCAGCCCTTTGCCGTCAAGTCCGACGAAGCCCAGCACGTTGGCGGCGAGCGATCCGTTCGGGTAAAAGCGCTTGGGCTCTTTGCGTGTGTGAACTCCCGTCAGGCCCATCGCTTCCAGTAACTGCGCTTTGTCTGGAGCGATCCGCCGAGCGATCCAAAGAAAACGGCGACCGCCATTTCTTGCTTCGTTGATCTGGGCGAATACTGTCTTTCGATCCAGGTCGAGTAAGGACGCGAGGTGCAAAGCAGTGCACTCAATCGCGCCGGTAATTTCGGCCTCAGTATCTTTTTCGTCCTTCCTGAATTCATCGGGCGCGACAAATACTGAGGTTGTGTCGATCGTGCGTGCCAACTCGCGTTGCTGGCGATCGAGCAGGGCTCCACGTGCGGGACTGATCTCGATTGCGTCCTGCTGTTGCTGGTGCGCGCGCGCGACTAGCTTGTCGTGCCGTGAAACTTGCAAATAGACAAGTCGGGCGCTGATACCAAGCATCCAAAAAGCGACGAAAGCCGCAACGAAAAGCGTGCGGCGAATCGAAACATCGGGTTGTGACTCTGTCTGACGGGAAAGACGCGTCATCCGAGGATTTATCCCTTCTCTGAGATCTCAGATCTCAAATTCAAGATCTCAAAACTGGAATCTGAGACTGCGTAATGCCAAAGCGCTTTGCTAGCGCTGAAACGAAGCGGAAGGATTAATCAGTGCCGGCGCGATTGATAGCTGGCGCGGGCTGCTGGCGTTCTGCGTTCCTACCTGGCTGGCGACGAGAGGCTTCAGGCCAAGTTCGCGCGCTTGCGTGGCCAGACGCGCCGGAGCGTAGGCCTGTTCCTTCTGCAACAAGAGATGTTGCTTTTCCTCAAGCAGCCGTTCACGTTCACGACGAAGCCCTTCGCTTTTGTAACCAAAGGCCACAGCGGCGAAGTGCTGTTGCGCTGCGAACACAAAACCGCTGGCCAGGACGAGGCCACAGAACAGCAATAGCGCCAGTCGGGAAAGGGCGCGCAGGTCGCGGTCGCGATGGATTTTTGAATTTCGCTGCGTAGAGGGAACTCTTCTCATGGGGACTCCACGGGTTTCCAGGGTGCTCGTTGTCTGGAAATTCAGATCGCTGAACCACTCAACAATCTGAGATTTGAAATTTGAGATCTCAAATCCAAGATCTAAAACCTAAGTCTCAGCGACTAACTTGCGACAAGCGCGCAGCTTTGCGCTTCGCGATCGGGGGTTCGCATCGATTTCAAAATCATCGGGAACGATGGGACGCTTTGTCAGTATTTCAACCAGACGTTTTGCGCCGCAGGTGCAAAAAGTTGAACGACTCAGAGCGTCGCACTGGCAGTAGCCGGACAGCCGACGCAACTCGTGCTTCATTATTCGATCTTCAAGCGAATGAAAACTGATAACTGCGAAGCGTCCGTCGACTTGTAAAAGATCTATTGCTGTGCTGACGAATTGGCCCAAATTCTCAAGCTCGCGATTGACTGCTATGCGCAAAGCCTGGAAGGTTCGGGTTGCTGGATGAATCTGCCAGTTCTTTCTTTTCCCGGCGGCGCGCGCCACCAAGTCGGCCAACTCTTTCGTTGTCCTGATTGGCTTCCCTTGCTCGCGACTTTCAACTATCCATTTGGCGATGCGGCGTGAGTTCCGCTCTTCGCCGTAATTAAAGATGATGCCGGCTATTTCTTCTTCCGATAGCCGCAGAAGCAAATCCGCCGCGCTTTCTTCGTTGGATTCGGCATCCATACGCATGTCGAGCGGCGCGTCAAACCGAAAGCTAAAACCTCTGGTCGGCGAATCAAATTGCAGCGACGAAACGCCGAGGTCTGCCAGGATGCCAACCGGTTCAGTTTCGTCGAGGTCGCGAAGAATTCGCTTTAGCTCGCGAAAATCTCCGTGAACGGCCCGAAATCGTCCTTGAAAACGCGCCAAACGCTCGTTTGCAGAACTGAGCGCGGAGGCGTCGCGATCGATACCGACGACGCGAGTCTCCGTTGCTGCTTCGAGAATCGATTCGCTGTGGCCCCCCAGCCCGACGGTGCAGTCGACAAATAGACCGCCTCGTTCGGGTGCGAGCAGCTGCATCGTTTCGCGAAGCAGCACGGGGCGATGGGGCGCGCCTCTGCCCCCCAAAGGCGCAGCCATCACCACCGCCCCGTGATCTTGTTCAAAGAACTGTCAATCGGTGAAAAGTGAAAGGTGAAAAGTGAAAAGCAGGACCGTCGTTTTTCTTTTAACTCTTCACTTTTCACTGTTCACTTTTCACTGTCCCTTTAAATCCCCAGTTTGGAAATCGCGGCCTCGTCCTCTTCCGTGTAAGGGTCCGCGAGCATGCGGGCCTTGAAGACGTCGAGTTCCCAAACTTCGAGATATGTCAGATAGCCAAGCACTACCACGTCGCCCATCACGCCCGCACTCTTCCGAAGTAGCGGATGAATCAAAATGCGACCCTGACCATCTATCGCCGCCTGCTGTCCAAAGTAGTTCGTCCTGTCAAGGAACTTGCGCCGCGCCGGATCCATTGTCGGCAGAAGTGAGAGGCGTTTCTCAATCGATTCCCACTCCGGCAGCGGGTAGATGCGAACGTTGTCACCAGTAAGACTTGTTATGTAGAATTCGCCGCCGTGCTTTTCGTCGATCAGGCGCCGAAACGGCGTCGGCACCTTAAGCCGACCCTTAGCGTCGATGCGGGCGGTATAGTTTCCTCGCAGCATAACTTCGACCGATTGGTAATTTGGCGGGTGGTCTTTCCTGGAAAAGCTTACTAATGATCGTTAGCTACGAGGTTGGACCCACTTCCGACCACTTTCGACCACCCAAGCCGGATACTACGCTCCATCATTTTGGGTGTCAATAGGAAACTCCGTAAATTTCTGAGGGTTTTTGCCGTTTCGGCGCGGGGGTATCATGTTAATGTTCGCCCCTTGTCTGCCTTAATCGTAGGACAGCCAGTCCTGTCCGGCAATTTACCATTTCTCATTTGCCCTCGTTATCCATCGCTTGAAAGCGGACTTCTGCTTCGGTCAATGGGCGCAGGGACCGATCCAAAGGGCGGGCGCAGAACCCCTGGTTCGATCACAAAGAAAATGGAAATCTGGTTTTGAGGTTGATTGACTTGAGAGGATCCGCACACCCAGGGAATGCCTGTCTTAAACGGAAAAAACTCTGCCTTAGGTAGCCGGAAGTTGCTGTTGTATATTGGCGCGCCATGTTTCAACCCAACGTTTTCCCGTTCACCAGAATTTGATGAATCCCCATCAAGTCACTTTTGCAGAATTGCTTCTCTTTGGTCTGCTGGCCGCTGGGGCTAACCTCCTGGGCGGTTTTGTGCTAATCCGATCGGGCGCTCATCGTTTCGGCGAGCGGTTTCTGAAATATCTCGTGGCTCTGGGAGCTGGCTTCATGCTGGCTGCAATTTTTATCGAGATCGTGCCGGAAAGCTTCAACATTTGGACCGAAGGCCTCGAGGGCAAAGGCGCCGCCGAAGCCGTTGTCGGCGCGATGACGTTGTTGCTGGGCGGCTACTTACTCATTCAACTGTTCGAGCACACTCTGGCTCCACACTTTCACTTTGGCGCTGAAACGCATCCCGAATCCTTCATGAAACCGTCTGCGGCTTACACTGCAGTCGGAGGCTTGTGGATTCACACGTTTTTCGATGGAGTTTCGATTGCGGCGGCGTTCCTGGTCAATTTCAAAGTCGGCCTGCTCGTGTTCGTTGCAATCCTCCTGCACAAGATGCCGGAAGGGTTCACGGTAGCCTCAATCATGCTCGCTTCGGGACGTTCCACGCGCAAGGCCCTCTGGGCCACTGCCGCGATCGGGATCGCAACTCTTGCGGGAGTAATCGCGGTGGCATTATTGAATACGAGAATCCATAGCGCCGTCGGCTACGCCCTTCCCTTCTCAGCTGGTGTTACTCTTTATGTAGCTGCCAGCGACTTGATTCCCGAGGTGAATCACAAAGAAGAAAGAAACCCAATGGTTTCGATTGTCGTTTTTGTAGGAGTTGCGCTTTTCTATTTGTTGCACAGGTTATTCGAGGGATAAAAGGTCACGGGGTTACAGGCGTCAGTGAAGAAGAGACCGGCCATCACTGTTTTGGGTGCCCTCGGCGGCCCACGCTTTAGCGAATTACTCACGTTCGCGAAAGTCACTTTCGCATTTGTCATTCTTTTTACGGCGGCCCAGCTTTCGCTGGCACAGACAGCACAATCTCCTGTTCCGCTTCCATCCCCTTTCACGCCCGTAGTTGATAATGCCAATGTCATCGACCCAGAGACAGAGGCCAAGCTCGGATCGATTTATCTAAATCTGAAGCAGCGCGCTGACATCGAGTTTGGGGTGGTAACCGTCGACACGACGGGGGGCCGCGATATTTTCGAGTACTCACTGGACGTGTATCGCGGCTGGGGAATCGGTTCAAAAACCAATGACGGCTTTTTGTTGCTGGTCGCGGTGAAGGACAGAAAGTATTACACGCAGGTTGGCTATCATCTCGAGGGCGATCTAAACGATGGGCTGGTAGGCGAAATTCAGCGGAAGTATCTGGTACCGCAGTTCAAGAAGGCGAATTACAGCCAGGGTATCTACGATACGGTCCAGGCCTACGTTGCGACACTGGCTGAGAAACGCGGGTTTACCATTGAAGGAATCGATCAGAGCTACGCATATCGGCAAGCTCCGCCGCGCCGGTCGAACGGCTCGAGAGCGGGCGGCCTTTCCAGCTCTTGTTGCACCATACTGATCATTCTTGGCGTCATCCTAATCTTGATTTCCTCGATTAGACGTGGCGGTGGTGGTGGCCGTGGCGGGGGAGGCGGAGGCTGGTGGAACTTGTTTCTGCTGTCATCACTCCTCAATGCCGGTAGTCGCGGCAGCGGCTGGGGCGGGTCAAGCAGCGGTTGGAGTGGCGGCGGCTTTGGCGGCGGAGGCGGAGGATTTGGCGGTGGCTTTGGTGGCGGCTTTGGCGGCGGAAGTGCCGGCGGCGGTGGAGCGGGTGGCGGTTGGTAACTTCACGCGTTGTCGCCGAGATCCGGATTTCTGCTAGTATTCAGGCGAATCACGATGGCTAAGACAATTGTCCACGAAGCCTTAAACGGTCTGCTGCGTGACCTTCAGGCGACGCACGGCACTAATTTGGTTTCCGTTGTGCTCTACGGCTCCGCGGCCGCGGGCGATCACATCGAATTGCGCTCTGACTACAACCTGCTCATAACCCTGAATCGAATTACACCTGAGGATCTGCGACTTGCGCAGGCGCCGATGCGCGAATGGCAACGTCTTGGGCATCCGGTTCCGGTCTATTTCACCGCGGAAGAGCTTTCGGATGCCGCGGACGTGTTCCCGATTGAGTTTCACCAGATGGCAAATGCGCGCGTGGTACTGTATGGCCGAGATCCCTTTGAGTTCGTCACGTTGTCGGATGCGAACCTGCGCCATCAAACTGAGTATGAGTTGCGAAGCAAACTGATCCACCTGCGGCGGATGTATATTCCAGCTTCTGTTTCAACCGAAAAGTTATGCGACTTGATGAGCGACAGTCTCGCCAGCTTTGCCGCTCTATTTCGCGCCGTCCTCATGCTGTATGGCGAAGAAGCACCCGTCGCTAAACCTGATTGTGTGCGCGCCACGGCACGGCGGTTTGGACTCGATGCGGCCCCGTTTGAAACAATCTTTGCGTTTCGATCCAGCGATTATTTGCCCCCTAATGAAAACGAAGCCAACGACATTTTTGCCGCTTATTTGACGCAGATCGACCGCGTCATACAGGCGGTCGATGATTTTGCGACCGACCAGGGGAAGCAACAGGAGAATTGAAATGATTCGACGACGATTACCGTTACTCGCTTTGATGATTTTGGTCGCCGCCACTGCCAGCGGCTGCGGCTACAACACCTTGACAACCAAAAAGGAAAACGTGAAAGGCAAGTGGGCTAACGTGGAGACCCAGTTGCAGCGCCGCGCCGACCTGATAAACAACCTGATCGAAACGGCAAAGCTGGCCGGCGTTCAGGAGCAGGAAGTTTTCGGCAAGATTGCGGAGGCGCGATCCAAACTTCTAAATGCTGCTCAGCAGGCGCCGCAGGGCGAAGGCGGAGATAAGTCTCCCGAACAAAAGCAGGCGGTGATTGACGCGGCAAACAGTTTCGGAGGCACAGTTGGACGGCTGCTCGTATTGCAGGAGCAATATCCGCAACTGCGTTCGAACGAAAACTTTTTAAAGGCTCAGGATGAAGTTGTCGGTACTGAAAATCGCATAGCTACAGCGCGCAAGGATTACAACGACGGAGTGCAGGACTACAACACAACGCGCGCGCGCTTTCCGACAGTCATCTCTGCGAAGCTGTTTGGTTTTAAGGAAGAGCCTTACTTCAAAGCGGAGGAAGGGGCGACACAGGTTCCTAGGATCGATTCCAACACCCTGCGCGCGCCGACACCAACGAAATAATCGCTTGATCTTCCAAACAAGAAAAGGCCACCAGCAACGGTGGCTTTTTTCTTGTTTCTCCTATTTCGCTTCGCGCGTTTCGGACGCATCAATCGGTCTATTCAACACCACATCAATTTCTGGCAGACCGCGTTCTTGATATGCTTGAAGTACGCTTTCGCGCATTCCTGCAATTCCCGATCTGAAGGCTTCAACCCATCGGTCTGAATGCCCGGAAGGCGTTTCAATCTTGACGGGCCCTTTATCAAGGTTATCAATCAAACTCTGACCACCTTCTTCAGTTACGATCTGTTTGAATAGTGTGCGCGCCGCGCGAAGTCCAGCACGGTATCCTTCTAAGTACTCCTTTGCCTGGCAATAGTCCGTGCCCCAGGTACTGCCATCCGAAAACTCGACAAAATCGACTGCAAACTCAAGTTGTGGTGGCTTGTTTTCCTCGTCCGTGTTGTTCCAGTGACTCTTGCCGTCGGTCTTATCCCGTCTTAGCATTTTTCCCGGAGCAGGAAAGCTGTAAATGAAACAAGCCTTGTTTAAATTCGGCACCGATAAGTTAGACCAGGTCGTAGCGTAAGCCGTCACCGGTTTGTCCGCAACGTTCTTCACGACAACGTATATCTCAAAGATTTTCTTATCGAACCAATGTGGCTGGGCGGTGATCATGAGAGGCGATTCTGGCTGGGCTTGTGTAGTAACAATAGGCTCGGGTCGCGCATTAGCATTTTGTTGCTGCGAAGGGTTCGAAACCGCTTGCCTTGGATCCTGAGCCGATAGCAATAAGACAAAAAGTAATAGGATTTCCAAGTTTCCCTCCTTAACCAGAGGTGGAAGGGTTGTGGTGTTAGCGACATTGTGCTGCGCGCAACTAAAAACCGCGCGAGCTGCACATGGAGCAGTGGTCACATGGCTTGCCGCCGGGTTCGACGCTGCAGGTCTTCTCTTTCTCGAAATAATCGACGAGCTCGGAAACGACTGCTTCTTCAACCCCAAACTTCTCCTGGCTGGGATGAGAAATGCTGGCGTTGACGCCGGCGAGCCAGGGCGAATGAGTTAGCGGCACTGGGCGCGCGCTACTCGCAGGTGCTGAGAAGCTGCGTGATGAGGATGAGATTGTCCGGCTGTCAATCGAGTTGGGACTGACTTTCGCTTCGAGTTGAGCAATCTTTTTTTGGAGTTCGTTAAGTCCTGCTCGCACCGCGGCGAGTTCAGAAGAGAGTTCCGGTTTGGGCTCCGCGCGTCCCACCATTTCCTCGCGATTGAGCATTGAGGGATTATCCGTGCCCACACGACGAGCGATCCTCGCGGCAATTTCTCGAGCGTGATCCGATTCCGTGCTCATCTTTGTAGGACCGGCATTCCTGCCTGTCTAAGTTGTCTCAAATCCAATGACAAATGAAAAATTTGAAATGGAAAATGGAAAATATCCGGTGTTAGTTGAAATCTCTCTCGTCTTCGTCCTGAGCCCCGGTACACCAGGACAGGCAGGACTGCTGTCCTAAAGCTACTCGTCTTTCAGTAAATCGACATAATCAACTACGCCAACGATTGCGGAGTCGATGGCCGCGCCGGCCTTGCCGGTGGATGCCGTAGATGCTCCCCAACCTTCCTGCACAATCAGGACTGTGTCACCAACCCCGGCATCAACTGCATTGAGGGCGAGCACTGTCATAGCCGTTTCGTCGCCTTCGGGTGTGACCTGTTGGCACAGCATGATGCTCGCATTGTCGTAACGCTGGTTCTTTTTAGTGGCGACGATATTTCCGAGAACGCGGGCGAGAATCATTTTCTATCCTAACGACCGAGCCTGCGCGGACATGCAGGCAGGATGCCTGCGCTCCCAGCTTACCGAGTTACATGCGCATCAGAATCAACGATGCCAATTATCGTGCAATCCGTGGGCGTGTCTTCTCTTTTGAATGGGAAACTCGCCTCTTTGCCGCGACACCAAAACACCAGCTCCCCAACGCCTGCACCAACGGAGTCAACTGCCACCATCGGTTTACCGTTCGGTTCGAGATCCTTGTTCAGCGTCTGCACGACCAGAAGCTTGCGACCTTCGAGCGAGTCGTTCTTAACAGTTGCGACCACCGTACCGATAACGCGTGCCAGTTGCATAGAATTTATGGCGCGTGGTTATGTGAACCACCATTACCACTTATATGTCGGTCGACAACGTTGATGAGAATGTTCAGACGAGCGTCAGTCCGTTCTCCTGCCTCCGTTAAGCGCTTGATACTCTCGTCCGTTGCTGCCTGCGCCTCAGTCAAGCGATTGATACTCTGATCTGTTTCTATGTGCGCTCGCGTTAGGTTGCCAACGATATCCACCACAGCCATGAGAGCATTGGAGAGCCGCCTCGCATCTGCTGCCTGCACCTCACGCGTCATCTCAATATCGGCAGCAAACCTGGCTTGCTGCTCGATGATGAATTCCATCTTCTTGTTCATCTCTTCTTCACTCATTGAAATATCCTTTCCCTGCCAGCGGAAGGTTATTCTTAAGCGGATGAACTCGCTGGGTGTCTTACGAGCCTTTCGTGATATCAACCGTATCAATCACGCCAACAATCGCGGCGTCGACGGGCACATCTTTCATTCCCTGAGCCAGACGCGCGCTTGAGCCGGCCACGACCAACACTCTTTCATGGTAGCCGGCGCCGACAGTATCCACAGCCACGACATAGCCCGTCGTATCGCTACCGTCGACGTTTACTGGCCTAACAATCAGCAGCTTCTTACCGAGGAGGCGTTCGTCTTTCTGCGACGAAACGACGGTTCCGAGTATGCGCGCGATGATCATCGCTAGCCGCGGTTACCAATCGGAAGCGCATCGTCCACACTGCCATGCGGACGCGGTATCACATGCACGCTGACCAGCTCGCCAACGCGCCGAGCGGCAGCGGCGCCGGCGTCGGTGGCCGCTTTCACAGCCGCGACGTCACCGCGTACGATCGCCGTAACAAAGCCGGCGCCAATTTTTTCGTAACCGATCAAAGTAACGTTTGCGGCTTTCACCATTGCATCAGCCGCTTCAATCATCGCGACCAGTCCTTTGGTTTCAACCATGCCGAGTGCTTCTTGCATTCAGTTGCTCCTTCTCGCCTGTTGTTATCGAAAAACTAATGCTTCAAGTTTAGTGCGCCTGGTTGCATATCGCCGATTACAAAGGTGTGTTTGCCCTTTTCGGCAATCTTGGTAATAGTCTCGAGCAGTTGAAAGAACTTGATGTTCTCGTCATCTTTCATCAACTCGCTCGCATTTTTTAAGGTGCGTGCCGTCGCCACCGCTGTGCGCGCATTCTCCAAATCTGATTTTGCTCGAATCCGTGATTCCAGTTGCCGCGCAAACAAGTCCTGGATCGGTTTAGGAAAAGTAATGTCGCGCAGCATTAACCGCGTGATTTCGAGACCATATTCTTTCAGGTCGCGTTGTAAGACTTCAGGTATGGTTCCCAGTAGCTCGTCACGCTTTTCGTTTAACTCTTCGCTCACAACCTTGGCGATCAACTCACGCAAATATACCTGAGTCAAACTGTGCAACAACTGCTCCGCCTCCATCGTCACGGCGTAAGCATTGTGTAAATCAAAACGCTCGATGTATCTGTCGCTATCGCTGATACGGTATTCGATAATGTAGGAAAAGCGCAATGCGACTGTATCGTGTGTTAGCACTTCCTGATTGATGACAGTTTGCAATCTGTTCGTGGTGGGCAGCGAAATGACGCTGAGGTTTCCGAGCGGATCCAAGTAACGATAAATACCCGGCTCGAGTTTGGCATGCAGGCGATTCTTCCGGTAAAGATAACCGACGTGATTGGGACTGATTGAGATTTTCCGAATTAATGCTGACATGGTTTTTTTGGGCCTTGGAAAGAGGAGAAGCACCGGACCACGAGGAAAATCAATTGAGTCGCCGCGCAAGCGCGGCAGCGGTATCCTTGATTTTGCAAATCGTAATCCGGTTTGCGCTCGAAGCGCAGCTCCTCCCCTTTCCTTGGCTTGGTTAGACCGATTCTTAGTCGGTGTTTTGCTACCACGCAAACGGGGAGTCGAACCCCTTGGGCTTGCCTCCCGCAATACCCTGTAACTTTCAGGCAAGCCCGTGAGCGCTACAGGTGGCGGTTATCGTCGATATCTACTCTTCCAGTCGGGCGGCCTGGCTTAGAAGTTCAACCAACTCTTCCCTGCTAAGCGAAATCCGGCCCGACCCGTTTGTCACGGCCTGATCGTAATAACTTGTCGACGCGGGGCGATCGCCGCTGGGACAGGACATCCGCGTCTCATGCAGGTAACCGCAAGCCTGGCAACGCGCGCCTTCGCCGAGATAACCTGCTGCTTCGCGCACGTTGATCAGTTTCTCGATCGCATCCGCAGGTAAGTTTTTTGAGCCGCCCAGGATACGCGCGAGTATAGCAATACGCGCCGTGTGCTCGAGCGTCTCCAATCTGTCGAACGCCTGCCACAGATCCGATCCATAGGCCACCGCTCCGTGGTTCGCCATCAACAACGCGTTGTGGTGTTTTACGAGAGGTCGCATTGCTTCAGTCAATTCGTCAGTCGATGGCGTGCCGTACGCAGCCAGCGGCACACAGCCAAGTGTCAGGATAACTTCAGAAAGGATTGGCTGATCGATTGCGAGGCCGGCCACGGCGAAGGCTGTGCCGTGCGGCGGATGCGCGTGACAAACTGCCATGACGTCAGGCCTTTCCTGATAAATCAGCAGATGCATCGCCAGCTCACTCGAGGGCCTGCGATTGCCCAACGGCTTACCAGCGGCATCGGTCACCGCCAGAGAATCTTCAGTCATGCGGCCTTTGCAGATCATAGTCGGGGTCGCCACGATCCGGCCGTCGTCAAGACGGACGCTAACATTGCCGTCTGATGACACCACGTAGCTGCGCTCATACAACAAGCGGCCGATGTTTACGATTTCACGTCGTGCGGTCTGTTCGTCCATCAGGTTTGCCTAACAAGAACTGGCAGTTCCCAGTATAACCCGTAGGTCAGTGACAGCGTTCTACAATTCGTGTTCGCTGATTTTGCCTGGTTCTTCACGATGAGCATTACGACGATGATTTGTCACGGCGCCAGGCTGCGGTCGCGCCAGAAAATAAGACAATGACTCCAGCGATGTTGTCAGGTCAACAGTTTTAACTTTCACGCCCAGACGCGCGTTCAGCAACGCCGGCGCAAAATTCAAGACCGCCTTGATGCCCGCCGACATAATTTGATTCAGCACCTTTTGCGCGACGCGCGCCGGTACTGCGATAACCATCACATCAATCGATTCATCGTTGACGAGGCGTGGCATCTTCTTTACGTCGTGTATCAACACCTTATCGTCACCAACGCGGCGGCCAATCTTTTTTTCATCATTATCAAACAGGGCGACGACCGTGAAGTTCGACCGGTTGAAGCCTCTGTAATTTGCCAATGCCGTGCCCAATCTTCCGGCACCCACAATCCCTACCCGATGCGGTTTATCGAGACCCAGAATCTTCGTGATGTGGTTGCGTAAATCCTCGACGTGATACCCCAGGCCGCGAACACCAAACTCCCCGAAATAACCCAAATCCTTGCGAATTTGAGCAGAGTTAAGATTAAACTGCTCAGCCAGCGCCTGCGATGAAATGCTCTTGATGCCGGCTGCGCAAAGCGTATTCAGGCAGCGAAGGTAGACGCTCAATCGGTTGGTAGTTAGTTCGGAGATTTTTTCTGACTTCATTGAGGGAATCCCGTCGCCATCAGTATAGACCGAAACCTGCAGCGAACGATAAGCGTGGTTTTAAGTTTCAAGTTCCAAGTTTCAAGTTTCAAGTCCGGAATTCGACCTGACTCAGAGATCAGCAACTATGAACTGCGGCGCGGTTAGGCAATTCGGACTTGGAACTTGAAACTTGAAACTTGAAACTAATAACAATGCATTGCTCAACTCTGCACGGATAAACTACAATCGGCCAGTTTCAACCCCTGCGCCTTCAAAGTCTTCGTCAATGATCGCACACTTGTCGGGCACGCTTCTCTCCAAAGAACCCAATGCCGTAATCCTGGACGTTGGTGGCGTTGGCTATGAAGTTACAATACCGATTTCCACCTTTTACGATCTCGAAGACGCGGGATCGAATGTGAAGTTGCGCATCTACACGCACGTGCGGGAAGATGCGTTGCAACTTTACGGTTTCAAAACGCTGCGCGAACGCGAATTATTCATGCGATTGATTTCCGTCAGCGGTATTGGGCCAAGACTGGGAATCACATTACTTTCCGGTATGACCGCGGACGAGATGATTGCGTCGATACGCACCAACAATCTCGCGCGGCTGACATTGATTCCCGGGGTTGGCAGGAAAACTGCTGAGCGTCTGGTGATGGAATTGCGAGACAAGGTGGCTTCGCTGTCCTCTCCCGAGCTCGAGGAAGAATTAGGCGCCGCGGCTGCTGCGGGCGCGTCGGTTGCGACCGGAGACGCGCTTCATTCGGATGTGCTTTCCGCGCTGTTGAATCTTGGTTATCAACGCGGCTCTGCCGAAAAAGCTGTCGCGTCGGCATTGAACGAAGGCGGGGATGTTTCGGTGGAGTCAATCTTACGGCGCAGTTTGCGTAAGCTGGCAAAGATTTGATTATGTAAAGCAAACTGTTAGTTTGCGTTCTCGGCCCACAGTAAGCTTTGTACCGCGATGGAAGCAAACTAACAGTTTGCTTTACAAGAGTTATGTCAACTGAAGGACCAGCACGAGCACCATTGACCGACGACGAGCAGCAGTTTGAATTGACTGTTCGTCCAACCAGGCTGGCGGAATACATCGGTCAGCCGCAGGTGAAGGAAAATCTGCGCGTCTACATGCGGGCCGCCCTGAATCGAAAGGAAGCTCTCGATCACGTTCTCTTAACCGGTCCGCCGGGTCTGGGTAAAACTACTCTCGCGAATATTATCGCCCACGAAATGGGAGCAGTGTTGCATTCAACCGCGGGTCCCTCGATTGAAATACCAGGTGATCTCGTGGGCCAACTAACCAACCTCCAGAAGGGCGACGTCCTCTTCATAGATGAGATCCATCGTCTCAATCCAGCCATCGAAGAAAAACTTTATCCGGCGATGGAGGACTACGAGTTTGATCTGATGATCGGCCAGGGCGTAGTGGCCCGTACGCAAAAGATCAGGCTCGAAAAGTTTACCCTGATCGGGGCGACCACGCGTCCGGGTCTGTTGACCGCGCCGCTGCGGGATCGCTTTGGGATTGCGTTCCATTTAGATTTTTATCCGCCCGAAGATTTGGAAGTTATTTGCAAACGCTCCGCCCACATTCTTGAAGTGGAAATAGACAATGAAGGCGCCCGTGAGATCGCGAAACGCTCGCGCGGCACACCGCGTATTGTCAATCGTCTGCTGCGGCGAGTGCGCGACTACGCCCAGGTGGACTACGACGGCAGCATTACACAGGAAGTGGCGAAGGACGCGCTGAACCGGATGGAAGTCGACAAATTCGGGCTCGACGAAAGAGATCGGAAGTTCATGTTGACGATAATTGAAAAGTTCGATGGCGGTCCGGTTGGCATCGGCACTATCTCCGCATCAATCCACGAAGAAAAAGATTCAATTGAAGAAATTATCGAGCCTTATCTGATCCAAATTGGTTTCCTCGATCGCACTCGGCGCGGGCGCATGGCCACGCGTCGCGCCTACGAACACTATGGTGTCAGCCCCGCCAGTTCCCTCAAGCCCGGCCTGTTCGATTCTCAGTGAAGAATTTGGTACGGTGTTCCAGCTTCAATTTCAAGCCAGGTTGCGGAACTATTAATGAGAAGGCTTTCCTCATTCTCGCGTCATTCTTTCGGCGTGCGTAACGCCGGTCCGTGGCGCTCAATCATTACTCACTCGCTTCACGAGTTCCACGAAAACGACCTGTTTACATCTTCCGCCGCGATGAGTTACTTCGGTCTGATGGCCTTGTTTCCCGCACTGCTTTTGATGCTGGCGATGAGCAACAGAATTACCGCGGCCGCGGAACTGCTGACGCACGCAGTAGACGTTTATCCGGGCTCTGCAAAGTTTTTGAGCGAGACGATCCGCTCCATGTCGTCAGTCGGTACTGGCGCCATCATCACCTGCATCGTGGTTACGATCTGGGCGGGTTCCTGGGTCTTCGCAGTCATCGAGCGAGCGCTGAATAGAATTTGGCGAGCAACTTCGCGTACATTTTGGCACGGACGTGCGCTAACGATCGGTATGATCGGAATCGTTGGTGTGCTGCTCGCGTTTTCAGTCCTGGCGACTTCATTAGTTGTCGGCCTTCGAGAGATGGCCGCCAGACTGTCACCGCGTCAGGTGGCCCACTATCCGTTGCTTCTTTCAGCCGGAAGTGCTTTCTGGCAAATAATTTTCGCCGTCGTCAGTTTCCTAATAACCGTCATACTGTTTGTGATCGTTTACCGCTTTATGCCGAAGGCGGAGGTGACTCTGCGTGACACCCTGCCCGGCGCCATCATCGGTGGCCTGCTTTGGGAAGTCGCGAAGTATGTGTTCGCCTGGGCGTTAAGTTATTTCCACTATGACCAAATATACGGATCGGTAGGAGCGGTGGTGGCAGTGCTGACGTGGAGTTATGTTTCCAGCTTGATTCTTTTGTTTGGCGCGCAACTTACCGCAGTCTTTCATCGCGAGCATCCGCATTACCCGTCACCTTCTCTCTAAGTAACATGCGGTTATCAGATTTTGACTATGCGCTTCCCGAAGAACTGATCGCGCAGGAACCCCTGGAACAACGCGACGCATCGCGCATGTTGATCGTAAATCGCGCGACGCAAACTTTCGAGGATTCCAAATTTGAACATCTGCCGGAATATATCCGCTCCGGAGACCTGCTGGTCGTAAACAACACGCGCGTGTTTCCCGCTCGTCTGCTTGGTCACCGCGAACCATCCGGCGGCCGCGTTGAAGTGTTGCTGCTGCGTGAACTTGAACCGACCGTTTGGGAAGCCCTGCTGCGGCCGGCACACCGATTAAAAGCCGGCGCGCGCGTTCGTTTCGGCGATTCAGGTTTGCGTGCTGAAGTGCTCGCCAGCTCTGCGAATGGGTCGAGGCGTTTAAGGTTTGAAGCAGAGGGCGAGCGCGAAAGACAAAAGGAACTGATCGAGAGACTTTTAAACGAGCAGGGCCAGACGCCACTGCCACATTACATTCGGCGCCCGGTAGGCACCTCAACTTTGGATCGAGAACGTTACCAGACGGTTTTCGCTCGTGAAAGAGGTGCGATTGCGGCCCCTACAGCTGGACTGCATTTTACTGCGGCAGCCCTCTCAGCTTTACAGGCGCGGCAAGTTGGCGTTGTCGAAATCACGCTGCACGTGGGCTACGGAACGTTTGAACCTGTACGAGTAGAAATTGTCGAGCAACACCGTGTCGCTGCTGAGTCGTTTCACATTAGCGAAGCGGCCGCCGCGGCAATCAACCAAACTCGCGCCGCCGGTGGCCGCGTTATCGCCGTCGGTACCACTACGACGCGAGCGCTTGAATCAGCGGTGAATGAACAAGGAACAATTCGGGCAGGTGCCGGAGAGGCTGAGCTAACGATTACGCCAGGTTACAACTTTCGCATTACTGACGCGTTGTTAACCAACTTTCACTTGCCGCGGTCATCTTTGCTGTTGCTGGTTTCCGCTTTCGCCGGGCGGGACCTCACGCTCGCTGCATATCGGCATGCGGTGGCTGAACGTTATAGATTTTATAGTTACGGCGATTGCATGTTTGTGATCTAGTTACGGTAACCCACGCCTGTTAGTTTGCATCGCTCGACAAATGTTAAGTTAGCGGCCATGAGTGCCCGCGAACCAACAGTTTGCTTTACGATCGTGAAAACGTTGGTGATAGACTATCCCTTAACACCGGTTGCATAATTGGTTTTCGTCGCATGGCTGTATTAAAGAAAATTCGTTCCCGCTGGTGGTCGCCCGCAAGCGCCGACTTTCCGATCGAGCCGGAAACATCTGCACCGGCAACGCTCGGCCAGCGTTACGACATTCGACCGCTCACGATTTCGCACCTCGATGAATGCTGGCGACTCGACCAGCGATGCTTTGTTGATGGTGAAGCGTATAGTCGGGAAACTTTTGAATTTCTACTGACGGCGCCTGAAGCTGTTTCGTATCGCGCAACCACGTCTGGCGGCGCCATGGTCGGGTTTGTGATCGGTTTGATCGAACCCGATCACACTGGACACATCACCACAGTCGGCGTCGCTCCGGATCATCGCCGGCGACGGCTGGCCAAACGGCTGATGGCGGAAGTTGAGAAGGGCTTTAAGCAGCGGAACGTTCGGATCGTGCGACTGGAGGTGAGGTCGCTAAACACGGCCGCGCAAAAGCTATACGAAAGTTTGGGGTATACGGTAACGCAGCGGTTGCCGAAATATTACTCAAACGGCGGCGACGGATTACTGATGCTGAAATCGCTCAAACTTTGAAATTTTGAAAATTGAGGCTTCCTAAAACGACAGTAGGGGGCACGGTATTCCGTGCCCCTACGTCTTTGATCAGCCTGAAGCCTAGCCTTTCCTGAGTTCTGTCAAAACCTGCTTAGCCACACTCTTCAACGTGTCAAATACTCCAGCGCCACTTGACGCAACAGCCTCGACTACAGGTTCTTCTTTGCGGCGCAACTCCGCCGCAAGTTCGTCAACCGGGATAACGTTCGGAAGATCGCGCTTGTTCAATTGCAGCACGTACGGAAGCTTCATTAGATCGTAACCCTGGGCTTGCAAGTTCTCTTCAAGATTATAAAGAGATTCAATATTGGCATCCATTCGCTCTTCCTGCGAATCGGCGACGAATACGACTCCATCAACGCCTTTCAAAATTAGCTTGCGTGAGGCGTCATAAAAGACCTGACCGGGCACCGTGTACAAGTGAAACCTGGTTTTGAAGCCGCGCACAGTCCCCAACTCCAGCGGCATAAAGTCGAAGAACAGTGTTCGATCCGTTTCGGTTGCCAGGCTGATCAGTTTCCCCCTGGACTGCGGCGCCGTTGACTCAAAGATGTGCTGGAGATTCGTGGTTTTTCCGCACAGCCCCGGTCCGTAGTAAACGATCTTGCAATTGATTTCTCGGGAGGCGTAGTTAATAAAGGTCATATGGCACTTACTCTTTTGTCACTTATTGAAAAAGACTGTCGATATCCTCGTCCGTGATTTCCGCGAAAGCCGAATCATCGTCGTTAAATACGGCTTTGCTGATCTCGTCAACCATTTCCGATAACTGGTGCGACACCTGCTTACTCCGGAGTTTCACCAAACCTAGACTCGAGCGTTCATCAAAAACGACGATCAGCAAGAGTCGTCCGATTACCGAAATGTGTATGCTTTCCCGTTCACCCTCATGGGAAAGGGTTGGGAACTCCTTTTCGCCGATTAACTGAGCCATGCCACCCGTCGCCGCGACATTGCCCGCTGCCAGTGAGGCCAGACTAGTGGTGTCAAGATTTCCGACTTCACCCTGGCAGGCGATCTCCTGACCATCCTTGTCGACCAGAAAGACCACTCTGGCTGCCGAGTCCATACGAAGTCTCGCCAGTACGGCCTTGATTTGGTGATACTGCTGCTCTCGGAGCAGAAGAGGCGTGTCTGCCATTAGTACAGCTTTCTTGTTAGGGTAAGAGAGGCAAGAACAATTGGTGGGCGCTTACTTGAAACCCGTGGCCCTCGCGAGCAAGGCACTGAAGATAAAGCATTTTTATCTGTCGAGGGGTTCCTGGAGCTGCCGAAAGAGCGCGCTCCTTAGGCCGCAAGGCACTCTAGCACAGCCAACAATGTGCTTCAAGTGTTTTCCTTTGTTTGCCTATGGCTTGCGTCGGGCCAACGTGGCGGAGCGATTTCGTGACCTCGGTCAGTGCTAATCGTTGATTTAGCAAAAGGCCTATGTTACTCTGCCACGGCAACTTCCGGAATGCCCGGTCCATATTGCCCTTTCAATCATTACCTTTTAAATGAGCGCAGTCACCAAAGGTTTGAGACGTTCAGCGTCACGCACAATCGCCCGCCGTTCGGCTCCCAAGTCCACGGCGAAGAAGCGCGTCACAGCCTCGAAGACCGTGCGACCGAAAGCAAAAAGAGCGGTGGCCAAGACCGCACCGGCACGAAAGACCCAGAAGCTGAAAGTTTCTGTAAAGCCAAAGTCGCCCAGGAAGATTGCTGTCAAAAAGAAAGCAGCCGCAAAAAGCCGCGTACCAAAAAAGGCGATCGCCCGGAAAGTGGTTGCGACGAAGAAGCCGACCGTAGCGAAGCACAGAAAATCTTTCGCACCGAGCGTCAAAAAGACTCAAAAACTCGCGGCGGCACGTGCACAGCGACCCACACCAGTGGTTCAGCCACCTCCGCGTCAGCCGACGGTCGATGAATCCGCGGCTCTCAAAGCTTTCGAGCGAGCACACAAAGAATTTACGCGCGGTCGCTTCGGTGAAGCACGAAATCAATTCCGCGTGCTGCTTGAGAAATATTTTCAGGTTTCGGAAGTAGCTGCTCGCGCACGGACATATTTGGCTGTTTCGGAAGCACGTCTCCGAACAGAAAGCATATTGCCGCGCGATGCAGACTCACTCTACGATCGCGGTGTCATCGAATTGAATCGCGGCGAATACGTGGCTGCGCAGGAAATGTTCGAGCGAGCACTGAAGCGCGAACCTGAAGCCGCACATATTCATTATGGCCTGGCAGCAACGCGTGCACGGTTGGGTTCAGTTGACCTGGCTTTGCAATCGCTTCAGCGTGCCTTGGATCTTCAGCCTACTCTGCGAGTGCGCGCCCAACATGATCACGATTTAACGTCGCTCCGCAATGATCCGGATTTCGACCGGCTCGTTTTCCAGCACCACGTCTAATTTCCTTCCCCGAATTTCCGTTGTCCTACTATGCAGTTTCAAAGCCTCTACCTTTTAGGTATGATTCCGTTGAGCGCCGGCTTTTTCACAAGCTAAGCTTCGGAGAGTTAAAGTTTGCATTATCCTTCTGAAGAAAATCGCGGTCTCAACCTCGTCGCAATCGGTGGCGGCACTGGCTTATCGACCCTGCTTGCGGGTCTCAAGTGTCTCGTGGGCGAGCCTCCGGTGGACGACATGTGGATTGCGAAACTTTCTGCCATCGTTACTGTCTCAGACGACGGTGGGAGTTCAGGGCGTTTGAGGGAAGAGTTGCAGATGCTGCCGCCGGGCGACATACGCAACTGCATGATCGCCCTCTCGGAGGATTCAACTTTGCTTTCTCGGCTGTTTCGCTACCGCTTTCGCGGCCAGGGCGAACTGGGCGGCCATAGTTTTGGCAATTTGTTTCTGGCGGCGCTGACCGAAGTCACAGGCGACTTCACAGAAGCCGTCCGACTATCGTCCGAAGTACTGGCAAGTAAAGGTCACATTTTCCCGGCGACCATCAGCGACGTGCGCTTAGTTGCTGAACTTGCCGACGGTAGCGTGGTGCGTGGGGAAACCCAGATCTCGGCGTCGCGCGCACCGATTCAGCGTCTGCGTCTGGAACCTGAGCAATGCTTACCGCTTCCGGAAGCGTTGCAAGCGATCCGCGCTGCGGATGTGATAACGGTTGGGCCGGGTTCACTCTACACAAGCATTTTGCCAAACCTGCTCGTGGCCCGCGTTGCCGCAGCAATTGGGGAGAGCCGTGCTACGAAAATATTTATTTGCAATTTAATGACGCAGCCAGGCGAGACCGACAACTACACTGCGCGCCAACACCTCGAGACCGTTAACAGCTACGCCCCTGAAATTCATTTTGATTTTGTAATTGTTAACGACCGTCGCATAACCAGGGAGCAGGAGCAGCGTTATGCGTTGGAGGGTGCGCACCAGATAGGAATCGGCGACGATGCAATTGACAACCTGCTCGATCAATCAACGCGGGTAATTCGCACTAATCTTCTCGAAGATAATGAAAAGGTGCGTCATGATTCGGCCTTACTGGCACGCGTCGTATTCGCGTGCAAACAACAAGCCCACGGCCAACCCGCCGTTCCCGCATAACTCATGCAGCCCACCGAGAAAGGCCCCAGCTTGCACCCCGGCAAAACTAATCAGTCTCTTAACATACTTGTTCTTGCCGCCGGCTTAGGAACAAGAATGAAGTCGAACCGCGCGAAGGTCTTGCATGAACTTGGCGGTCTGCCGTTGATTACCTATGTTTGCCGCGCCGCACAATCGTTGAGCCCGGAAAAAATCTACGTTGTGGTTGGTCACCAGGCCGCTGAAGTCGAAACCGCTGTGAAGGGAGAGGTTGGCAATGGTGCAGCATTTGTCACTCAAACTGAACAGCGCGGAACCGGTGACGCGGTCATGGCTGCGCGAGCACAGCTCGGAAACAGCGATTCGCTTGTCCTGGTTCTTTCGGGCGATGTGCCATTGATCCGCATGACCACCCTGCAGAGTTTCATCGACCAACATCGCGCCAGTGGAGCGGCAGGTTCAATCCTTAGCGTGCGACTCGAAAACCCGACAGGGTATGGGCGAATTATTCGCGATGATCAGGATCGTTTCCTGCGAATAGTAGAACAAAAGGACGCCAGTCCCGATGAACAGAAAACGAAGGAAATCAATTCCGGCATATATTGCTTCGCAGCTTCGAAATTGTTTGCGGCGCTAAACCGCGTCAAGCCGTCGAACAAGCAGGGCGAGTACTACTTGACCGACGTTCCCGAAATACTTTTATCAGATGGCGAGAAAGTAAACGTCTACCTGTTCGGTGATGCTCGAGAAGTGTCTGGTATCAACACTCGGGCCGAGTTGGCAGAATTTGAAAATCTGATGCGTCGCGGCACTATTCGCAAATTGATGATCGATGCGGGGGTCACTTTCCTTGATCCGTCGCGCGCGTATATTAGTGCCGAGACAGAGATCGGCCGGGACTGCATTATCCATCCTGACGTTACCATCGAGGGCAAATCAGTGATTGGCACCGGCTGTGAGATTCGCTCCGGCACGCGCATCAACAATTCACGTTTGGGCGACAATGTGGTCGTTAAAGATCATTGTGTGATTATCGATTCGCAGATTGAATCAAACTGCGCCGTCGGTCCGTTTGCGCACCTGCGTATGAATGCGCAACTTGCAGAAGGTTCCGTTGTCGGCAATTTCGTCGAAGTTAAGAAATCTACAATCGGCCGTGGCACCAAAGCGATGCATCTGACTTATCTCGGTGATGCAACCATTGGCGAGAACACAAACATCGGCGCCGGAACGGTCACGTGTAATTACGATGGAAAAGAGAAGCATCCCACGATCATCGAAGATGATGTGAGGATTGGTTCAGATACAATGCTGGTGGCGCCCGTGAAAGTCGGCAAAGGCTCAGTAACCGCCGCAGGTTCAGTAGTCACGCAAGACGTGCCGCCCGACACACTTGTCGCCGGTGTCCCGGCAGTCGTAAAGAAGAAGCTCAAAGGCAGTAAAAGTGAAAGGTGAAAAGTGAAAAGTATGGAAGGATAGAGCGCGTTTTCAGAAAATTCTTAACTTTTCACTTTTCACCTTTCACTTTTCACTTTAAGGAAAACATATGTGCGGAATTGTAGGCTATGTTGGTAACAAGCAGGTGGTGCCGTTAATCATTGACGGCCTGCGCAAGCTGGAGTATCGCGGGTACGATTCTGCCGGCATCGCGGTGGTCAATGAAGGACACGATCTCGAAATACGTCGCGCTGAAGGAAAACTCCGCAACCTCGAGGAAGTGATCCGCCTGAGTCCGCTCGACGGGACATATGGAATCGGACACACTCGTTGGGCCACCCACGGCCGGCCCACCGAGGAAAATGCGCATCCGCATCGTGATTGCACCGGCCGCATTGTGGTAGTTCACAACGGCATCATCGAAAATTATCTGCAACTCAAGGATCAACTGCGCAAGCACGATCATCAGTTTGTTACTGAAACCGACACCGAGATTATCGCCCATCTGATCGAAGAATATCTGAAACAGGATCACGACTTCGA
Source organism: Pyrinomonadaceae bacterium (assembly GCA_035941655.1). Lineage (GTDB taxonomy): Bacteria > Acidobacteriota > Blastocatellia > Pyrinomonadales > Pyrinomonadaceae > PSRF01. The sequence continues at coordinate 5,518 of DASZDU010000324.1, read as the reverse complement.
GAAGGCAGTGCGACGAGCCATGCTGGATCTCAAGGGCATCTTCGCGCTCTCAATCATTAACGCTGACGAGCCCGACATGATTATCGCTGTCAGGCAAGGCCCTCCCGTCGTGATCGGTTTGGGTGATCGCGAATTCTTTGTTGCCTCAGACATTCCTCCCATCCTGCAACACACGCGCGACGTCTTTTTCCTCGGCGATGGCGAAATGGCCATTATCAATAAAGATGCCGTGCGCGTGACTGACTTTGAAGCAAACTCGGTACAGCCATCGATCCAACGCATCACCTGGGATCCGATCATGGCTGAAAAGGGCGGCTTCAAACATTTCATGCTCAAAGAAATTTATGAGCAGCCGCGTTCAGTACGCGACACGATGCAAGGCCGCATCTCGCTCGACAGCGGTCGCGTGTTTCTCGACGAAATGAAAAATATTTCCGAGGCTGACTTCAAACGCTTTACCTCCGTGAAGATCGCCGCCTGCGGCACTTCCTGGCATGCGGGCCTCGCCGGCAAATACATGATCGAACAACTCGCACGGATACAGGTTGACGTGGACTACGCCTCGGAGTTTCGTTATCGCGATCCGGTGATGGACGAAAACACTCTGTTGCTGGTCATCACCCAATCCGGCGAGACCGCAGACACCATCGCGGCGTTGCGAGAAGCGCGCGAAATCGGTTCCAAAGTTCTGGCTATCTGTAACGTTAATGGCTCAATGATTACGCGCGAGGCTGATGGAACAATTCTGACGCACGCTGGTCCCGAGATTGGAGTCGCTTCTACGAAAGCCTTTACCAGTCAGATGGTCGCGCTCTATTTGCTTGGGTTGTATCTCGGAAACCTGCGCGGAACTCTTTCGGCCGATGAGGCAAAGCATCACGCACAACAACTCGCTGAGCTGCCGGTGAAACTGGAACATCTGCTAAGCGACTCGGATGACATCGAGGAGCTCTCTAAGGAGTTCTTCCGCTCAACCGACTTTCTTTACCTCGGCCGCGGCATCAACTTCCCCGTCGCCCTCGAAGGAGCTCTGAAACTAAAAGAGATTTCTTATATTCACGCTGAAGGCTATCCGGCTGGTGAGATGAAGCACGGTCCGAACGCCCTAATCGACGAGCGTCTGCCGGTGATGTTTATTAACACGCGTGAGGAAGGAAATCGTTCTTCGGAGCTGCGTTACGAAAAGACGCATTCGAATATCGTGGAAGTTAAGGCACGCGAGGGCATCGTGATCTCAGTCCTGACCGAAGGCGATAGCATGTCGGCGACTATGTCCGACTACGTAATCAACATTCCGCCGTCCAGCGATCTCTTGTCTCCAATCCTGTCAATCATTCCCCTTCAGCTGCTGGCTTATCACATCGCCGTTCGTCGCGGCTGCGACGTCGATCAGCCACGAAACCTCGCAAAGTCAGTGACGGTGGAATAATTCGGGTTCGCCGGTCCGATACGCAATGCAATTCGAAACCGCTGCCCCGACGCTATGCAAGTTTCCGTCTTCTTAGGACCACCATCACGAGAAGCAAAACGGCAAGCGCATCAACCGCGACCAGTATTGGGACGACCCAACGCCAAATGTTTGCACTCTGCGCCATTAGAGTTTGATTGCCAGCTCGGTTCACTTCCTGCGCGCTCTGCTGATAAGCCTGCGTCTCCGCAGTGCGTAGCACAGACTCCAGACGCTCTCTGCTCCTGGCAAGAACTTTTAGTTGAGCGCTTACACTGTCTTTCTCAATTGTGAGTTGCCGGCGACGCAGCTCGCGCAAGTCTTCAGGTCTTGTAGAACCGATCCCTGCTAAGGAGCGCTCGATGTTCTCAGGTTTCAGATCCTCATCGAGTTGATGCGCCTTCGCTTCCAGGGCCGCTTCCTTCGATTCAACCTCGAGCAATTGTAAACGAAGGCTCTCTACTGATTGTGCAACCTCGCTTTTATCCTCAGTGGCCATTGCCGTAATGGACGACAGTAAGGCAACAGTCAGAATTAACGCTTTTGCAAGTTTCATATTCCCGTCAGCCTTCTTAGGCTGCCTCACTTAATAGAAGAAGATCCTTTCGGTAAGTTTCCGTCCGGACTTGCCGCCACCAAATAGCAAAGCGGTCCGGCTCGCTAGTTTCTCCCCATCAACGATCCGCTTGCGCCGGCTGGGCCTCGCGCAACTCAGTGCATGAGCGCACCAGCAGGCCATTTTCAAACTCAGCGATCAATACCTGACCTTCACCGCGCTGAAATACATAAATCTTAAGGCTTGCGTTCTGCTCGGTTCGCTCGGTAATTGAAAGTGGTTTTCCCAGCAGACGGATAACTTCGTCGATCCTGAGTCCGTCTTTCAGATAAGTAGTCCGCGGACCGACCCGCACCACGCCCGGTTTGAAATCATCAAGCGGGTAATTATAGGACGTCCGCGGGTAAAAAGCGCCGTTCCCGACTTCGCTGACCCTTGTGTCCGCCTTTGCAGCCCTACTGCTAACTTCCGAGTGATGTCTGCGTTCCAGCTTTGTTTGAGCAGAAATGCTCATGACGGCTGACGTGATTACGATAATAATACTGAATACTTTTCGCATGAATTCCCTCTGAGCTTGCGCGCTCCATTATTCTCTATCTGCTAACGCGCATTGCTAAAGGGAAAAGGGCCAGGAAATGGTGATTTTCTGGAGTGCGCTGACGTGAGCACCCCATCGCGGCTGCCGCCCCGGGGACCCCGCCTGTCAGCGCTTTGGTCCGCGGCGGCTTGACGCCGCATTTACCCGAACGGCTTCTTTCTCAGTCTGCAGTAACTTCTTTTTGCGTTCCAGTCCCCACCGATAACCACCCAGGCTCTTGTCTTCACGAATCACACGGTGACACGGAATCACCAGCGCCACTGGATTCGTGGCGCAGGCGCGAGCCACGGCGCGCACTGCCTTATCCTGGCCGATCGCCTTCGCGACTTCACTGTAGGAGTAGGTTTGTCCATATGGTATGGCACGCAGCTGTTCCCAAACCTGTCGCTGAAAAGCTGTGGCGCGAATATCCAGCGGCAGATCGACGTGCGGACTCTTGTTCTTCAAGTGCTGAATTATGGCGTCAAGCGACGAACGCAATGGGGTTTCATCGTGCCGAATTTCTGCTGCCGGAAACTCACTTAACAGGTTGGCCTTGAGTGATGCGTCGGTATCTCCGAGCATTACTGAGCAAACACCCTTGCTGGTGGCGGCAACCAGCAAGCGTCCGAGCGGACTCTCCGCGGTGGCGTAAGTGATCGACATGCCGCGTCCACCTTTGCCGTAGGTCGCTGGTGTCATTCCCAGTTGCGAGGCCGCGCTTGAATACAGGCGACTGCTGGAACCAAAGCCGGCATCGTACATCGCGTTGGTGATGGCTTCGCCGCGACGAACATCCTGCTTGAATTTGTTTACACGGCAAGTTTCCGCATAGTCCCTGGGCGAGATACCCATCTTGCTCTTGAAAGTTCGCTGCAGGTGAAAGGAACTAACACCAAGCTTTTCGCTTAACGCCGATAGCGTGATTGGCTCTCCTTCATTCGCCTCGATAATCCGGCAGACAGCTCGCGCCATTTGCATTTGGGGATCGGCAGCGCTTTCGCTTCGAGGTTTGCAGCGACGACAGGCACGAAAACCCGCCTGCTCTGCAACTTCCGGCAGTTCAAAAAAAGATACGTTTGCGCGCTTTGGACGACGCGCGGGACAAGACGGCCGGCAATAGATGCCGGTGGAACTAACGGCAAAAACAAATTGTCCATCGCAGCGACCGTCCCTTGTCAGGATCGCTTCCCATCTTGCGTCGTCAGAATCAGGCATCAGATTCATTTGTACTTGCATTACCGCACTCATATTATCACCCCTCTCAAATTCACTTCATTTAGAGCAATCAGCACTCGGCACTCAGCACTAGAACTCATTCAAACTCTTGCGGATATTAGCCACTTCGTCGAGTGGCTTCTATCCGATTCTTGCGGTCAAACTTGCAAGGAATTTGGCAATCAGTAGTCAACGCCCTCGAATCAGCCGACCTTTCATTCGAACCTCCAACATACGAAACTCAAGATAAAGTTAATGGTTCAGAAAGGACAAAACTAATGCGCGATTTCAGAGAGATTAAAGTCTGGGAAAAAGCTCACCTACTTACCTTAGAGATATACAAAGTCACGGCAACCTTCCCGCGAGAAGAAATTTATGGTCTAACCAGCCAACTACGGCGCTCAGCAGTCTCAATTCCAGCCAACATAGCCGAGGGTTTTGGAAGGAGAGGTAACGCTGAACTTGCTCGCTTTCTTCAGATCGCAATGGGATCTGCGTGCGAGGTCGAGTATCATGTTCTCTTGGCTAAGGATCTGAATCTCCTATCAAAAACGAATTACCACGACCTTAACGGGCGAACCGTCGAGGTCAAGCGAATGCTCGCCTCTCTCTTGTTAAAGGTGAGACGTGATCGATTGCTGTCCGGCTGAATACTGATTGCTGAATACTGATTGCTGAATACTGATTGCTAATGACCGATTTTCTATCAGATCTCAACGAGCAACAGCGCATCGCCGTCGAACAAACCGAGGGACCGTTACTGATCCTCGCCGGTGCCGGCTCAGGTAAGACGCGCGTCATCGCGCATCGCATCGCCTACCTCATCGCCGAAAAACATGTCGCTCCCTGGAACATTCTCGCAGTCACCTTTACAAACAAAGCGGCCCAGGAAATGCGCCAGCGTGTGCAGCGTCTGCTGAAGGACCAGGAACTATCGAGCATGCCGCTGGTGTCGACCTTTCACAGCCTCTGCGTGCGTATACTCCGTCAGGACATCGAAAAGTTAAACGACAAGTACACGCGCACGTTTACGATTTACGATCAGGATGATTCGCTGCGTCTGATCAAAAACTGCATCAAGGATTTGGGCTACGACGAAAAGCATCTGGGCTTGCGCGCTACGCAGTCAGCCATTAGCTCTGCGAAGAATCGCGGCGAGGACGTTGAAGCTTTCGCAGCGCGCGCCGATTACGTCGATGAACGCCGCGCCTCGCAGGCTCGCGTCTATGCAACCTACGAAGAACGTCTGCACGCCAATAACGCGCTCGATTTTGATGACTTGATGATCAAGACAGTGCGTCTTCTCCGACAGGTGCCGGAAGTGCGGGAGAAATACAACAACAAGTTTCGTTACATCCTGGTTGATGAATATCAGGATACGAACTCGCTTCAGTTTGCGTTGATCAGTCTGGTGACTGAGAAGCGACAGAACATTGCCGTGGTAGGCGACGAGGACCAGTCGATATACAAATGGCGTGGTGCTGACATCACGAACATTCTCAATTTCGAGCACCATTTTTCAAACACCAGGACGATCCGGCTGGAACAGAACTATCGTTCTACGCAGACGATTCTCGATGTAGCGGGCGCCGTAGTGAAGCACAACGTCGAACGCAAAGGTAAAAATCTCTGGACGTCAAATCCACCCGGCGATCGCGTGCGTTATTTCCAGGCCTTCGACGCGGAATCGGAAGCGCGTTTTGTTGCGTCTAAAATCCTC
>DASZDU010000323.1:0-6462 GCA_035941655.1 Pyrinomonadaceae bacterium | reverse complement strand
CAAGAGTCAACAAGCCCCTGACTTCGAGCATCCCTTTGGACACGGCAAGGAACTGTATTTCTGGTCATTGATCGTTGCCATTGCTATTTTTGCGGTTGGTTGCGGCATGTCGCTTTATGAGGGTATCAACCACCTGATCCATCCGGAGCCTCTTACCAAGCCGGTTTGGAATTACGTCGTACTGGCCTTTGCCTTTGTGTTCGAAGGGATCTCATGGGTGTTTGGTTGGAAAGTGTTTCGAAGCGCCAGAGGTAAGCGAGGGATTTTTGAAGCCATCCACAAAAGCAAAGACCCCTCGACCTTCATGGTCTTCTTTGAAGATTCCGCGGCATTGTTGGGATTGGTCATCGCCTTCATCGGAATTTTTGTTGGCCAACAAACGCACAATCCGTATGCGGATGGCCTGGCCTCAATACTGATAGGAGTGGTGCTCGGGTGCGTGTCGTTTTTTCTGGCTTATGAAAGCAAGGGGCTATTGATTGGTGAAGGAGTTGACCGGGAGGTCTTGCGCCGCCTCCGTACGGTGGTTGAGAAAGACGAGGCTGTTGAACACGTCGATCGCTTGCTTACCATGCACTTTGGGCCTCACGAAGTGATGCTGACGCTTGAAGTTAAATTTCGCGACGACCTTTCCATGGTGGGAGTTAGAAATACGATCAGTCGACTACAGAAAAGTGTGCAGCGGGAGTATCCGGACATCACGCGCATCTATTTTGCTTCCGAATCGCTCGCTCACCAGCGACCTGTTGATTCCTCCGAGCCTAAGTAGCCTTAAAGAAAAGTGTCAATCGCGCAGTGAATTCTGCTGAGCATCTTCCTTTTTGCAGGACAAGTCGTGGAGGCAGATACTCTTCATGGCCCGCACTGCAGAATTAAACGCCGTGATGATTGACCCGCCTTTCTTGCCTACTACCAGATCACCGATCAGATAAAGGCCCTCAACGTTAGTTGCGCCCGCCTCGTCGAACACCGGGCCGTCGCCGTTGAAGGTAATGCCCAACGTATGCAGGAAGTTTGTAGGTGTCGTGCCTCCGAGCGCGAAGATCACGCGGTCGACGATACGAGTTGGATGTTCCGCTTCAGCAAAAGTAATGCGCGGTCGTCCTGCCTCATCTTTGATCTCTTTGATGTTCGAGCTTCGAAGTATTTCAACCTCACTGCGCCTTTCCATTGCCAGCAGCGCATCGTGGTTTTGCTGACTTAGCCGCGTGAAATCTGCCTTTCGATACGAAAGGGATACGTGGTTACCTTGCTGCGGAAGATACTGAACGTACTCGGCTGCCGTATCACCTCCGCCGACAACCAATACATCTTCGTTTTGGATCGCCTGCGAAGTCATATCAAACAGCAGTCGCTGTTTTAGCGAAGGTGGTAGTTGATAGTCCTTCGGCTTATTCGGCCGGCCAAATATTCCGATGGCGCACGCGAGCACCTTGCCTTCGTAGACACCCTTTGATGATTCGACTCGGAAAAGCGCGCCGCCTTCTTGTTCAAGTCTGCGCATCCCATAAACTTCGGCGTTGAACTGAATGTTGATGTGATAGTCGCTGATGATTTTGTCGAAGAACTGAAGGGTTTCCGGTTTGGTCATGTCCCTTACGCACAAGAGTCCTTCGCAACGCGCCGCGAACCCTTTGTAGTTTGCCGTAGTTAACTTTTGTTCGGGATAGAGTTGTCTGATTGCCGAGTTGTGAGTCGGCCCTTTCTCAAGAATCAGGATTCGCGACGGATCTATGCCAGACGCAAAGGCCTCAGCTGCCAAGGCAATCCCGCCGGGTCCGGCGCCGATGATGAGTAGGTCATGCATGATTAGCGGCCCGCGTTACCTTCCTGACGCCTGATCGCCTCGGAGCGTCAACACAGTACTGGTAACTTGCGCAACCAGCTTGTCATCATCCCTGAGAATGTCGCAGACATAACGACTAATCTGGCGACCGACATTCACAGGTTTTGCAACCGCGCGAATCCGGCCGTTCCATGCGGGTCGAAAGAAATTGATGTGTAGATCGATACTCGTGAAGCTCTCGCCTTCTTCTAAGCTGGTGGCATGAGCTGTCCCGATGGCCGCATCAGCGATATCGCACCACACGCCCCCGTGGATGGTCCCCATTGGATTTGCATGGATCTCGGTATCGGCAGCGAGTTCCATAGTTGCCGTGCCGGGGCCAACCTCTATCAGTCGAAAACCTAACGTCTTCGCAATTGTGGGAGGGTAGATGAAGCGAGAACCGGCGGGAGCCTCTCCGGTCTCAGCCACTTTTGTGAAGAACTCGAGATTAGATAGTTTGCCCATTCGAGTAAGATTTCAAGAGTCAAGAGTTAGAACAACACGGAAACGCGCTTTCCCGTTGTGCATTTGTTCGTAAGCCTCCGCTACTTGATCAAGCGGATACTTTTCGATCATCGGATGCACGCCGGTCAAGGCGCTAAACTCAAGCGTGTCCTGCGAGTCCTTCGCGGTACCAGAATACCAGCCGGCGACGGAGCTGCGTTTCATGATCAGCGAGAACACGTTGATTGAGAGTGGCTCCGATGGTGCCGCGGGGACCAGCAGCTTCCCACTCGGCGCCAGTCCGTCCACTAGTCCGGAGATGGCCGGGGCATTTGGCGCAGTCGCGAGGATCACACTCGCGCCGCCGAGTTTCTGTAACTCTACGACGACGTCCTCCTCGGTCGCATCGATATAACTATGCGCGCCGAGTTGTCGCGCCAAATTTTCTTTGTCCTTGCCCCGGTTGATCGCTACGGTGTTGAATCCCATCTGCCGCGCGTACTGAACGCCGAGATGTCCGAGTCCGCCAATGCCGTGCACCGCGACCACCTCTCCCGCGCGCGCGCCTGAGTTTCGGAGTGCGTTGAAGACGGTAACGCCCGCGCACATGAATGGCCCGGCCTCTTCCGCAGGTAGAGCGTCAGGAATCGCGGCGAGCGCCGCGGCCGGCACGATCACATGCGTGGCATAACCACCGTCAAAATCGACTCCGGTGACTTTGCGATTGACGCACATGGCGAAGTCACCACGACGGCATTGCTCGCACACAAAGCAGTGCCCACCATGCCAACCGACGCCAACTCGCTGACCTTGGTGCCACGCAGTAACGTTGTCTCCGAGCGCATCGATGTGTCCGGCAATCTCATGACCCGGCACACGCGGATACTGAAGACCGGGCCAGATTCCGTCCTTGACCAGCACGTCGCTGTGGCAAATGCCACATGCCTCGACCTTGACGCGCACCTGGCTCGGACCCGGTTCGGGAACATCGCGCTCCACCAGCTCCCAATCGCCACCAGCTCTGCTTATCTGTGCTGCTTTCATTTTCGCGCTCATGATTGCTCCCCCTTGCCATGACTATGTTTTATTTTTCGGCGAGTAGCTTCTGGATCAGTTGCTCGGTCTCTTCATAATCGCCTTCACCAACACGCATCCATCGAATCCGTCCTTGTTTGTCTAACAAAAAGATGGTCGGCCAGGCGTAGGCATCGTAGGCGTTCCACATTTTGTGGTCGTTATCCGTGACTACCGGGTAATTAATCCCGAGTGAAACAACTTCGCGGCGCAGGTCTTCGATTTTGCTTTCATCACCAGTCTCTGGTGAATGAACACCAATTACGATTAGACCCTGCGCGCGGTAGCGATCATGCCAGCTTTTGACGTGGGGTACCGTGTTACGACAGTTAAAGCAGCCGAAAGTCCAAAACTCGATTAGCACCACACGACCGCACAGGTCTTTGAGCGTTAACGGTTCGGAGTTTATCCAGCTTCCGGTGGCGAGTTCTGGAGCAGTAGCAGACTTCGAACTCTCATATTCAGCCGAGCTACCAAAGGGACTCAGCAGTCGCTTTGACAAACCGGTTGCATAGACCGTGGCCCCTACAATGACAATACCGAGAATTATCCCGATTAACAGATTCCGTCTTCTTTCCATAAAAGTTTTGCAGCGTCTTTTCCACTCAGCGCTTTTCAATAACCGTCGACTTCGATGATCGCTTCAGCAAACACCTGCGGTGCCTCCTGAGGCAAGTTGTGACCGATGCCGCCCTTGATGGTCCGGTGCGAATACTTGCCCGAGAATTTCTTGGCGTAGGCGCTAATTGTTGTTTCTCTTATCTCACCCCCCGCTGGCGCTGAATTTGGCTCGCCATTCCGCCTTGCGCTCTTTACTTGCACTTGCCAATGCTCGACGAACCCCTTCGGCATCGAAATCGGCGGCATAGACTGGAGTGCCGGGTTGTTGCCGCCAAGAGTCGTCAAGGCCGCCTGCATCGACCCCGTCAAATCCGAGTTCATCAATGAGCTTTAGCACGACGGATTTCGCTCGATCGTCATCGCCGGCCACGGGAAGGGCTATGCGGCCTTGAGTTCCTACGGGCCTGCCTGACTTCAAAAGATGTTCGGCGTAGATATTATTAAAGGCCTTTACAACGGGTCGCTTAAGTTGCTGAGAGACCCAACCGCTCTCGGTCGTTCCATCTTCGATTCCAGCGATGCGACCGTCGCGCTGTTGTGGATAGTAGTTGCCGGTATCGACGATAACTACGCTGTCTGGTACTCCGGCGAACAAATCGCGCGGTAGGTTTGGAATGTTCTTTTCCGGAATTGTAACGATCACGACGTCGCCACGTTGGGCGGCCTCAGTGACAGAGACGGGCGTGGCGCCGGTCTCCGCAGCGAGTTCGGCGAGGCTTTCCGGACCGCGTGAGTTAGCCACGAACACTTTATGACCGAGCCCACGGAAACGCCGAGTAAGATTGCCTCCAATGTTTCCGGCACCGATGATTCCTATGTTCATTTTCCGCTCCTTTCAAAGCATCAACCAAGCCGAGGAATAAGTTTGTTTTGCTCTTAACTTGCTACTTGAGCGCTGAGAAGCTCGTCGGATCCATGAAGTAGCTGTCGATATTGTTTGCCAGCGCACCATTAGTCTCAGAGTCTGCCTTCACCTTTCTCCATTCCGGATCGGCCTGGAACGCAGCCCAGTTCTTCCGAGCCTCCTCGCGGCTCGGATGCTCCAGGATGTACACAAAGAGGTTCTGCGAATAGGGCGCGTCTTCCGGACGCCAAAAGCCAACGCTCTTCATATTGTGTCGCCTGAAAATAGCGTCGGTGTGATCGCCAAACCGGGCAATTAGCGCATCCATTTTGCCTTCATTAACGTGATACATGCGCAGTTCGTAAACGTGGTTTGACGGTTTTGCGTTAGACCCGCGGAGCATACTGAAGCCGAGCATTACCAGTGCCCCGGAAAAAAGGCACAAAACATAGGATGGTTTCAGGGCATGCAGTTTTTCGAGTGGCATCGTTTCTCCTTACCTTAACGCTATCCATCGAGGGCTAACTCAGTTTTCACTAAACCCTTCTCCTTTATGCACGTTTAATGATGAAAACTGTTTTGTCGTCAATCTGATGCTCTTCTCCAACCTGCCGTCGATGGTCGTCATCTTTTGTGGCATGCTCCAGCAGCGCATTGCAGATGTCTCTTGCTGATTTCGAATAGTTCTCCCGCATCACAGCTTCAAGACTTTGACGTTCTTGCATATCGCTCCCGTCATATACGCCGTCGGTATAAAGGAACAAAATGTCGTCCGGGCTCATTAGCGTAATTTCGGCAACATCAGAAGAGTTAGCCGGTCTGCTCCGAAACCGCATTGAGAAATACCGGTTGCGATCCGGATGGTCAGCGGAGATCTGTAGGCCCAATGGCAGGAACTGGACCATCCGATTTTTGTCCAGCTCAACAAATTTTAGATACTCAGCGGAGAACACGAGCGGCGGCGGGTGTCCAAAGTTTACAAATCGGAAATAGCCGTAGGGATGCACTTCACCATAAAGCATAGTCGCAAGCTCGCGTGCATTTTCTTTCTCACTGATGCCCAGTGCGTTACGAGCGGTGACCGATTGCGCCAAACGCAAGTTGATGTTTTCAAACAGCTCCGGTGTCGTCGTCCCGTGGTGATCAAGTTCGGAGAGCATGAAAGCGTGGAACGTGTCGTGGACAGTCGAGGCAATTTTCGCCGCAATAACTCCGTGTCCCTGTGCGTCCACCAGCAGGACTCCTGCAACACTGTAGAGCTCGTGGAGGGCTTCGGCGACCCGCACCTGCTCCGAGCTTCGTGCCTCTCTGTATTCGGTTTCCATTTCGGACCTATGATCCGGCCTGGACCTCATCCACTCCACATGATCGTCTACTGAATTACGCGGCGGCGTGCCTGGCGGAAGCGGATCGAGATATTCCTTCGATAACTTCAGCGCCTGCTGAATGCGGGCATCGATGTCATACCGCTGCTGGAAATTTATGTATTCAAACAGATCCCCGCCCACACTTCCGACAGGTACAGAATTCCCGTACATCTCGATTCCGGAGATATGCGGAAACGATCCTTCGACCGGCATCAGCCGTTCGCGCAAATATTCATCGATAGTCAGTTCCGTATGCTCAATACTCATTGAAGGCCTTCGAGATA
>DASZDU010000322.1:0-18474 GCA_035941655.1 Pyrinomonadaceae bacterium | reverse complement strand
TCCGAAGCCTGCGCGATACGTTAGCGCCAACACCGAAGCAATCGTGGCGCCGTTGTAGGCCAGGTAGAACAACGTGCCGACGCCAAACAGTGCACCAAACGCGAAGGTGTAGATCGTCACCTGAATGTTGTGCGTGAAGATTGCGCTGGCGCCAACCTGGTTTGCCTGGTTCAGGTCTTCCCACCAATGAGTTTTTGTCTCGATGTAAACTTCGCGAAATGAAGGCGGCACCCCCACCAGTTCCGAAAACTCCGGATCGTATTTCGTTCCCAGAAATCCGAGTACAGAGAACAACGCAAACACGCTGAACGACACCGCTGTGTACCGCCAGGTGCGCCGAAACGTTCGCGGAAGCTCGTGAGCAAAAAATGAAGTGATGCGCGAACCACCCTGCGCGTCGGCCTGATAGATCCGACCGTGCGCGCGAATCACCAGGCTGTTGAGATAGTTTATAAGACGAGGATCGCGCGACTCGGCGCGAGCAATGGCCAGATCGGATGACGTGCGTCGATAGATTCGACCCAGCTCGCGCACCTCTTCACGATGCAGCCGGCGAAGCGAACTGCCGTCGAGCAGCTTGAGCAGATCTTCCAGACGCTGCCAGGCGGTTTTATGTTGTTCGATGAAATGATCTTTCATTGCTGGACGGATTGTACTTGGAACTTTGTACTTAGTACTTTGTTCTTCGCCATTGTGGAATCATAATCGCCCAGGTCAGCATAAAGAACAAATATCAAAGATCAAAGAACAAAGCTCAAAGTACCAAAGGAAAAATGGCAATCGGCAATCAGCAATCGACAATCGACAATGCTCTGGTCGAGTGTGTACCAAACTTCAGCGAAGGCCGCAAGATTGAAACGGTTGAGCGACTGGCGCAGGCGATCGAAACTGTCGAAACTACCTGCGTGCTCGACACCCACCTTGATCCGGATCATAACCGCTCGGTGATCACGTTTGTAGCTTCGCCAGAATTTGTGGTCGAAGCTGCGGTCAACGCAGTCAGTCTCGCCGCGGAACTGATCGACATGCGGCGGCATCAGGGCGTGCATCCCCGGCTTGGCGCCACTGATGTGCTGCCTTTCATCCCGATACGAGGCCTGGCGATGGACGACTGTGTCTCGTTGGCGCATCTGGCTGGTGAACGTATCGCGCGCGAACTCTCGATTCCAGTCTTCTTTTATGAGCGCGCGGCACTCCGGCCTGAGCGTCTGAATCTTGAGGACGTGCGACGCGGCGCTCTGGAGTTATTGCGCGAACAGATCGCTGTAGAACCCAGCCGGGCGCCGGACGTTGGGCCGTTAACTGTTCACGCGCGTGCCGGGGCGATCGCGGTGGGAGCCCGCCCGTTTTTGATCGCGTTTAATGTGAACCTCAACACACGCGATGTTTTGGTTGCCAGGGCGATCGCGCGCGTTGTTAGGGCGCGACATGGCGGCTTACCTTTTGTGAAAGCACTCGGGTTCGAGTTGTCTACACGTGGAATGGTCCAGGTGTCGATGAACCTGGTGAACTACGAAGCGACCGGAATGGCCCAGGCATACGAGGCGGTGCGTGATGAGGCGGCGAGAATAGGTGTCGAAGTGTTCAGTACTGAGATCGTCGGTCTGGTGCCGGAAAAAGCGCTGGATAGAAATGCTGAGTATTTCCAGAAGCTTGAGAATCTGACAGCCGATAAAATTTTAGAGAACCGCCTGCGGAATTGTGGCTAGGGTCAACCTCAAAGGGATCGCAGGGTAAGGAAGGTGGGCTTGCCCCCGCTCTTTTTCGGATTGCCATCTAACTTGATTCAAACTTGAAAAGAGCGGGGGCAAGCCCACGTCCCTTACCTTAGAGACAGTTAATAAGGCCTAATGCGATCCCAGGTTGATCATCGCATTGCGCAACCGCACATGCCTCTGCATAAGTTTCAGATAGCGGCTTTCATCTGAGGCTGCCTTTGCCCGAACCACCTGAGCCAGCGAACGCTTTTCCGCTGCGTTCCAAGCACTAAGATCACCTGGAGAAAGCGCGACAGCGAAATCGTTAAACGCAGCCGATCCGACCAGTCCGTCGTCATCAGGCAAATCCAGCTCGTGCATCAGATCCGCAGTTGCAGCGGATCGAAGTTTTTTAGCGTCGCCCTGGTATTTCGCAGCCATTCGTCGCTGGACCGCGAGACCAATGTTTCGTAACTGAAAGTTATCCCAGTCGCCTGAGTGTGTTTGCTCGAGTTCAAAAATCATCGGGCTCTCCGCCAGCCTCCGAAGCATCCTTGCGGAAGTCCGGTATCCGGGGCGAGCGGCGATCCTTTTTTCTTCATTCAAAACTAGTTTCATGACTTCCGGACTGGTCGGGCGAAATCCGAGCTTGCGATAAAACCAGAACGCTCCTGACTCGATGCCTTCCTCGTTCTCGTAACCAACTTGATAAGGATCGAGCGTGAAGACGCTTACGCCCAGCAAATGATGAAAGATATGGAGCGTTTGCGCATACAGCCACGCCGTTTCACCTTCGCGAAAGGTGTAATAAAGATTGAAGCCGCTTTCCATTCGCTCAAAAAAAGAGAGACCTTCGAAATAAGCGACCGGAACGCCATTCTTGAAAATCATTGCTGCGTGATAAGCACGTAACGGCAGTCTTTTATCAGGAGGCACACCCATCACAAAAATATCGACACCGCGGCCGATGTTTGCATGAAAGATTCTTCGTGGATCGCCATGCGTAAATCCATAGAGTTCGCGATAGCGAACGGTCGATGCTTCTCTCGTGAGATCCAGTATCTTTTCGCCGCGCTTTGGCGAAAGCAGTTTGAGGACCGGCGGGGTGCCGGGTTTTCTCAACTCATCTCTGAGCGAGATATCCCGCCTCTGAATGAGCGGACCACGATGATAAAAAATCTGTTTCTCGTTTACTGGCAAACGCATGCCTGTGCGAGTGGCGCGATAACTTGGCATCCAGCTCACAAACAGGTTTTGCGAGTCGTAAAGTTCGGCTGTTTCACGCTCGGGCTTTGCGAGTGATTCGAATCGCTCGAACAACCATGGCACTTCCTTAGTTCGGCCTTTGGCGGCCCGGAGCCACTCCTGGTAAGGAACGTTCGCTTCAACCAGCGCGTCTTCGTCGAGCAAAGGCATGAAGCGAGGCCATGTTTCTGAGAGGCGATTCGAGTCGTCAAACCAATCCCAATCGAAGGCGACCTGCGACGGGTGAACCTTCAGCAACCAGCGAACGATGTAGTAAGTAAACGTGTCGACGATCGCTGTGCCTGCGATGCCGGAGACTTCCGGATTGTCTAACGCTGTGAGATCCACTTCGGCTGTACGCAGCGCTGCGACTCGATTGGCGAAGCCTCGCAGCTGCGACTCCGCCAGTCGCCTGCTGCGTGGGCTCTGCGGATAAGCACTGAGAAAAAGAAGGATTTCGTGGAAGCGGATCAACGCTTCAACGTCGGTAATTTTTTTGCCCGATAGTCGAGTGACTAATCGTTCAACGGCAAGATGTTCGCGCGAGCCGAAGCGGCTTTTAAATTTATCCAGTTGATCGAGAAGCTGATTGAAGGAGTTGGACATTCAAGCCAGATGAATTTGCAGGTCAGGAAGGCGGGCTTGCCCCCGCAAACTTGAAAGATATTGAAAAGAGCGGGGGCAAGCCCACTTTCCTGACCTGAGGGGTATTCGATCAGGCCTCAGCGCAAGTGCTTCCGCATGAACGTGGCAATTTTCCAGGCGTCTATCGCTTTCCAGGGCATCGAGGCCATCGTGTAATGTCCGCATGGCAGCCAGACGACATCGAGCGGCAATTTGTGGCGACGCGCTTCGGCGATCGTTTGCTGCGTGAGGTCGAGCGGAAAAGTCAGATCGTAACGCGCGGCAATGAAGCGCATCGGACGCGCGCCCAGTTGCGGCAAACGGTTGATGAACGGAACCGGACTAATTGGCGCCCAGAATTCCCGCAGCTCATCCAAAGTCAATTGATTGCCAAAGCCCTCGCGCAAGTGCCGCGTCGAGAGTCCTCGCCAGGCAACGTCGGCCACATAACCGGAGACGTGATTGAAAGTGCCGGCGTCGATGTTTGGCTCGTGCGCGAAGGCAAGGAATGCGATGCACGATCCCACGCTGGTGCCAAGGATTCCGATCCGTTCGTAACCCTGTTGCTTCAACCAGCTGACTGCAGCGCGCGTATCAAGCACCGCTTGACGCATCGACTGAATCGTACGGCCGATGTTGGTGCTGACCAGGTGGTCCGCACGCTCGAGCTCGGGTGGACGCCGCTCCTGATGATACGGAAGAGTCAGGCGCAACGCCGACATGCCGATGAAGTTAAAGATTCGGCAGGCTTCGACGTGGCTGTCTGGCTGAGCATTCCATTGTGGCAACACGACAACGGCCGCGCGGGGTTGTCGTTCCTTGTTTTTGCTAACCGGAAAATAACGAGCCCGTGCCAGGTTGTTTTCAGCCGACGGAGTATGGATGGCGCTGGTCCAGGTGAGCTGGTCACCCTGCAGCTGAAAGTCCTCGATTAATGGCAGCGCGTAGAAATCGTCGCTGTGCGCCATTGCCTGTTCACTATACTTTCGCAACACATGGCGTGGGTCGTCGCCGTTGACGTGATCGCTTACGAACGAGAGACCCCAGTCAAACGGCCGCACCAAACGATTGTTGTCTCGCTCGTGATGCGCGCGTTCGCGCCCGTGCATGAATGCTTTCCACAAAACTTGAGTAACCCTTTCAACCGACCTGTTAACTACGAGTGCTGTACTTCGCCTCAGAGAGGCGAAATGTTTATAGCATCAGGTTCTATAAACATTTGGCTCCTACGGAGCACCGGAAAGTTGTCGCTAGCGCTGGACCGCGTGTGGACCTTCTAGACTTGTCCGTACGTCCTAATCCTAAAGGTGCACGACGACCAGATCAAGCGGCGCTGATTTCCGGTAGTGCCCCGTTAGTGTGTCGCTGTTTTTTCGCCTAACGGAGTAACGGTAATTTCGCTGTGATGGTAGGTATCGGAATGCCCGCACGCGTTACAAGTAACCGCATAGCCTTCTGCCGTAACCTCTGACTGTTCTTGAAGCCATACGGTGACAGCCCCGCAGCTCCGACAGTTAACCGAACAAGAAACTTGCATTTGAGCCTCCAAAAATAAGCGGCGAGAGCACTACCTGATTTCCCAACGACAAGGCCGCTCGAATCAGGGATCGAGCGGCCTCGGTTTAGCAGACTCCGATTGGCCGGAGTCTGCTGACGGTTATGGTCGCGTTAATGGTTAAGGGTCTTTGCCTTGGCAATGTTCGAGAAAGCCGAGTTGCCTGACCCATTAAAGGCCTGCACCCGATATCGATAGAACGTATTGCCCGATAGTCCCGTGTTCGGGTAGCTGGTGACGTTTGCACCCACCGTAGCGATCTGCCCAAAGTTGGTGCAATTATTTCCAGTGCAGCGCTCAATCGAGAAACCGGTCTCGTTTCCGGAGTTATCCGTCCACGACAGGTTTATTTGACTCGTCGAAACCGGAGTCGCCGTTAGATTACTCGGCGCGTTTGGAACCGCCGGTGTTGGAGTCGGTGTTGGCGTCGGCGTAGGCGTAGGCGTAGGTGTAGGCGTAGGTGTAGGCGTGGGTGTCGGAGTTGGTGAGCCGCCACAGCCCGGGAACTTGAACGCGCCGATGCGCGTGCGCCAGGCAAAACTGGTTGTGGTCGCGTAATACTCCGTGGTGTACCAGAAGGTACAGTCGTCAACCGGATCGATCGTCATATCGCTGTAATCGCCCCAACGACCATTGGTTCCCGTTTGACTACCGGTCCCGGCAAACAGAGTAACTTCAGCCTGAGGCAGTGTGTTTACCGGATCTGCCGCCAATCTACCGGCGTAGCGAATCTGCGGGTTGATTGCGCTGCTGGAGGCGCTGTAGCCGACGGCGATGTTGCCCTGCTGGTCCATCGCCGCGCCGCCCATCCAGCGATGGGTAGTGTCTGGCTGATAGGTGCCCTGTTGAGCGACGGTCACCGTTCCGTTGGTGACGTTACGCAGCTCGAACCAGCGCGGAGACGCAGTGCTATTAGAATTGACGGTGAAGTTGCCGACTGTAGCTTCATGACCGTCAGCGAAGAATCGTGTAGCGAGGCGGAACATTAGTCTATCGCCGATAGGATCCAAGAGCGAAGTAGTTCCCAGTTGAGGTATGCCTCCAGTTCGAGCCGTGAATCCTGCCGAGGCGGGACTGGCAAATAAAGTGAATGTCGAATTGAGCGGGGTCACAAAGTCTGCGTGGAAGTGAAAGACTCGGAAGCTTCCACCGGCGGGAAATTCTACAAACGAAGCGGGCGCGCCGGCCGGTGGCAGTAATGACCCATCGAGATCAGCGGGCAGGTAGGTTTCCTCAGCCGGTCCGCCGGTGATTCCGGTGGTGATGAAAGTCGCCGGTTGGCCCAACAGCATCTTGGCGCGATCGAAGGCGAACGGTTGTGGGCCCAGGAAAAGTGTGCCGCTCGTGTTGAATACGTTCATGCTCATGTAATAAGCATCGGGCCAGACGCCGAGGTGCGGGTAGTCGAAAAAGTTTGAGCCGAGATGAAAGCCGTAACGGAAGTAACTGCCGGTGGCATCGCTGGTGGTAGACACGGCAACGCACTCGTCAGTTGGAACAGCGGCGCCCGCAAACTGGCTTACGACCCAACGGTTCGCAAGTTGATCGTAGAGCACAACCGGGTCGCCGGATCCGGACGTTTCGCAGGGACCACCAAAGCCGGTCCAAATTGTCTGAATGCCGACGGGACCCAACACAGAAGCGCCGGTAGACTTGTTAAAAACCTGGTAGCCTTCATTAACTATTTGCACGTACTGCGTTGCGCCCACCTCACCATTTGTGTCGGGCGGCGCGCAGTTGCAGGCAACTCCTGGAAATCCAATGCCGTTGAAGTTGAGAAGCGGACTGGGCATGTTCACAGTCATCAGTTCAGTAACGGCGCTGAATCTGTCCTGGACCACCGGGTCCGGGCTGTCTTTATGGTTGAGTGGAATCTTCCGGTTCTTGTCCGCGTGCTCGGCCTTCTGTAGCGCCGGCTGAGGCTTCATATCGCGAAGCGGTATGGAAGTGTCGTTATGGTATGACGCAACGACGGAGATGTCGGCCCTTTGATCCGGGCCCTGAGGTACATTCTGTTGAGGGTTGGCTGCGAGGGCCGTTTCTCCCCCGAGCCATTTGGAGCGTTCCGCCTCACTTATTCGAGGTAGCAGTGTTAAAGCCGTCAGCAACAGAGCTGCTGTAAGTACAATGACGAGTCTTGTCCGCATCTTCATTATCCTTTCCTATTCGAAGGGCTGATTAATCCAAAATACCGTGAGGTCTTGATCGGGAGGCAGAAACCGCCAACGCTCGAACTCGTAAGCGCATTGGAGCTCGGCACGAAATGATACTCTTCTGGGGGGTTAGCGCAGGAAGTATATTACCTTTCTACGGGCGGCGGTAGTAGTCAATCCGCTAATGATTCTTATTTTTTCGTTACAGGAGGGGGGATGGCGTTTCGTGCTCTGGTGACTATTGATCTGAGAACACGCTCAGGTAGGCTGCGCCAGCCCGTCAGGGCACGGCATACTTTGCTATCAAATAACAAAGCCACCTGCGGCGCGAGCCACCGGCGGCGATATCATGTTCGCGAAAGCGGAGCTCGAGGACTTTAGTAACTCTTGGCGCAGTCGCCACCTGGAGCGCTAACCCAATTCTGCTGAATCAAGTAGTTGCGACTGCTTTCTTTGTTGCACCTACTACTGGCGCGCGTTGAAGAGCCGCCGAATCATCTGCGGAAGCAAGCGTGAAGTTTTTAGAATTGAGCCGGTAGTGAAGGATGTCGCCAAACCGCCGAAAAGCCGAGCAGCTTTTGAGTCGTAACGAAACCACCAGAGATCGGGCAGGAATGAAATACGATTCACGTGAATGTGCTGAGCGTGAACTAACTGCAGCAAACCCATGCGCCCGTGAGTTGTGCCGTAGCCGCTTTCCTTCACACCGCCCCACGGCGTCTGGGCAATCCCGTGGGTGTAAACCACTTCGTTAACCATCACCGTACCGGCTTCAATGCGTTCCGCCAGACGACGCCCGCGCGCGATGTCTTTGGTCCAAACGCTGGCGGTCAAACCGTAGACGCTGTCATTGGCTAGCGCGAGAGCCTCGTCGTCTGTTGTGAATGTCATGACCGGCAGCACCGGTCCAAAAGTCTCTTCACGCATTATCGTCATGTTGTGAGCGACGTTCGTCAAAACCGTCGGTTCATAAAAGAAGCCCTTAGAGTCAGCTCCGCGCCTGCCGCCAGTGAGTATTTTTGCGCCGCGGCGAGCGGCGTCGTTAACGTGATCTTCAACAATCTCGAGTTGGCGCTCGTTAGACATTGAGCCGACGTCAATATCTTGTTCCGTGCCGATGCCCTGTTTCAGCCCGCCCGTTTCAGCGACTATCAGTTCGATAAATTGTGTCGCGATTGACTCGTGCACATAACAACGTTCGACTGACGCACAGGCTTGGCCGGAATTCGCAAAAGCTCCCCAAACGGCAGCGCGCGCGGCGTTGGCAACGTCTGCATCTTCGAGCACGATCATTGGATCCTTGCCGCCGAGTTCAAGCACAACCGGCGTCAGATATTTCGCCGCAGCTTCCGCGACACGTTTCCCGGTGGCCACACTGCCAGTGAACATGATCTTGTCGACGCGCGCATTGATAAGCGCCACGCCAGTGGATCCGTCACCTGTTGCAATATTCAACAAACCGTCAGGTAAGCCCGCGCGCTTGAAGAGGTCGCTGAGTTTCAAAGCGATTAGGGGTGTAAGTTCACTCGGCTTCAGCACCACCGCATTGCCGGCCATCAAAGCCATCGCCACTTCGTCAGCAGGCGTTGCGAGCGGAAAATTCCAGGGAGAGATTATGCCAATAACGCCCAGCGGCCGGAACACAATGCTCGATGAGCGGCCCATCAAACCGTATTGACCAATGTCGATCTTCTGTGGGCGCAACAGCTCTTCCGTGGCGTGCGCAAAATAGTGCATCGCGTCAAGAGTCGGCACTATCTCCATCGAGAGCGCTTCAGCAACAGGCTTGCCAGTTTCTTTGGAAATCAAGCGCGCAATCTCATCGCGTTCGGCCAGCATGAATTCACGCGCTTGCAGGATAACGCGGGCCCGCTCTTGAAACGAGCGAGCAGCCCAGGCAGGTTGTGCGCTACGCGCGGACTCGACGGCCCGCTGAACAGCTTCCGGCGATGTCAGCGGCGCGCGGCCAATCTCTTCGCCAGTTGCCGGATCGTAAGAGACGATCTCGCTGGCCTTCTGGCTTTCAACTGGTTGAGTAAGTGTGCTCATTCGGGTAGTTGATTATCTATCAAAGGTGGTTCGGCGGCTAGCCCTTGGGATGTCTGCTTCAACTGAGCAAGCTCTAAGGTTGGGAAGGCGGGCTTGCCCCCGCTCTTTTTCGGAGTGCGCTGACCTGTCAGCGCTTTGGTCCTGGGCGGCTTGACGCCCAGAGCGTTCATTACGTTCAACGTAGCGATGGTCGCGACAGGTCGCGACCGACCAAAAAGCGCTGACAGGTCAGCGCACTCCAAAAAAGAGCGAGGACCCAGCCTCCGTTTCTTGAGTCTCGCCCTCTCGGTTACAATCAGCACCTCCCAATTAGGCAAAAATATTTTTGCGAGGAGCAGTTCCGATGATCAGACCGCAGCTTCAGGAATTCATGCGCCGCATGGATCAAAAATCAGTAGCCATCATTCCCAGCGCCCGCGAAGCCACGCGTTCCAACGATACGCAATATCGCTTTCGCCAGGACTCTGATTTCTATTACCTGACAGGTTTCGAAGAGCCCGACGCGATTGCCGTCATTGCCCCCGCCCGCGAACAGAAGTACACGCTGTTCGTCCGGCCGCGCGACCCTGAGCAGGAGATTTGGGTGGGCCGACGCGCCGGAGTCGAAGGGGCGAAGTCGGAGTTTGGGGCTGACGAATCTTTTCCGATTGCAGAGTTTGACGAAAAACTGCAGGACATTCTCGATGGGGCTGAGAGTCTTTATTTCCGTCTCGGCGTGCACACTGATCTCGACAGCAAAATCATTCGCCGCATCGCTGATATGCGCGCGCTCAATCGCAAACCAATTCATCCGCCGCGAACGATCATCGATCCCGGAACCATCGTTCATGAGATGCGCGTGTTGAAGTCTCCCGATGAGATCGATCTGATGCAGACAGCGGCGGATATTGCTGCGGAAGCTCACGTTGAAGCGATGAAGACAGTGCGGCCGGGAATGAAGGAATATGAAGTCGAGGCCCAAATAGAACAACTGTTTCGCCGACGCGGCGCGGCCGGTCCCTCCTACACCTCAATCGTCGGCGCCGGCGCCAACGCTACCGTGCTGCACTACATCAACAACGATGGCGAGCTGCGCGATGGTGACTTGCTGTTGATCGATGCGGGCGCGGAATACAAAGGCTACGCTTCCGACATCACGCGTACCTTTCCCATTAACGGTCGTTTCAACAAGGCCCAGCGCGAAATTTATGACCTGGTATTGGAGACGCAGGTTGCATGCGTAGACATGGTCCGCCCCGGCGTTACTCATGACGAGCTGAAGGCTCGCTCCGTTGAGATGCTGACAGAAGGCATGGTCAAACTGGGACTGTTAAAGGGCGAGCCAAAGGAGCTGATCAAGGAAGAGAAGTACAAGCAGTTTTACATGCACGGCCTCGGACACCTGCTGGGCATCGACGTTCATGACGTGGGAATTTATTACTACGACAAGCAATCGCGGGCGCTCGAGCCGGGCGTGGTGATGACGGTCGAACCGGGCATTTACGTGGCGCCGGACACGAAAGATATTCCCGAACAGTATCTAGGCATTGGCGTGCGTATTGAGGATGATGTGCTATGTACCTCTAACGGCCCGCGAGTTCTAACGACCAAAGTGCCGAAGGATGCCGATGAGATCGAAGCGCTAATGGCAAAGTAGGACACCCATTAATGTGGTCCGGTTTTTTCGTCAGTCACTCATGAGGAAATTTTCCATTTCTCATTTCAAATTTTTCATTTGTCATTTTAGGAAACCTTTCAGCATCTCTTCGCCTTTGGTTTTAATGAAAAATGAGAATTGAAAAATGAGAAATGGAAAATGTGTTGGCCTTCGTGTGAAGTCTGCCCCTAGGCCAGTAGCAGGAGTGCCTGTCCTACTTGGATAACTCAGCAACAATCTCCTTCACGATCGCTCGCCCTTTCTCAACCTCCTCAGGCTTCAGAGAAATAGCCCCGACTACAGCGTGACCGCCGCCGCCATAGCGTTCGCAAATTTTCGCGATGTTGTGAGTGCGGGGACGCGGCGCCCAGGGATTGGACCCGACCGAGATTTTGGTCCGTTGCGAGCCGCGCGTTAAGGCGACCGTGTAAGTGGTATCGGGATAGAGGTAGTAAGGAATGAATTTGTTAAAGCCGTCGTAACCTTCATCCACGAGGTCAAACTGCACCACGCCGTTTGCCGAATCGGCCTTAAGACGAATCGCCTCCAGAGTGGCGAGATGTTGTTTTAAAATCGGCTGGAAACGACGCTGCACTTCTTCGCTGGTCGCGACCTCGTTAAGCGGTTTCACAGTAAGCTCGCGAATCACCTGCTCGATAAACCTATCATCCGGATCCGCCTCGATCACCTGCATCAGTTGCAGCGCCGGCTCCTTCAACTCCACACATTGCGCCGCCGACTCGTAAAGCGCTCCGTCGATGATGTGTGCCCAATGAATCAAGTCCCGCAGCGGTTCCTCGTTAAATCCAAACTGATTGCGGGCTACCTCGGCGATGAATTCGGTGCAGGACTTGCGCGTGGGGTCAAGAAACTTCTTTCCTGAATGATCATTTCTAAAATGCGTTTCGTCTTCCGGAGTAAGAAAGGCCGACTCGTGATGATCGAACCACCAGGTTAGTTTCTCTGTCGCCGCGTACTTGAAATCCACGATGGCGTTCTCGTCGCCATCCAACAGCGAGAGATCGAAAAGGTTTTCGGGGCGATGCAGCAATCCGCCATAGTTCACCTCAGCTTCCGGGTGGATACGTTCGCGATAGAAGCGCGTAAATGTCGCAGCCGACGCGACGCCATCGAAACAGTGACCATGGTAAAGCAAACGAAGTTTCATAAGGTTAGCCGCCAAAAAGAGTCGGCCATAGTAGCAACGAGTCACCTTTCAGGCAAAAGGAAGAAGAACGGGGCTACTGATGCAGTTTCAATAATGAACTGAAGCGGCAACTATGGGTAAGGCGAGCAAGCCCACACAAAATCAGAACCGGGAGCGGACCGGGGTCCCCGCGCGGTTCTGATTTTGGTACTAATCGTGTGAAGTTCGAGTCAAAATGCATCAGTACCAGAACGGGTAGTGTCTAGTTTGAGAAAATGAGCGGCGAGAGTCCCAGTCATTACCACTAACACACACGAACCTTCACAGCCTATTTTAGAACGTTTTCGTGTGATTTCGTAGTTCGGTTTTTGTGGTAGAAAAAAACACGAAATCAAATTCAAAAAGCACAGGACATTCAAGCCTGTGCTTTTGTGATAAGGGCCGCCTGATCAGAATGCAATCACTCCTTACACGGAGTGATCACTTTCGCTGTGGCTGGTTTCAAATGATCGGCGATGAACTTGTCGACGTCAGCTTCGATCAGTTCACCGTTAACTACCCAGGCTTTTTCTGTCAAAACATCGCCGCTTTTTGTGAGTGTGGCCGGTTCAAGGAAGATATTCCACGGCGAACCCCACTTACGAGTATCGCCAGTTAATTGCCGGTAACCGTAATGAGCAGTCTTGTCGCGATCCTCGCGCATTTCCGATTCACTCACCACCGGGTAAGGCGCTCCCGCCGGCGCGAAGAAAGCGGTAACCGCATCGCGTGCGGCGTATTCACTAACGCCGATTACGCCGAATCCCTGGTCCTTATATTTCTCGTAAAGCCTGGCCGCGACCGGCGCTTCGTTACGCCAGTTTGGACACCATGGCGCAAAGTAAACCACCATCACGAGTTTCTTCCCCTGAACCAGCGAACGCAGATCGACGGGCTTATTGTCCTTAAGATCGTTGAGTGTCCAGTTTTTGTAATTAACGGTTTTCTCTACCAGCGGGGAATATTCGTGTCCATCCTGGGCGTAGGCCGCCGGCATGAATGCCAGCGCTAAAGCCACAAATAAAATCCTCTTCATGATGTTCTCTCCGTACTGCAAATTTGCCCGAGAAAATTTCGCTTGAATCAATTTGTCTTTTGGGCCGTTGCCGGCGTCTCGTCGAGCAGAGGCTTCACCGCTGCGTCCCAACCGGCACGGTCGCGCGCGCCGATAATCTTTTGCCGAATGCGACCATCGCGATCTATCAGGTAAGTCGTCGGCAGCGGGGTGCCGCCAAACTTCGACTTAGCATCGTCTCCGCCGACCAGCACCTGATATTCAAACTTCCGCACTTCTCTCTGATACGACTCAACGCCCGCAGCATCGTCTTCCAATGACGCGCCGACGATCTTCAGACCCCGACCTTCAAGTTCGTGTTGCATTGCATTTAGCACAGGAATCTCCTCACGACAGGGAATGCACCACGTCGCCCAGAAATTCAGCAGTACAACGTTGCCGCGAAGTTGACCCAATCGGAACTCCTGCCCGCCGAGGGTTTGAAATTGAACGTCGGGTGCAGGTTCGAAATTAGTCGCAGTCGGTGCGGTCGAAGTCGCTGGTGTCGCCGGAGCCACCTTGATCCACCCTTCTGCATTTGGCAGCCAGGCAGCCAGCTTCGAACTCGTCAGCAGCGTTGACTGCCCGGTCATTACCAGCAATCCAACCACGATCAGCACCACTCCCGAAACCACTTCCACCTTGTGCAGGTGCCGGCGAAACTTTCCATAGAACGCGAGAAACTGATTGATGCCAAGTCCGGTGACCAGAAACGGGATCGCGAGGCCGGCGGAATAAAAAGCGGAGAGCACTAATCCGCTACGCCAACCGCCGCTGGCTGCTGCCAAACCAATGATGCCGCCCAGGATTGGACCAATGCACGGCGTCCAACCGGCTGCAAAAGCAATTCCCAGAGTGAATGAGCCCAGCGCGCCTCGCGGTTTTTCGTTTGAAAAAAATCGCGTGTCTTTGTAGAGCGTAGAAATTTTTAGCAGCCCGATCAATTGCAAACCGAAGAGGATGATGATGACGCCACCGATTCCCCTCACCCAGGGATTGCTGATAATCGATGCGCCCACCAAACCTGCCGTCGTTCCCAGCGCCAGAAAAATAACCGAGAGACCTGCGTTGAAGGCGAGCGAGTTAATGATCACGGCGCGGCGAGCGTTCCCTCCTGAGCCACCCTCCTTTAGCCGGTCAATGCTCACTCCGGACATCAGGGATATGTAGCCGGGCACGAGGGGCAGAACACACGGAGAAAGAAAGGAAAGAATTCCCGCGATGAATGCAATCCCGATGGTTATGTTCTGACTGCCCATAACTGATTTACGTCCCCGGCCTACATTCTCTAATGGATGTTGACTCCTGACCAGCAGCCGGGGCAAGCCCCTGCTCCTGATTCCAAATCCTAAACTCTCAGTTAACAATCAATTCTTCGTGTTCCTGTCGGGACTCGCGGCAGCTCGCGTCTGGGTTTGCTGTATCACCGGTTCGCTCATTACTTTGTCAATCATCTTGCCCAGGGCCGTAATTTCTCCTTCGCCGGCTCCCAACGCGATGAAGCGCACATTCCCTTTGCGATCTATCAGAAACGACATAGGAATCGAGAAAACGCCATAGTTCATGTCATTCACCGAAGAGTCGGCGACAACAAAGCCGTACGGCAAACGATTCTGCTTCTTGAAAGTGCGCAGGTAGGCAAGTTCTTCGCCGGGAGTTGCGCCGATTCCATTAATGTTGCCGGAGTAATTTGTCAGACCGAGTATGACCAGTCCTTTGTCTTTATAGCTCTCGTGCCAGCGCTGCAGTTTGGGAAACGTGTAACGGCAGGGCGGGCACCAGGGCGCCCAGAAGTCGAGTAACACAACCTGTCCACGCAATTCTGACAACGTAACGGGCGTGTGGTCGATCCACTGAGTGGCGACTATCTCCGGCAATGGAGCGGCATTCGCCGGCGCAGCCTGATTAAAAATTTCCTTCAAGTCGATTGAACGATCGAGGCCGGCAAGGCGAATGTTTGTCAGTCTCAACAGGCTTGCTGAAGGGATCGAGAGTGCCAGTTTTTGCAGCTCAACAACCGCGGAGATTGCCTCATCTCTCCGGTTCAATTGCACGTAGGCCTCAGCGATAAACGAGACAGCTTTGAAGAGCATGTCGTCCCGTCTCATGGCATTTACCGCTTTTTGAGAAGTTACCAGTTTTGCCACCGCCAGCATTTGTTCGGCGTGCTTCAACGCGCCCGTATAGTCCTTCGCCTTTTGCGACGCTTCAGCAATCAGCTTCTCCATGCCGAACCACTCAGGCAGGTTCTGCGGCTGGTTTCGCGCGTAGCCCTCAACCGCACGCTCTGCTTCCGGGATCAAATTCTTGCGCGTGCTGTAGAGAACCGTCACCGCTCGCGCGAGCTGCGCGTTTTCGCCCTTTGCCGGTCCCGCCAGATAGCGACGCATTGCCTCGAGTGCCTCGTCTGCATTGCCGGCGAGATGATGCAGCATGCCGAGATAATAAACGTCAGCATCCTTCAGCGACTTGCGCGTTTGCAGCACGGCCGCATATTTCGCGGCCAGGTCCTTTTGTTCCTGCTTTGTCCGCGCTTCGACTTTCTGGCTGTAAGCAACCTTCTGCTTATTGAATTCCGCAAACTTGTTGTTGACGTACGACTGTACCTCGTCAAACAAAGCCTTTGCTGAACGCTTCTCGGGCGCGGCTTCAACTTTTTCTTTGGGCGGCGCTTCCTGCGAAAACACGCAGACGGCAGAACTAGCCATCAGCAAAAGCAAGACGGGAAGTCTCAGAAGAGTGTGATGGGGAAAAATCATTTGAGGATGGAATGTAAGCTTCGCACAGGAGTTAAATATACCAGTCAAATGATGCAGATAAGACTTTTTGTGTAAGTTCGTTGATGTCAGCCTACCGAAACCAACCCAAAGCGATCCGGCGAAAAAATCTCCAGCGTATCTGGAAACACTCTGTCAACAATTGCTGTTGCTATTAGTTCACCGGTGACCGGTGCCAGCAGAATGCCGTTACGGTAATGACCGGTTGCATAATAAAGCCCCGCAATTTCACCACAAGGACCGAGTACAGGCAAAGTGTCTCCAGCGCGCGGACGCAATCCGGCCCATGAATCCATGAGCGGCAGTGAGGAAACTTGCGGGGCTATCTCCGCTGCGGCTGCTAATATCGATTGAACTCCGGCGGCCGTTACGTTTTTGTCAAAACCGGCATGTTCTGTAGTTGACCCTGCCAGCAAGCGTCCGTCGCGTCGCGGCACAATATAACCGCGCGGACTATAAATAACATGGCGCGAGATGGGGCGCTCGGGCTCAAAACAAAGCATCTGCCCGCGAACCGGTTTGATGTGCACAATCGGCGAAGTTTTGTCACCAGCTGGAATCTGTGAGCTCCAGGCGCCCGCCGCCATGACGACACACTCCGCAGCAATCGATCCCTGAGAAGTTTCTATTCCGGTGATGCGGTCGCCTGCTAGCTTCAACGAGGTGACTGCCGTTCCTATTTGCGTCCGTACTCCCAGCATCTTAATCGACTTAATTAGCGCGCGAATCAGCCGACGATTTTCCAGCTGAATGTCGAGCGGAAACCGGAGACCCGCGCGCACGTGTTCACCAATAGACGGTTCAAGCTGCCTCAATTGAAGGGAAGTGAGTTTTTCCAGCGGAAGTCCCGCAGCGTGCTGCCACGCGTATCGTCTCTCAAGCTCTTCTAAATCCGCGTCAGTGAATGCGAGGTAGAGCGTGCCGGTAGTATCCAGTTCGATATCGATGCCTGTTTCGGACAACAACGCCGCGGCAAACTCGGGATACATATCCCGACTCCGGCAAGTCAGCTGGAAAAACTCGTGCGCGCGATTCGCTTCTGCCTGCGGAGCCAACATGCCTGCCGCTGCCGCCGAAGCTTCAGCCCCCAAATTGCCACGCTCGATTACGAGCACATCGGGAATGCCGCGCAAAGCCAGCGCGCGAGCGATGGTCAGGCCAATCACGCCGCCGCCAATGATCGCTACCGTTGCTGTCTCTGTTGTCTGAAGTGTTTGCACTACGATAATTCTTTATGAGCTTTTGTTCTTTGTGCTTTGTACTTAGTAATTGCGGTTCAGTAGAGAGTGAGGGGTTTCATCCTGGGACTAAGCCGGTGAAGTTGTCAGTTACGAGCGTGTACGCTTATCCTGTTTTCACAAACGCGGAAGCCGCAGGCAAAAAGCTTTGGACCAAGTACTAAGAACCAAGATCAAAGAACAAAGTTGCTTATGAAACATCGTATCACACTGATTCCCGGCGACGGCATCGGCCCTGAAATCGCCGCCAACGTAGTGCGCGTCATCGAAGCTTCCGGCGTAGAGATTGAATGGGAAACTCATTACGCGGGTGCGCAGGCGCTGGAGAAATTTGGTGAAACACTGCCGCAGGCGTTGCTTGATTCCATTCTGAAAAACAAGGTTGCGCTCAAAGGACCGGTCACTACGCCGATCGGCAAAGGCTTCACGTCTGTAAATGTGGGATTGCGAAAGGCACTTGATCTTTACGCGAACCTGCGGCCCATCCGCGCCTTGCCGAATGTCCCCTGCCGCTATCCGGAACTCAACCTGGTTATCGTTCGCGAGAATACGGAAAGCTTGTACGCGGGCCTGGAACACGTTGTCATTCCCGGCGTCGTCGAGAGCCTGAAAATCATTACGGAGAAAGCTTCCACTCGCATTGCGAAATTTGCCTTCGAGTATTCGCGCCGTGAGCGGCGCAAGAAGATTACCTGCGGCCACAAAGCAAACATCATGAAATTATCTGACGGGCTGTTTCTCGAGTGCTTCAGAAAAGTGGCGGCGGGGTTTCCTGATATTGAGGCCGACGACAAGATCATAGACAACGCCTGCATGCAGCTCGTCATGCGGCCGGAACAGTTTGACGTGATGCTGCTGGAAAATCTCTACGGCGATATCGTCTCGGATCTGTGCGCCGGACTTATTGGGGGTCTTGGTTTAGTTCCGGGAGCGAACATCGGCGAGAAGGGCGCGATGTTTGAAGCAGTGCACGGGTCGGCGCCTGACATTGCGGGACAGGGAATCGCGAATCCCACCGCGCTGCTGCAATCAGGGATTCTCATGCTGCGACACCTCGGCGAACGTGAAGCGGCAGACAGAACTGAAAACGCGCTGCTGAAAGTTTTCCAGGAAGGCACCGTGCGCACCAGGGACATCGGCGGCACGGCGAAGACTGCGGAGTTTGCCGACGCAATCATTCAGAAGATGGTGTAATGAAGTCACATGACACAAGAGTGTTGCGCAAAAAGAGCGGGGGCAAGCCCACCTTCCCAACCGCGA
>DASZDU010000321.1:0-8316 GCA_035941655.1 Pyrinomonadaceae bacterium | reverse complement strand
TGAAGACTGGCAAGCGCGTCGGGAAGTCTGAAATCTCAACAATTGATACGACCTACCTCCTTGCCGGCGGACTTGCCGCTGCAATGTATTTCGACCGGGACACCGCGGAGGAGCGCGAGATTCGCCAACTTGCAGAAGCGCTCTATGCACGCGCGGATTGGCACTGGGCGCAAAATGGCGGTCTCACTGTAACGCACGGGTGGAAGCCGGAGACGGGTTTTATCAAGTATCGTTGGACTGGATACAGCGAAGCGTTGATTCTCTACGTGCTTGGCCTTGCATCCCCTACTTTCACCCTTCCCGAAGAGAGTTACCGCGCCTGGACCAGAACGTACAAATGGAAGAGGCTTTACGGACATGAATTTCTCTATGCCGGACCGTTATTTATCCACCAGCTATCTCATATGTGGATAGATTTCCGCGGGATTCAGGACGAGTACATGAGCGGCAAAGCAATTGATTACTTTGAGAACAGCCGCCGCGCGATCTATGCCCAGCAAGCTTATGCGATGCGTAATCCCAAAAAGCTAGCGGGCTACGATCGTTTCTGCTGGGGCATCACTGCCAGTGATGGTCCAGGGCCGGCCCTAAGGCGCATCAATGGCAAGACGCGCCGCTTCTACGATTATGTCGCCCGCTCCATTCCGTATGGACCTGACGATGGCACGCTTGCGCCATGGGCCGTGGCTGGTTCCTTACCGTTTGCTCCTGAAGTTGTGCTGCCTTCGCTAAAACGCATTAACAAAAATTATCCCGACATGACCAGCAAATATGGATTCAAGTGCAGCTATAACCCAACGTTTGCTTCAGGTGGTCGTAAGAAGAAAAGCTGGGTCTCTGAAGGGTATTACGGCCTCGACCAGGGTCCTATTGTGATGATGATCGAAAATTATAGGTCGGGCTTGCTTTGGCGGTTAATGAGGCGATGTCCATACATCGTCACAGGTCTGCGCCGCGCCGGTTTTCAAGGCGGTTGGCTAGGCAACGGCTAAATGCACCCAAAATGGCATAGTAATCTTTACTATCTGGAAACTCATCTTTGATATTTGCAGCTTATTGAAATGGTGCCGAGGGCGGGAGTCGAACCCGCACGACCTTGCGGTCAACGGATTTTAAGTCCGTAGCGTCTGCCATTCCGCCACCCCGGCACGTGCGCAAAAGGTAGCATGCCGACGCGCGAGCGTGCCACCAAGGCAACAAGAAATTTGGCCCGCGGGTATTCGCGGATTAACGCCGATCAGCGAGACGATCTGGCGATCGATTGTATGTTTAGGTTCATTCTCTGATCCGCGCTTAGCTGCGGGAATCCGCGGCTAATTTCTTCGTCTTTCTCACTGAGCAGCGTGTATGTAAGGCTACTTCTTGTTAGAATCGTTGTACTTGAACGGCGGCAACGAGGTCTCCAGGAAAGCATGACTGAAGAGCAGGAAGTTTTTCTCAAACATATCCAGAAGAAGGGACTCAAGCGCACCGCCCAGCGCGATCTGATTCTGGACATCTTCCTGCGCACCGAAGCGCATCTCTCGAGCGAAGATCTTTATCGCCTGGTTAAGCAGGGAGACCCAAGCATCGGCCAGACAACCGTCTATCGCACGTTGAAATTGTTGGCGGAAGCAGGGCTGGCGCGCGAAGTTCGTTTCGGGGACGGCATCACTCACTACGAGCATAACTACAAACACCAACATCACGATCACATGATCTGCTCGGAGTGTGGCCGGATCATCGAATTCTATTCGGCCGAGCTGGAAGCGCTGCAGGACGCAATGGCGGCAAAGCATCGGTTCCAGATAAACGAGCACCTCTTGCGAATCATTGGAGTCTGCGCCGAGTGTCGGCGCGCGCTGAAAGATGCAGGCAAAGAGCATAGCGTGCGGCGCAGCCGCGCCAGGCAAGCGAACGCGAGATAGTGGCCCACCCATTCATGCAGTAAGAGTTCAACCTTCAGCCCTAATTCAGTTTTTCTCTCTGCCACCTCCGTGTTCTCTGTGCCTCTGTGGTGGAAAAACTTAGGCAAACACCCACCACAGAGGCACAGAGAAACACGGAGGTTGCACTGAGAGGATTTCAAACCAGGGAACTACCAAGCTTTAGCTTGTGTTGACATTTGATAAGCAACCGGCAGCCTAAAGGCCGGACTCTGAACTGCGAGCCCGACTCTACCAGTACGTTTTTGCGTTTTGCCTCGATAACAGTGTAACTTGCGTTCGATGCCCAGCTTCGAACATCAACGCGGCAAATTTGGTCTTCCACTGAACAAATACTCCAGCGCGTTCTGTCTCCTCGCGCTTTCGTTGCTCACCACAGCTTGTCCCAAGGATGCGCCGCAGCCTAACTCGCGAATCGCGAATTCTGAGCGTCCGAAAGAAGCTAGCCCGTTGGTGCCTGGCGCCGTGGCGTTCAATGGTGAACGCGCCATGGATCACGTAAAGAAGCAGGTCGAGATTGGACCACGCATATCGGGTTCGCCTGAACTGGCCATGACGCGCGATTACATCCTGAAATCACTGAAGGGTTTTAACGTAGCAGTGAAGACTGATGAATTTACCGCGACGACTCCGTTGGGTGAAAAGAAGATGGTGAACCTCACGGCGGAAATTCCCGGCGACTCGGCAGACGTAGTAATGATTGCCAGTCATTACGATTCAAAATATTTTAAGGACATGCGTTTCGTCGGCGCCAACGATCCGGGAACATCAGTCGGCACGCTGTTGGAGCTGGCAAGAGTATTGAGTGCTAGTCAGCAGAAGCCAAAGTTGACCTATTGGCTGGTTTTCTTTGATGGCGAGGAAGCTTTTTGCGAGGAATGGGAACAGTGTCACAACCCAAATCCGTCTGACCCCAAGCACCCGCTGCCGGATAACACCTATGGCAGCCGGCATTATGTGTCGAACCTGCTTGAGAAGAAGGAGCTCGGCCGCCTGCGCGCTCTGATTTTGCTTGATTTGATGGGCGCCAAAAATCTTGAACTGGGCCGCGACACCATGAGCACTCGCTGGTTGCAGGACGTTGTTTGGCGCACTGCGAAGGAAACAGGATACGGAAAATATTTTGTAGATCGTCCTGAAGGAGTAGGGGGAGACGACCACGAACCGTTTCTGCGCGCCGGCATCGATTCGCTGGATCTGATCCAACTCAGTGGTTATCCCTATTGGCATCGCGCCGACGACACTCTCGACAAAGTCTCGGCGCAAAGCATGAAGGTGGTCGGCGATGTCGTGTTGGCGAGTTTGCCGAAGATCGCCGAACGACTTGCAGCACGACCGGCAGCAACAGCGTCACCCGCGGCAACGACTCCAGAATGAAATATTGCAATCGGTGGCCTGCTGCGCGAAGGAGAGGATTGCCGTTTTGTGTAAGACTCAACTAGTTCACGTTCGCTATGTAACCTTTGTGCTCCTGTGCGTCTGTGGTGAGTCGTTTATCGGTGGTCCACCATAGAGACACAGAGGCCCCAAAGGCTGCACAGAGAAAATATCGAACTAACGCTCAATTGCAGACCAGATAAAGCTAACCTAATGAGTTCCGCACAAACCAGAATCGCTGTCATCCCTGGAGATGGTATTGGCCCTGAAGTTATTCGCGAAGCTGTTCGCGTGCTTGAACGCGTGCGCGAGACACATGGAGCCGACCTTCAGTTAACACATTTCGATTGGGGAGCTGAGAAGTACCTGCGTGAGGGAGTGTCACTGCCATCGGGGGCGTTGGAGATGCTTGCGAGTGGGTTCGAAGCGATCCTGGCCGGCGCCTTTGGCGATCCGCGAGTTCCATCGAACCAGCATGCAGAGGACATTCTGTTGGGAATGCGCCGCGGTCTTGATCTCTATATCAACCTGCGGCCCGTTCGTTTGCTCGATGCCCGTCTGACGCCGCTGCGAGATCGAGAAGCGGAGGACATCGATTTCGTCGTCTTCAGAGAAAACACTGAAGGCGCTTACTGCGGCGCGGGCGGCTTTCCGAAGAAGGGAACTGCCGACGAGATAGCGACCCAGGAAGAGCTGAACACGCGCCGCGGTGTTGAAAGAATAATCGTTGCCGCGTTTGAGTATGCGCGCGCGAATCAGCGGAAGCGCGTGACGATGGCGGACAAATCTAATGTGCAACGGTTCGGCGGTGATTTGTGGCAACGCGTTTTCAAGGAGGTCGCCGCTGACTATCCCGAACTTGAAGCGAACCATCAATATGTCGATGCGATGGCGATGTTTATGGTGCTCGACCCGTCGCAGTATGACGTGATTGTAAGCAACAATCTCTTTGGCGATATCCTGACAGACCTCGGCGCTGCTGTTCAGGGCGGCCTTGGCCTGGCGGCTTCCGGCAATATTCATCCTGGTCGCGTTTCGTTGTTCGAGCCAGTGCATGGCAGCGCTCCGGCGATTGCGGGCCAGGGAATTGCGAATCCGGTAGGCGCTATTCTGACCTCAGCGATGATGCTAGAATATTTGGGCAACAAGAAAGCTAGTCAGGCAATCGAAAACGCCGTCCGCGAGTCAATTCTTAACAACGAGACCACGCGTGATCTGGGTGGAAGTCTTTCTACTGAGCAAGCCGGCACGGCGATTCGCGAGAGAATCAAGCAATAATTTCGAATGACTACACGACAAAAAAAGTGGGTTATAGGGCTGGGCGTCGGCGTTGTCGTCATCGCCATTGTCATGGGCGCACTGCAGCTTGTGCGAAGAGCGCCGGTTGTCATACTGGCAGTGGTTGCGTTGAGCTTGCTGGTCTTTCTAGCACTAAAGATTCGCGCCAACCGCAAGACCAAAGTGATTTTTCATTTCTACGTCGCGGCAAATGAAATACTCATGGACGGCGATCGGGGCCGGTATCATTTTGAAATTGCAGAAGTCATTAAGACTGGCCAGAAAGTAATAAGGTCCATGCCTGACGCCCCGCCGTTGAGCCGGTTTGCGTTAGGAGCTTTGTACTATTCGATCGATGATCACAATGCGGCCGTGGAACAGCTGGGCTTCGCGGCGGAAGAGGAAGTGTTGAAAGAGAGTCGTCATCTGGCGCCATCGCGTCAGCTGCGGCGCTATGTCAGCAGATTGCGACGAATCGAACGCCGGCCCAAACGTTACGCGAAAATAAATGCAGCGATGGCCAGCCTTGAAAGAATGCATCAGGAACGCGCCGCGCGATTGCTTGCGGAAAGTCAGCAACAGCTCAAGAGACTGGTAGAAGCGCATGAAAGCGAAAGGTCAGAACAGCTTCGCGCACCGCGCCGTGATCTGCCAATCTCCAGCGGCCGCTCGCTTAAGTCCATTACTGCACCGCCAACAATTTCCGAAGTTCTAAACGACGTCTACCAGGAGACCGAACGATTTCCTGAACGACCTTAACGCAAACCGTTAGTTTGCGATGCTGGATGACTTACGTAAGTTTCGCAAACTAACAATTTGCGTTAAAACTTCCCAACAAGAGTGTCCAACCTATTGCTTGAAACGCTCACAGCCGAGATCATCGCGATAGGTTCGGAGTTGCTTGCTCCCGACCGCACCGACACAAATAGCCTCTGGCTTACCGAAAAACTCAACAGCATCGGCATAGAGGTAAAACTCAAGACCATCGTGGGTGACGACGATGCGCGCCTTGAGGAAGCAATCAAGGACGCAACCCGGCGCTCGAAAGTTGTGATTACGACCGGCGGGCTGGGTCCAACCGAAGACGATGTCACACGTAAAGTCGCGGCCCGTGCGCTGGGTCGCAGATTGATTCTTGACGAAACAATTCTCGCTGAGCTGCGGGAGAAGTTTCGCAGCTTTGGACATGTAATGCCTGAGCGAAACTCGAGACAGGCAATGGTAATTGACGGCGCCGAGGTGTTGCCTAACCCGAATGGCAGCGCGCCTGGTTTGTTCATCGAGCATGAAGGCGTAGCGATCGCGTTGCTACCTGGCCCACCGCGCGAGATGAAGCCGATGTTTGAGAACCACGTCATGCCTAAGTTGATTGACAGAGCGGGTTCGGTGAAAGTCGTCCGGAGAATGTTGCGTGTGGCAGGGCTTGGCGAGTCGGCGGTCGATGAAAAGATCGCCCCGATTTATACGCAGTATGAAAATCCGCAGACCACAATTCTTTTTAACCAAAGCGAGATTGAAATTCACCTGACGGCACGCGGCAGAACGGAGGCAGAAGCCGGTGCCTTGCTTGATCGCTTGTCAGAGCAACTTGAAGATCGACTCGGCAATGCCGTCTTTTCCTTCGCGGGGGAAAAGATGGAAGAGGTCGTGGGACTGAAGTTGACGATTGGTGGTTATACGTTGGCGGTCGCTGAAAGTTGTACCGGCGGATTAATTGCGCAGCGACTAACCGATGTTGCAGGTTCGTCGAAATATTTTGTCGAGGGTGTTGTTGCCTATTCGAATGATGCTAAGACAAGAACGCTTGGCGTCGAGCCAGTGCTGCTGCTTGAACATGGTGCCGTGAGCGCGCCGGTTGCCGAAGCGATGGCGCAAGGAGTTCGCAAACGCGCGCGCACCGATTTTGGTTTGTCAGTAACTGGCATTGCCGGACCCGGCGGCGGCAGCGAAGAAAAGCCGGTTGGCCTCGTCTACATTGCGCTCGCTGATGACGCCCACATCGAACATCGCAAATTCATCATTCCCGGCGATCGTCAACTGATTCGCTGGCGCGCCTCACAAGCGGCGCTGGATCTTCTCAGGAGAAGATTGATTTGAAGCTATTGATTGTGTCAGAGGTCAACAAAGATATCTGCGCGAAGGCATCAGATGATGGGACCCAAAGCTGCGTGATCGTGAACCTTTTCCCGCCAACGCTTCGCCGTGGTCGGGGTGATCAGCAGACCTTTCATCCCCTTCTGGTGTTCTGCTGACCGTTCACCGAGTGCTTCCGAAAGTTCACAATAAAGATCGTGGAATTCTGGGGCAGGTGGAGGTCGCAAAATAAGTTCCATAATGCGTAACCAGTTGTGAAACTGATGTCGGCCACTACTTTCAGTTTCCAATAGAAGGTATATCGCCTGATTCGTTAGCGCAGGCATGATTGCGCGATAGTAGGGGTGGCCCTTGTGCCACAATCCTTCAATCAGCGCAATGCCTACGCTTCGCTTTTGCGATCCTCCAGTTAAGCACTCAAGAGCATGAAGTAAGGTTTGCTCTTTCTGCTGTTGGCGACGCTCAAGAAAAAGTTGTTATAGCAAGAGTGATTGCCACAATCGCGCTCGTGGTGGCGACAATAATAGACGTTGTGGCTTGCTCTGACACTACTACCTCTGTGCATTAGTGCAGTTTAGCGACAAGCGGAAACCGTTCTGGATGTTCGATCGATTCAATTGCGAGATCGATGTCGATATCGGGGCCAATGGAGATAGCAAGCATTCAAAAACTCAACATTGTGGATGGCGGATACAGTGGCATCCCTGAACCAGGGAAAGTTTTCAAAAGAGAGAAATGATTCCTTGTCGCCAATCAATAACCAAATCCCTTGCTTGTCAATTTGTGTGACCTCAATATCCAAAGAGTCAATTTCCGTTTCCGCCTTCGCTGAGATGCCGATCGACAACTGCGATCAGATTCTTCAAGTCGTTCGTTGTACGCGCCTGCGCATCGATAAGAGTGCCCTGAGAAGCAACAAGCGCCTTGATCCTCTCATCCGTCCGCGACTGCGCTTCGGTAAGACCGATCTGCGAATTAACGAGAGCACTGATCTTAGAGTCAACTCCATTCATTTTCTCATCCGTGCGGGATTTTGCGTGAGTTAAATTGATCTGCGAATCGACGAGAGCATTGATCTTGGCGTTTACATCCTTGAACCCTTCATGCGTAACGTTCGCAAGTCGAGTGACAATTTCTCCAGTCTCAGCGATCACCTCTGAAGCATGTGTCACAGCACGTTCAGTCTGTACTTGAGCTTCTTGTAGCCGCTCAATATCGGTGGCAAACTGCACCTGCTTTTGGAGGATAAACTCCTTCGTGCGCTCGAAGTCTTCATTCGTCATATCGTTTAATCCCGGAGAAATCTCCTGATAGTTTAGCCAACCCCTGAGGTTTAAACCAAGGGCCAATTGGTTCCCCTTAGTCCGAGATTGTAGCGTCCCATCGAGATTCCGACTATACCTTGTCGCTCCCTACCTCCGTTGCTATAGTGCAAGTCTCCTTTCATGCCCGAACTTATCACCTCGATGGAGTAGTGTTAGCTTGCGATCTGCTGCTGTCGTTATCAGTGCATACCTGCTCGGATCGATACCGTTTGGTTATTTGATCGTACGCGCGACACAAGGCGCGGACGTAAGAGAGACGGGGTCGGGCGGTACCGGCGCTACCAATGTTTCGCGGCGTGCAGGCAAAGCGGCAGGTG
>DASZDU010000320.1:0-3086 GCA_035941655.1 Pyrinomonadaceae bacterium | reverse complement strand
CCGAAATGGACTTTGAATTAACACTTGGTTTGTTGTCTGACGATCCGGCAGCATCCAGTGCGTCACAACCGACGAGCAACGATATTGCGAACGACCCGACGTCTCGTCTGTTTCAGCTCGTGCTGCCGAGCGAACATCTGTTTGGTGACTGGGGCGGCCTGCGATCGAAACTTGAAGAAAAGGGCATCACACCGAGGTTGATCCTCGTCACCGATCTCGCCGGCAACCCCAGAGGCGGCCGATCGCAAGGCGCGACCGCACCCAGCAGCGTCGAGCTCAGCCTGTTCTTCAATCTGGAGAAGATCTCTGGTCTCAAGGGCGGCTCCATCTTTGTGTCGTTTTCGGAACGTTGGGGCCACAATCTTTCGCGGGAACATATCGGGAACACCTTCAGCACACAGCAGATTTTTGGCTTCCAGACGTGGCGCGTCCTCGATGTCTCTTATCAGCAGAA
The DNA here is from genome assembly GCA_035941655.1 of Pyrinomonadaceae bacterium. Taxonomy (GTDB): domain Bacteria; phylum Acidobacteriota; class Blastocatellia; order Pyrinomonadales; family Pyrinomonadaceae; genus PSRF01. The sequence goes on along the minus strand of DASZDU010000320.1, from coordinate 2,632 downwards.
GCTGTTTGACGACCGGGTTGAGCTTCGCCTCGGGCGCTTCGCCGCGATGGATGACTTTCTCGTTTCCCCGTACAACTTCGGCTTCATGCAGAACGCTTTTTGCGGAAACCCGTTCGGGATCTTGTTGAATGCCCCTGGCATGAGCGCGTACTACGGCACCTGGGCGGCTCTCGGGAAAGTGAAGCCCACCAAACGAAGCTACGTGATGACGGGTATCTACAACGGCGATCCAAAAGTGCGTGAGAACAAATATCATGGCGTGAATCTTTCAATGAAGGGACCACTCTTTGCGATTAGTGAGGCCGGTTACCAGATCAACGGGCTGCCCGGCGACAGCCAACGCCTCGGCAATTACAAGCTGGGCGCTTGGTACGACCGCTCGAAGCTTACCGATTTCAACTCCGGCGCAAGCAAGCGCGGAAGCTGGGGTTATTATGGGCTCTTCGATCAAGTGCTCGTCCCATTCGGCGCTCCTGGCAGCAACCGCGGATTCGGCGTCTTCGGTTCCGCGACTGTCGCACCCAATTCACGATTCCAGCAGTTGCCCCTGTTTGTCACAGCAGGTGTTTCAGCGCGTGGGTTGTTCGACGCGCGTCCGAGAGATGCTGCTTCGTTAGGTGTTGCATCCGGTTACTTCAGCGAAGACCTGAAACGCGCGCAACGAAATGGACGGCTGCCGGGGGCCGACGGAGGCGTCCCGGATCGCGAGACCATCATCGAACTTACTTACCGCTTCGATCTCCGCAAGGGCGCCTACTTTATTCAGCCCGATTTGCAATACATCACGCGGCCCGGCGGTACGGACCACTTCAAGAGCGCGCTTGTGGCTGGTGCCCAATTCGGCATCAACTTCTGAGCAATAGCAAGAGTTGTTATGGACATTGGATTACCGACAACCGAGACACCGGGCGGTGTGAATTTCTTATCAGCCCCAGGGTCACATACTTTGCAGGGAGAGAAGGTACGTCAAGAAGACAGGACCGATGTGGTCAATCGGCAGCCAGGGGATGCGGCATTGCAGAAGGCGTTGGAGATTGCCCGAACTGAGCTTGCGCGGCGTAGGCGCGGATTGGGGAATCTGACGCAGGAGCAGGAAATAGTGATCGAAGACTTACTGTTTCGGACGGTCAGTAGAGTCTCGGAACTGGCAGGAAGAATTCTGGAATCACGGCCGGCAGTTCCTTAAGGGTTCATTGGAGCGCACCGACACGACATTACAGCAACTGGTAAGCGCGCTCATAAGTAATGGCCCATCCATTGGCCCTTCGTGATTGCCTTGGTGTTCAAGACCCTCGCTCTTGTCGAACATGCACCTGCTACCGCCAACTGATATCAGTCAGAGGAAAGGCAATTAGTTATCGTAATTCCACGAAGAGTTCGTGGAACTACGGAGTGCATTGTCTCCTGTCCTTCCGCTTTATCGTCTAATGCCGCGCCGCACAAGCTCAAATCACTAAGCAAAACGCATCGATCGAGCACCGCACCGTCGTGTTGGGCTCGCTTTGGCCAATGGCAAGCCTGTTGCTAAGAGGTCCAGCGGAAGGTGTATGAGAACTTGAGGCATTCACCTTCAGAGATGATCGAACTGATCGATCCATTAATCATGCATTGATACAGCAAAGGAGTTTTTTGTAGATGAGTCAAGAACAATCCAACTCCACCACCAGCGCCGGCGCATGGGACCTGCGTCACCCCGGCCTGGTCATGAAGGGCGCAAACGGCGAGGAGATCCACGAGTTCACGGGCATGTGGCCCCTTAAGCCGGATGCCGACCTTGTGGACATGGAGAATACCCTAAGCCGCGAGGCACCTTTCTGGGGAGGGCCTGGAAAGACGTTCTCGCAGGCGACGACGCAACTTGGCCTGATCCGGACGGCGCGCTGGTTCGTCGGAACCAGCACCGAATTTGGTCCCACCCTCTACTTCATCACGCAGTTCGATAGCAGCCTGGAGAAGTACTTCGATGATTTCGTGCTCAACGGCAAGAGGAACCTGTTGAAGGCCTGGGGCAATTGTATTGGCTGTCCCGACGGGCCGGACACGACAGCGCGCGACGTCGTCCAGTACATCGCACGCGGGCAGATCAAGACCATGGTCTGTTACGACGCGCTTCCGAGCCTCAACCTGAGCCAGATCCAGAAGATGGCCGACTGGTACCAGAAGGCGCAGAGGTTCCAGCGCGCGGTCTACTCCGGCGACGGCAAGCTCGAGGAAAAGGTCAATGCCTACTTCAACGAGCTGGCCAAGCCTTACGAATTCGTACAGAGCGGTGCCGCTATTGACACCGACGTCGCCAACGAATGGCAATTTACCGACGTCCCCGATCGGTTGGGCCTGAAGGAGGCCGCGTAGTACCTGAATCTGCGATTCAGGACAATGTCGTCTATGCAGAACTTGAGGAATTCACCTTGAGAGACGATCGACCTGATCGATCGATCCAACCATTCATTGATAACAAAGGAGTTTTTTAGATGAGTCAAGAACAATCCAATTCAACCACCAGCGACGGCTCGTGGGACCTGCGTCACCCCGGCTGCATCATGAAGGGCAGCAACGGCGCGGAGATACACGAGTTTCTGGGCATGTGGCCCCTTAAGCCCGATGCCGACCTCGTTGGGCTCAGAGATGCGCT
>DASZDU010000319.1:0-5364 GCA_035941655.1 Pyrinomonadaceae bacterium | reverse complement strand
AGGCGCTCGGCAAGCGGCAGCAATCAGCCGTCAGCGGGAAGGTGACGGTGTGGGTTGGGTGAGGTCGATGCGCGCGTAGAAGATTTCTGTCTTCTTTGTCTTTTCATCCTGGGCCAAAACGATGGCCAGGCCTTCCGCTTTCTGTCCCTCCTGGCGTTTAAAGAGACAGACCGCGCCATGGTTGTCTTCGTCTTCAGTGTCGCCGATACAACCTTTGTCGCTCGGCGTCCAACCGGCCGCTTTCATGCGTTCGTTTGAATAGAAGGCCTTCACCTCTGCGGCAGACTGGTCGGTAGTGAAGGCGATGAAGTTAACCTTTCCCTGCATCATGGCCCGAATCGCGAGGCGTGCGCCGAGCGGAATTTCGAGATCCGCTTTCGTAGCACCAGCGAGCGGTGGGACGTCGGGCCATAGGCTGCTAACGGTGCCCGCTTTAGGGTCGCCGGTGAGACGTTCTGCAAGTCGACAGGAGAGTCCGACTGCAAGCACAAACATTAAAGCCAGAATGGGGGTAGCTGCTTTCACGTTCACCTCCGGGAAGATCGTAAATAGTAAATAGTGAATCGTAAATCGTAAATGGAACGACGCGCCTTACGCGCGGCGAGTAGAAATGCAGGCAGGTTGCCTGCGCTCCCAGCATGCTTGTCATCGCTCCGCATGCGGCACCATTCCGCTTTGTCGCTCATCTACAAGCGGCGATGGCGGCGCTGAACAGTTGCTTTACCTTACTAGGATAGGGCTTCGCACGAAGGGCTGTGTCGAAGCGTTTGGCCACACACTCAGCAACAGGTCGTGCGAGACTCTCTGATTGCGCGCGGCTGGTGGCCCACATCAAAACAAATTGGGCGATGCATCCGCTGCAATCCAGTTTGTCTTTGGCAAAGAGACTGGCGAACGGTTCGGGTGGCCCAGGATCTTTCGCATGCTCCATGCGGTAGTTGTACAGCGCGCGTTGAATGCAGTAACAATCGAAAGCGCCTGACACCATGCGATCATTCTGGCAGTAGGCCAACACCTCGGGCACTTCCTTCGTAGCAAACTGACGAATGTCGGCTGGCGGTGGTGGCGGAGCAGGTCACTGCGCCACTGGTTCCGGATCGTCATCTGGTTTCGGCGTCGGTTTGGGCCGGGGTCTGGTAGAGCCGACGGAATTGTGGCCAAACTTCCAGCCGGTCTCGACAGCTTTATGACGGTTGTAACGCACGCCTCCAATTCGCGCCTTAAGGTTGAACTCCGCTTCGCGCGCCGTATTCATTACGGTGCACGTAGCATCAACTTCGGCTTCGAACCCATAGGTCTTACTGAGAAATTCCTTGAACACGTTGTTCCAGGCTTGTACGTTCGTGGTGGCGGTGTTGAAGACGTCGCTGAAGTACATCGTGTCCGCGTTGCCAAGAGCGCAGAATGTGTGGGTGGGCGGTGGTACCTTTGGTCCTACCGCAACGCTATCTCCCTGCGGCTTTCCCACTATGGGGCCGGGATTCCAGTTGACTTCCACGATCTGCTTATTCGCTCGTTGTGCGTCTGCTATCAATTTTTGTCTGGCGGCTTCTGCCTGGCTGAGGGTCTCGAAAAGCGTACAACCGGTGGAGTAGTAGGAACCGCTTTTGAAGTCATATTCTTCAACCAGGTAGTTAATGAAGGCATTGTTTAGCGGCAGGGTGCTAATTCCCCCTGTGGCAGACAAGGTTACATCGAAGATACGACTGAAATAAGTAGCAGGCGTGTTGCTATCTGAGTGGCAAAACGCCTTAGTGAAGTTCGAGTTTGGCGGAGACGTGACGAGCGCGCTTTTAGTCCGCCAGGGACTGACCGAAGTAAGAATTAAGAAGACAAGGCAAAAGGTGAGAGTAACGATCTGGTATGGGTGCCGAGGAATCATGAAGTCTCTCCTGGGGGCGTGGTTTACTTCGGGCGCATGATACACCTGCAGTTGTGAATCGTGAACGGTAAATTGTGAGCAGGAAGTGGACCGATTTTGGAGAACCGAGCTGCGATCTACCTGGTGCGATCTCGTTTGTCTCCCGTGTGGTTTCGTGGTCGTTTCGCCCAAACAAACCGTGCGAACCACGAAGTGACACCAAAACAGTACGAAGCAAAAGGGAATTAGATCATAGACGATTAACGCGGGTTAGCGCGGAGCGGAATTCGAAGTTATTATCATGGCCTTATGACTACCACAACTGAAAACATGACAGGCGAAGAGATTGTCGAACTGTGCCGGCGGCACACGCTGTTTGAGTGGTCCGCACAGGCCGCGGTCGATCCAATTCCCGTCGCACGCGCGAAGGGCATCTACTTCTGGACGCCCGAAGGCAAGCGTTACATCGACTTCAACAGCCAGCTGATGTGCGTCAACATCGGGCACGGCGACGAGCGCGTCGTGCGCGCCATCCAGGAACAAGCGGCGATGCTTCCATACGCGAATCCCTTCATGGCCACTGAAGTGCGCGCGCGCCTGAGTGTGAAGCTTGCCGAGATTACGCCGGGTGACATCGATGCTTTTTTCTTCCCCAACGGCGGCGCCGAAGCGAATGAGAACGCGATACGCATCGCGCGAATGTTCAGCGGGCGTCATAAGATCGGCGCGCGTTATCGTTCGTACCACGGCGGCACGGCAGGCGCCTTAACGCTGACTGGCGATCCACGTCGTTGGGCAGCTGAGCCGGGCATCCCCGGCGTCTTTCGCATACCTGATTTCTATCACGGCATTCAGAAAGGTGCAGACACGACAGAGGACGTGCTGGCGCGCACCGAAGAAATTCTTGAACTCGAAGGTGCGAAGACCGTGGCGGCGATAATCGTCGAACCCGTTGTCGGGACGAACGGCATACTCATTCCGCCGGATGGCTACATGCAGGGGCTACGCGCGCTGTGTGACAAGTACGGCATTTTGCTGATTGCCGACGAAGTGATGGCAGGCTTCGGTCGCACCGGGGAGTGGTTCTCCGTCGATCACTGGAAGGTCATACCCGATCTAATCTCGATGGCCAAGGGACTGACGAGCGCCTACGTGCAACTCGGCGCGGTTGGCATGCGGCGGGAAATTGCCGATCACTTTGAAAAGAATGTTTTCTACGGCGGTCTTACTTACAACAGTCATCCGCTCGCTTGCGCTGCTGCGCTGGCAACGATCGCTGTTTACGAAGAGGACGGTCTCATAGAAAACGCGCGCCGCATGGGGACCTTGATGCGCGGCATGCTCGAGGATCTACAGAGCCGGCATCCATCGGTGGGTGCGACGCGCAACATCGGGCTATTTGGAATTGTGGAGTTAGTCAGAAACGGCGCGACGCGCGAACCGATGGCGCCTTTTAATGGCACGTCGCCGGAGATGCAAGCGCTTGGCAAGTTCTTTCGGCAGGAAGGACTCTACACGTTTGTGCGCTGGAATACGTTCTTCACAAACCCGCCGCTGTGCATCACCGAGGCGGAGTTGCGCGAGGCATTTACGATCATTGATAAAGGACTTGAGATAACGGATAAGGAAGTGAAGAATTAATAGTGAAGAGTGAAACGACTTTGAAGCCGCACTAACACGGAAAAACCAGAGCAGTGTGATTTCTTGACCGTTGACCTCGGCTGGCCGGCGTTCAAGTAGCACGAAACGCTCACGATATTGACACTGATAACACGGCAATCACACTGTTTCGTCAAATTGTTCGCGCCATAATCCCAATCAAACATCTTTGTCGCCCTTGTGAGTTAACATCGGCGCTCACCCCGACGCACTTTAATTAACTTAAAACGTAGCTTGCGGTTTGCCGTGCAGCGGTGGATTACGGCTATCAAGGAGGGTAGGAAATGAACCAGAAGAATAGTTTTTTGGGGATGTTAATCTTGTGTTTGGCCGCCGCCGGAGTTTTTATCTTTTCACCAACGACGGGAGGTCAGGAGAGTCAGCGGGGAGCCTGTGAGAAGGCCTGCAACAAGACTTACCAGGAATGTCGCATGGCGCCAAATGCGAATCAGGCGACGTGTAAGGAAGCGTATGACAGCTGTCGCCTGGCTTGTAAAGACGTTGAGCCACAGCCTTCGCCAAGTCCGACGGTAAGCCCGACTGCGACGCCGACGCCTGACGTTAGCCCGACGGCAACGCCGACACCTGACGTTAGTCCGACGGCAACCCCGACTCCGACACCTTCGCCTACGATGGAACGTCCGGCAAGTCAGAGAGGACAATGCGAACAGGAATGCAACGCAACTTATAAGTCGTGTAAAGATGCGGCTAATGCCGACAAGGCAGCATGCAAGTCGGCGTATAAGGAGTGTCGCAAGAATTGCAAAAACGTTGAGCCGCATCCCTCGCCGAGTCCGACACCAACGCCAACTCCGCCCGGCATTTAGAGCAGCCGGATGACGGGTGAGTAAGCTGGCCGAAGCGGCGCACTCAAAGTAGGAACAAAGTTCACTCCAAATAGCTGGAGTGTTGGACAGGCTGTGTCGCCGGCCCATTGAGGGTCGGCGATTTCGTTTTTGGGACGGTCCATAAAGGAGGTAGAAGGCAAAAGGTAGAAGGTGGTAGATAGTAGCTGGACGAAGGACATGACGTTGTAAACTGGGAAATCTACTGGCGAGCTTAAGAGTTGGCGACTTGAAAGGAAGAAGATGCCGAAGAAGAAAAAAGTTTTAAAGAAACATTCAGTTAGGGCTAACCTCCATGTGGTTGAGTTGACGCGCGCGGGGTCGTCGTTGGATTTGGAAATCTACGCTGATAACGAAAAGATCGGCACGATGATTATCGGTCGTGGCTCGCTCGTGTGGTTTGGCGGCAAACGCCAGTTGAGAAAAAGAGTCCCCTGGAGCCGATTCGCCGAGATGATGGATGAGCTCGCGTATGGGAAATAGGGAAGGGCGAGAGGTCAGAGGTCAGAGGTCCGAGGTCGGAGATCCGCGGTCTAGAGTCAATGGCGTTAAATCTCCGGCAAATTATCATTCTCGCGCGAAATTTCCATTTACGTTTGACGTTTTCCCATTCCCCTTTACCCGTTACCCCTTCAACTTTCCGTTTTCGCGCTTAACGGTTTGACTTACGCCAGCTTCTTTCAGGATCGTGTTAGCAGGATCGATGCTGACCGCAGTGGGCGGGCCGTCGAGTTTCATTTCTTCTGTCATTTGTTTGCTGGTCGGTCTAAGAACGATCCAGCGTTTGCCGCGAGACGTCAGGATGTCGATCGGCAACGCATTCGGAAAAGCGGGTTCGCGCTGAAGCTGCTTTAGCGTGAGTCTCAGGTTGCTGGTCTGGCGGTTCCAGTCCCAGGAAAGTTGATAGACAGGGTGGCCGGCGCCATAGATCCAACTCGCAAAAAAATCCTTCAAATCTTTTCCCGATGCGCTCTCCAGAGCCGCACGTAAATCCTCGGA
>DASZDU010000318.1:0-12216 GCA_035941655.1 Pyrinomonadaceae bacterium | reverse complement strand
ACCAGCCGCCTCGAGGGCTGCCATCGTCACTATCAGGCGCGGGTCGATTTGGAAGTCGACCCCATAGTCGGAAAGTTCAAATCCAGCGGCTTGTCGTTGTGGAATGGTCGGCTGTTGCTGCGGCGACGTGGTCGCAGGCGGGCGACCCACGCTGTCGCGTGTTTGCGAATAAAGCCCGGCGTAGACAGTAGCTAAAATGCTAATTAATAAGATGATCTTCTTCATACGTTCTATCGGTCCTACTGTGTAACCTGTCGCGTCATTCGGCCCCTAAAATGTCATGAACTAAAGAAAACATTGGTCGTCGCTTCGCCCCAGAGGGGGCGAGATGTTTATAGCCTGGCGGACCTTTCTCTCCTACGAAGCTCCGTAGGCGCAATAGATTTCTGCCTCGGTAAAGGTTCCGCTGCCCGGGTTCCGCTCCTAACGGAGCGAGATGGTTGGACGTTCGCTCGTTGCTATAAACATGTCGCTCCGCTGGAGCGAAAACTAATCATTTGTTGCACGTCAAACTTGAATTCTCCTTACTCAAGATGCAAGCGCGGGTTAAAACAGATGCATGATAGTGCGTTGTTATTTGGTCGCTTTCAACCGCCGGCGCTTTCGTAACAGCGAGGATGTTACTGGATAAGCAATGAGCGAACAAACTACTGAAAGCGTCATGCCTCCGATCGTGAACGGCCACACAACATCCCAGCTCTCGCGAAAAAGCCGGCGATAATAATCGGCCGTTAAAGGATGCGGATGTGTTAGCAATTCGAGTCCGGCCGCGGGAATTTCCAGCGGGCGCCCGAGAACGAAAGCGCCGATCGCATACGAGGCAATGATGATTGGAATGAGCGTCAGGAAAGGGTTGTTGATGAAGGTACCGCTGTAGATTGCTACTTTGTTGAAACGAAACACGAAAGCAATCAGCGTCGCCAGGATTGTATGGAGGCCCAGGAAGGGTGAGAAGGCGATGAAGACGCCAATTGCAAAAGCAAGCGCCGTTCGCTCCGGTGGATCATCCAGTGCGAGCAAACGGCGAAAAGTGGCGCGAAACATTTAAAAGCAGTGAAAAGTGAAAATTAAAAAGTGACGAGACAAACTTGTCACTCGCCACTTTTCACTCTTCACTGTTATTTAAAGCTATTCAGGGCTTCCGCTTCATTGTCGTAGGAGTCGAACACGGTCAGCAGTTTGGTTATCACCAGTAGGTTCTGGATCTTTTCGGTCAGGTTCAAGAGCTTGAGTTGTCCGCCGTCGCGGCTGATCGTCGTGTAGTTTGCAATCAGCTCACCGATTCCACTCGAATCAATATTCTTAACTCCACCGAGGTTGAGAAGAATTTTCTTCTTCCCCTGCTCAACCAGACTCCGGATTGCGTTACGGAGAGCGATAGCGCCTTCGCCCATTCTTACGGAGCCATTCAAGTCCAGAATGGTTACGTCCCCCGCCTGTCGCTCTTTGACATCAAGTTCTGCCATCTTTGTCTCCCTTGAAGTAGCGACCGCCGTTAGTTTATCGGCGGTCACGCGTGGTCAATACGCATTACAAACTAAAGCCTGTGCGACCCGAATTATTTAAAACTGGCCAGCGCTTCTTCTTCGTTCTCATAAACGTCAAACACGGTCAATAGTTTGGTGATCGTCAAAAGGTCCTGGAGTTTCTGGGTGAGATTGAGAAGCTTCAATTGACCGCCGGCATTGTTAATTGCCGTATAGCTGGAAACCAATTCTCCAATACCACTCGAATCGATGTACCCGACGCGAGCGAGATTCAAAAGAATCTTTTTCTTACCTTCTTCCAGCAGGCGACGAATCGCCGTGCGCAGGGCGACGGAGCCTTCGCCGATTGTGATCTTGCCATCCATATCAAGCACCGTGACGTCACCAACCTGGCGCTCCGAAATATTTAACTCTGCCATTTTCAGCAATCTCCTTTAAAGACTTGCGATGGTTAGATTTTGGATTATCGATTGGCGATTTGTCCGCGGTTATAGACAGACTCAACGCAAGTCGCAAATCGTTTGAACTGCTACAGTTTTTTGATCATGCGCACATTCGTTCCACCCGCTGGATCTTTCGACCAATTGACCTCATCCATAAAGTTACGCATGAAAAAAATACCGCGGCCTGATGTTTTCAAGATGTTCTCGTCTTTGGTCGGGTCCGGGATGTTGTTGGGGTCAAAACCTGCACCCTGGTCGTGCACAATAATCTCAAAGGCTTCCGGAGTGTTTTTCAATCGCAGCTCGACAACTTTGGCGGCATCGAGCTTATTGCCGTGAACCACCGCATTGGTTATCGCCTCGCGGACTGCCATGTCTACCCCGAAAGCGACATCCTCGCCCAAGCCGAGGCTGTTCATAAAATTAGATACTGCGGCAGCAGCCTCGCCGACCACCTCGATGCGGCTGGGGAATTTGAGTTCAGTCGTTTCCGAAGTCACATCCAGGTTCACAATCAGAAGACATGGCCAGACGACAGCCACGTGTGGGTCTCGGCTCTATTTGAACTCCAAAAGCTACGGAAGTTCGAGGGTTTAACACGCGGGCATGTCGTGTGTCAAGAAAGTTGAAGACGTGGAATTCGTTGGCATTCAGTTCTTTAACGCGCGATTATATGGATGCTAAAGATCGGCGAGACTAAATCATACGAGACGTTACCAGGGCGCGACTGTTATTGCAGCAGCGATTAATGACGAAAGAACAAATCATTATCGTGGGATTCATGGGGAGCGGAAAAACGACGGTCGCCTGCGAGGTGGGACGTAAGCTCAATTGGGCAGTGATCGATTTAGACGATCATATCAGCAGCAGTGAGGGTCGGAATCCAGCTGAAATAATTGAAGAAGACGGGGAGAACAGCTTTCGCGAGATCGAGACCCAGATGCTGGCCGCGGTGTTGTCGAATAATCCCCGAGTGGTAATTGCGGCGGGCGGCGGAGCTTGGACAATTGGCGAGAATCGGCGGCTGATTGCAAAACAGGGGGCGCTGACAATTTGGTTGGATGCGCCGTTTGAATTGTGCTGGAGCAGGATCAAGGAGAGTCGGGAAATACGGCCACTCGCACCTTCTAAGGAAGCGGCTAAACGGCTTTACCAGGAGCGCCGGCCCGTCTACAAATCAGCCGATTTGAGAATTTCTGTTGCTGAGAATGACAGCGCCGAAGAAATCGCTGAGAGCGTAGTTGATGGTCTCGCAACAGAATTCACGGAATGAAGGCCTCTGATGACCAAACCAGGAATAGACCTGAGCCAGCTCAAGCGTGGCGACGCATCAAAAACTCTGGCGGACCAGGCAAACTGGAAAGCGTCTGTTGTAACGAGCGGCATGGGCTACTTTACCCTGCAAACGAAAGACACCGGTGAAGTCCCGGTTCGTCTGTTCCTCACCGAAGCATTGCTTGCCACCGCGGAAGACAATCTATACCGGCAAATAGTCAACGCCACACGATTTCCCGGCGTCAAGCTGGTGGTGATTACCCCAGACGTTCATTACGGTTATGGCGTGCCAGTAGGCTGCGTGATCCTGACGGACGCTGAAACCGGCGCGGTTGCCATGGGCCCGGTTGGATACGACATCGGCTGCGGCATGATGAGCGCCAGATCGGAAGTGGCGGCTGAGAAAGCGACGCCAGATCAGAAACTAAAGTTTAACCGCGCCGTGATGGAACGCGTGCAAATGGGTTCAGGCGGCAAGAGCGAACGATTAGGCACTTTGTCGCCTGTGGAATTTAATAATCTCGTTCGCGGCGGCGCTGAGTACTACGTCGATAAATACGGGGCAGTGTTTGACCGTAGTCGCGCTGAACGACATCGCATTCCGGTAGACGATAACTGGAAGATTCCGTTCGGTGGGAAAGGCAGGCCCGAACGTGGAATGGATCAACTGGGTAGCCTTGGCGGCGGCAATCATTTCATCGAGCTGCAACGTTCTGAGATGACCGGCACATTGTTCGTTCAGGTGCATACCGGTAGCCGCGGCTTTGGTCACGGACTGGCGACAAATTATTTTGAGTTGGCACGGGAAGAACGGCCGAACAGTGTGACTGATATCGACCTGGGATACTTCACGCCCGAGTCGCGACATTACCGAGATTATCTGAATGCCGTGGCAGCAGGTGGCAATTACGCGATTCTCAATCGCCTGATTATTTTTGAACAAGTAGCCGAAGCATTTCGCGAAGTCTTTCGCGCCGACCTCGAATTGATTTATGAGATCAGTCACAACCTGGTTCAGAAAGAACGGCACCCTGAATTCGGCGACGTCTGGGTTCACCGAAAGGGCGCGACCAGGGCCTTTCCGGCGGGACATCCATCGTTGAAAGGAACCTTCTGGGAAGAATCGGGACATCCGGTCTTGATACCAGGGAGCAACAAAGACTACAGCTACATTCTTCGCCCACTCGAGGGCGCGGTTAAGAGTGCCTTCTCGGTAAATCACGGCGCCGGTCGCAAGCTCTCGCGCGGTCAGGCTACACGCACCCTTTCGCAGCGTCACATTGATGATCAATATGCAGCGGCCGGCATTCTCGTAAACCTTGATGGACGGGTTCCGTTGGATGAAGCCGCGCCGGCCTACAAGTCTTCAGAAGAAGTCTTGCGCGCAGTAACCGAAGCCGGCCTGGCGGAAGTTGAGCATCAGCTTTGGCCGCTTGCTTCGTTGAAGGGAGTTGAAGAGCGTAAGCGCGACCGCAAGCGAAGAAGCAAGGGCCGCAATCCTACCGAGAAACATTATTAGGCATCATGAATTGGTAACAGTACCTTGCACCTGCTTCCGCGTGATTTCAAAAAACGCACCGACCATAGTGGCCGGTGCGTTGAAAGCAGGCGAAAAAATCCAGCTAGAATTTGTACTTCAAAGCAAACTGTATCTGGCGCGATGAGCCTGAGTCGCCGGTGGGAAAACGTGTGTTGGTGATGACGCCAAACGATGTACTGCCGACCTGGGCGACCCGGCCCGGCTGACCAAAGTTGGCATGGTTAAAGAGATCAAAGAACTCCGCGCGAAATTCAATGAGTTGGTTTTCACCGATCTTCGTGCGCTTGATAACTGAAAAGTCGGTGTTGTTGAACGACGGACCAATTACAGTGTTACGGCCAAAGTTGCCGAAGTGGTAAATGGTCTTACCGCTAACGAAAGCAACCGGCAAGATGGCAACTGAACCAGCCGGGCAAGAGCCACCGGGACGAGGATCGCAAACGAGGTTGGGGAACCACTGGACGCCAATTCCGGTCGGCGCTGGAGTGCCGACTATGGTAATAGGAGCCCCTACGTCGGGACGCAAAGTGGCAAGACCGGTCAGGGAGTTGGCGTTTGCTGACGGCGCTCCTCCCACGATCGCGCCGGCGTTTCCAGCGAGAAGAGTCACCGGATTACCGGTCTGCGACTGAGTGATAAATGAAAGCTGCCAGCCGTCCACCAGTTGGTTCTTGTGGAATGGCAACTCGTAGAGTCCGCTGATCACAAACCGGTGGCGGGCATCGAAGTCTGACAGCCCGCGATCGCCTCGCAGATTAAAACTGTCTTGCAGGGTTACACCCTGGGAACTTTGCGAATTGTAGTCAATTGATTTCGACCAGGTGTAGGAAGCATTAAACTGAAGCCCACCAGACAGCCGTTTAGTCGCCGTCACCCAGAGCGCGTTGTAGTTTGAGACGCCCGTTCCTTCGCGGAACGTGATGTTCAGCAAGGGTGTGTTCGGCGCTATTGGACTGCTCGAGGACACCGTGGGAAAAGGCCGGGTCGCAACCAGCGCTGAATTTAGAAATGTCTGATTCAGGTTGCGCGTAAGCCGCAAGTGAGTTCCTTTTGATCCAAAGTATCCGACAGTAACTGCCAGCCCCGATCCAACTTCACGCTGCAGGTTTACATTCCACGACTGCACGTAGGCGTTGTTGAAGTTTGGATCTGCAGAACTGGGTGAGACGGTAGCTCCCGGGCGGGCTACATCTATTGCGTCGAATAGGTGCACTGTGGGAACAGTACTTGGCAGCGCCACTGCAGTGGCTAACGGCGGATTGGTAGCGTTACCGGTTACGAGATTCGTGACCGGCTGATCAGCAAGAATCGCGTACGCCGCACGCACCGAGGTCTTGCCGTTTTTAAAAGGATCCCATGCGAAACCAACACGCGGATGGAAATTTTTCCAGTTGGTGTGGTACACGCGCTCGATACCATTATTTACCCGCACCAGGGAGTTAGTCTCAGGAACATAGTCGACGAAGCGATCAAATCGCTCGGTTGGAGACATTAGCCAGTCCCAACGAACCCCGAGCTCAAGCGTTAGATTCGACCGCAGTTTGTAATTGTCCTGCACAAACAGGCCCAATGCTCCCTGAGCGATTGCGGTGGAAACATCACCCAGCGTCACAGTGAATCCATTAGCGTTTCCAGCCAGAAATGTTGTGGTGCTGGCGAAGGTAAAGCTGCCAGTGTCGCGGTTGGTGTTGTTGTTATAGAAGCGCCGCCACTCGCCGCCGAACTTCAACGAATGGTTGCCCCGTAGATAGTTGAGAGTATCCGAAAGCACATAGGTGGTATCGGAACGTCCCTGAGGAAAACCTGTCGGCCCACCTAAGTTGACGCCGCCACCGCCGACGATAATTTGCGGCAATCCAAGTGGCTCAGTAACTCCATCTTTGATGCCGAAGTCGAGTGGATTCAGCTTTGCATTCGGGCTGAACGTGATATGAATGCGATTGAAACCGAACCGAGCTTCATTAACCAGCGCCGGGCCAAAGGTGTGGGTTTCATTTAAAGTAAAAATCTGACGATGCGACTGGCGAGTATCGCCAAAGCCGGGAACGTTATTTCCCTGCAAGGTAGGCTCTCCGCGCTGGTCACGCTGAAATGCATAATAGCCATGGAGCCTGTCGTTGACTCCGAAGTTATGATTCACGTCGCCTGTCCACTGATCGAGGTTCACTGGTGCTGTAGCCGACCCACTAAAACTGGAGGCGCCAACATTCGGCAACGGAATCAGCGGCAGTAATTTTATGACTACGGGATCCGTGACCGCCGCTCGTTGCGCGAGCGTGGGAACTGTCACACCGGAAATCGTTAGTCCCTGGCGCTGGCGCAATCCTTCGTAGCTGAAAAAGAAGAACGTCTTATTTTTCCCTTTGTATCCTAAAGCTGAACCACCTTCGCCGAAGCGAGGAAAATTGACTGGGCCACCCAGATTAAGACCAAATTGGTTGCGCTTAAATGGAGCTGGATGCGCAGTACGCTCAAAGAAGTTTCTCGAGTCGAGCGCGCTGTTGCGAAGAAACTCAAACAGCTCGCCGTGATAGTCGTTCGTGCCCGAGCGCGTGGCGATGTTGGCGATGGCTCCGGAGTTCCTACCGTACTCGGCGCTGAAGGTGGAATTGTCGACCTTAAACTCCTGCACCGTGTTTATCGATGGCTGAAACGTGATCTGGTTCTGCACCATATCGTTAAGGTTTACGCCATTGATCATGAAATTTACCGTGTCTTCACGTCCGCCTGCGGTGTTTAGTCCGAATGATCCCTGACCCCGGAGGGGTGCGGTTAAGAATCCATTCTGTGGAGGAGTTACTGAGCCGGGGATTAGCAGGCCAAGATCGACGAAATGACGACCGTTAAGCGGTATTTCCTGTACTGTCCTCTGGTTAATGACCATGCCGACAGAGGTTGTCGCCGATTCTATGACAGATGTATCGGCAGTAACGGTGACCTGCTGATTGATGTCGCCAACTTTTAGCTGAAAGTCCTTTACCGACAGGCGGGCCACTTCGAGACTGAGGCTATCGACTATTTGCGTGCCGAATCCCTGAGCGCGAACTTCCACGCGATAAGAGCCAGCCGGCAAAGCAGGCAGTTGATAATTGCCCTCCTCATCCGTATGAGTCACTCTTTCGCTGGTAGTCGCAAGGTTTCGCACAGTTATCGTGGCATTCGGAACTACGCCACCCTTTTCGTCAGTAACCGTGCCCTGCAATGACGACGTAGATTGCGCCCTCGTTCCTGCCACCGGAAGAAAGAACAAAGCTGCGATCAATACAAAACAAAACACCCGCAAACCGGAACGGTCTTTTCGCATAACTGCCTCCTATTTAGTTTGAAGAGAGAAGAGGTGAGTTCGACGCTAGCTGGCACGAGCCGCTTGTTGGAAGTAATAGACCAGTTTGACCCTGGCGCCATTGGATGCCCTCTGGCTGAAGCGATGTAACTGCCGCTGGTGGATACTGAGAAGCACCTTGAGTGATATAAATTTTGCAGCAAAACAAATGCCGAGCTATTTAGACTTGAGCGATGTGAACTTCTGTGGAAATCAAGCCTTACGGCCCGGCGAACAGACTGCGTAAATCCAAGAATTTAGAGAAAATTCAAAAGCTTATAGATTAGTCCGGCGTGAAATCGGATAAGCGGGCTCCAGCCGTTGGCAATTCCTTCTTAATCTCCAAACACTCCTCTCCCGGGGACTATACGGAGCGCAGAACCCCACAATTCAGGCCCGCCCCAGCAACCAGTCTTTTTGAACCCGTTCAAAAAAATGCTTGACAGCTAGCTGCTTGCGGAGTATCGTGCAATTGAACACGTTCAATTTCGAGCGAGTTCGAAAAAGGAGGCTGTTATGTCAGTGGAGATCATGACCTACCTGGTTTACCTGGCGATAAGCATTGCGCTGACCGTATGGGTGGCGCACACCCTTCACAAGAACGGCCGCGTTTTTTTGGTCGATGTGTTTCATGGTAACGAGCCCCTGGCAGATTCCGTGAATCACCTCCTGGTCGTCGGCTTTTACCTGATAAATCTTGGCTACGTCTGCATGGCTCTCAAATTGGGCTACGCTCTGGCGTCGGCACAGGAAGGCATTGAGGCGTTATCGGTGAAGGTGGGAATGGTGCTACTCGTCTTGGGCGGGATGCACTTCTTCAATCTCTTCATCTTCAGCCGGATGCGTCGTCGTGTGGCGCTGCGCAACTCTCCGCCACCTGTCATGCCGGATGCGTTTACCGCAGTGCGGGAGGCGTAAAGCCATGCCAACGTTAACCGTGCTCTACGATCCGAATTGTGGACTATGCCGGCGAGTGCGTGAATGGCTCGAGGAGCAGCCCAAGTTGGTGCCTTTGCTTCTTGTGCCGGTCAAGTCTGACGAGGCACGCAGTCGGTTTCCGATGCTGGATCATGAACCGACCGTCAACGACCTGACGGTGATCAGTGATGAAGGTGCAGTCTATTTTGGGCCCAAGGCCTGGCTCATGGTTCTGTGGGCACTTTGCCGCTATCGCGAATGGTCTTACCGTCTGGCGTCGCCGGAGTTACTGCCAACCACGCGGCGAGTAGTGTCGCTAATCTCCCAGCGTCGGTATCAGATCAGTAGGGCTGCCGGCTGGTCGAGGTAACGGAAAATGAAGCCTGCCAAAAAATCAAAAACGACCAAGACGCCTAAGGGCGAACAGACCAAAGCGCTTATCTTGACTACCGCTTTGGAAATGCTGCACGAACGTGGATACGAACAGACCACCATGCGCGGCATCGCCGAGAAGGCTGGCGTTTCGCTAGGCAACGCCTATCACTACTTCGGCTCAAAGGACCACCTCATTCAGGCGTTCTATCACCGCACGCATGAAGACCATTTGCGCGCTTCGCGGCCGGCGCTCGAAAAGGAAGCGTCTTTGAAAGCGCGTCTGCTTTCCGTGATGCGGCTCAAGATCGATACGCTTGAGCCGTATCATGAATTCGCGGGCGTTCTCTTTCAGACCGCTGCCGATCCTCACAGTCCGCTCAATCCCTTCGCACACGCTGCGGCTCCAGTGCGACGCGACAGTGTCAAACTCTTCGAAGATTTGGTCGCCGGCTCGAAAGCGCGCGTCCCCGACGATCTGCGCACTGAACTGCCTTACCTGCTTTGGCTTTACCACATGGGGATTATTCTCTTCTGGATCCACGATACTTCACGCAAACGCGCTCGAACGTACCGCTTGATCGATCAAACAGTCGATCTTTTGGACAAGCTCATCTCGCTCGCAAGCAATCCACTCCTGCGACCGGTGCGGAAGAAAGCGCTAAAACTGGTGTTGGAGTTGCGAGAGGATCTCACTTCGGAAACAAGTGATGAAGCACAGCAAACAGAAAGCGGGGATGAATGAAAGTCGTAATCCCAGGCGGGTCGGGTCAAGTTGGGACTGTGTTGGCACGTGCGTTTCACAAACGCGGCGATGAGGTTGTTGTCTTAAGTAGAACTCAAACTGATGCGTTGCCGTGGCGCGTGGTCGAATGGGATGGTGAATCACTTGGCCCATGGACGCGAGAGCTTGAAGGCGCCGCAGCGGTCATCAATCTGGCTGGGCAGAGTGTGAACTGCCGTTACACGCAAGCAAATCGCAGACGGATTACCGAATCTCGTGTGAAATCAACTCGGATTGTCGGACAGGCAATTGCCGAAACAGACAACGCGCCAGGCGTTTGGCTCCAGGCCAGCACGGCCACGCTCTACGCTCATCGCCACGATGCGCCGAACGATGAAGCCACGGGCATCATCGGTGGATCAGAACCGAATGCCCCGGACACCTGGCGGTTCAGCATCGACGTCGTGAAAAAATGGGAACGCGAATTCAACGCCGCCGCTACGCCAAACACGCGCAAGGTCTTGATGCGTTCGGCAATCGTAATGAGTCCCGGCATGGGCGGACCTTTCGACATGCTTCTGCGTCTGGTGCGCTTCGGACTTGGTGGCCGCTTTGGTGACGGCAAAGAGTTTGTCTCATGGATACATGATCAGGATTTTGTGAGAAGTGTGGACTGGCTAATTCAACATCATGAACTTGCGGGTCCGGTTAATCTGGCTTCGCCAAACCCTCTTCCCAACGTCGAATTCATGCAGGCTCTGCGAAAAGCTTGGGGCATTCCGTTTGGCCTGCCGGCGACGGAATGGATGTTGGAGATAGGCGCCTTCGTGCTTCGCAGCGAAACGGAACTCATGCTCAAAAGCCGTCGCGTGGTTCCGACACGATTGCTTCTGTCAGGATTCAGTTTTGGTTTTCCCACCTGGCCCGAAGCTGCGCATGATCTATGCACTCGTTGGCGTCAGAACACTTAGATCGACAACAATTCATCAGGGTGAGTTTTGTTTTGGCTTTGCGGTGCGGAAGTTCTGTGACCTCCCCGAATGGAGCAAGTTCAGTAGTTGTGTTCGGTGGGGAGGAGCCGCCACCGCAGGCGTGAAGCCGCTTTGAGTTGCACCGTAGAGGAGCCTGTCTTACATCTGGTGTTTGACGATCACGCTGGCGAGGCGATCGGCGATGGCTGGATCCAATGTTTTTAGTTTTTCGCGTTGCTCGATTGCCTTCGCAGTATTACCCAGCATGAGGTAGCTGATCGCGTAATTGTAGTAATAGGAAGGTTCGCGCGGGTCGAGGGCGATTGCCTGTTCGTGAAAGGCAATTGCCTCCTTCGCCCTTCCGGCTTTAGAGAGCGTGACCGCGAGACCGTCGAAAGCGAGCGAATACCGCGGACTGCTTTTGATTAGACTTCGGAACACAAATTCGGAGTAGCGAAAGTTTCCCATACGATCGTAGCTGACCGCCTGGTTGTATTTCGCTTTGAGTAGTTTCTGATCCAGGTTGATCGCTTTGGTAAAAGCTTCGAGCGCGCGCGGATACTGTTTCAACTCGCCGAGTGCTTCACCCAGGTTGTTGTAGCTTTCTGCGTCTGCGGGATTCAATGCAACAGCTCGCGCAAACGCGACTTCAGCGTTCCCAAACTTGCCCTGCGCCATGTAAGCGTTTCCAATTCGGAAGTTAGCAATCGCCGCGGTGCGTGGTTGATCTGCCGACAATGTGATAACGCGATTGTATGTGCGGATTGCTTCATCAAATCGTCCCTGCTCGTGGGCTGCCTGACCGGCGGCAAGAAGCTGCTGCACCTCATTAGAACTGGCGTTACTCGTAGTAACCACCTGGGCCGTCGAAACTTTTGTCGTGCTTCGCTGGACGCTGCTGGTTGGTTGCTGGGCCAAAGCCTGAGGCGCTACACAAATCAAATACAACCCGGCTAAGAGCATTTGAACGGAGGTAGCTCTGAAATAGGTTCTGGTGGGATTTTCGCCTGATTTCACCGGTCGTTTTGTTGTTGCGTGGGTGTCCCGGTCCATGATAAAAGAGTGCCCCCTTTCAATAAACGGGTAATCAACAGGAAAAATCGGAAACACGTGCGGATTCCTATTTTTCTTATCACCACATTTTCTTAGTGTTGATGGGAAATC
>DASZDU010000317.1:0-13073 GCA_035941655.1 Pyrinomonadaceae bacterium | reverse complement strand
ATGAAATGCTCCGTAAGGCTGAGGATCCGTATATTCAAAAGTTTCTTCGCGGACACTAGAGGAAAGGATGAGGGCGGAAGGATGAAGGATGAATAAGGACAGACGACGATGGGCATACGTCCCTCGGTTTCATCCTTCATCCTTCATCCTTCATCCTTGATTAAGCGATGCCAAGATCAACCAAGACCGTAAGTCTAAACCAATTACGCGTCGGCATATTCGTGCTGGTTTCAATAGTCGTCCTCATTTTTCTGATTTTAAATGCCTCCGGCGACATCAATCCGTTTAAGAAGAGACTGCATTTGAAGGCGCATTTTGCGGACGCAAACGGTTTGCGTAAAGGATCTGAAGTTCGGCTTTCCGGAGTTCGCGTGGGTAAAGTTGAAGAAATTAAGTTGTTACCGCCGTCGACCGAACCTTCGGCCCAACGGGTAGAAGCATTGATGACAATCGATTCGGTCATCGACGGACGCCCGGCCACTGAGCGTATCCGCGAGGATTCTACCGCTCAACAGGGATCGCCGAGCCTGCTTGGAAATGAGATGCTGATAAATATTAGTCCCGGCACGGCGTTGGCGCCCCAGGTAAAAGATTACGCCATCCTGCGTTCCTCGAGTGCCAACACGGTAAACGACTTCGCCACTTCGGGAACCGATCTGGCCCAACGCCTGAGCAAGCTTTCGGATCAGATGAGCATCATCGTTAAAGATGTTCAGGAAGGTAAAGGAACTGTGGGGCGGTTGTTTAGCGATGAAGCGCTTTATAACAACCTTAATGCGACCGTCCGCGAGACTGAAGATGTCATGCGTCTGATAAGATCGGGCAACGGTTCAGCGGGACGTTTTGTAAATGACCCGGCACTCTACAATAACGCTAATGAGATCGCCGTACAGTTGCGGCTGATTTCGCAGGATCTGCGCGCTGGACGTGGCACCGCCGGCAAGCTGCTGACTAACGACGAGCTATACAACCGGATCAATCGCACCGCCGATCGGTTGGACCGTTCAGTAGATCAAATCAATTCCATGATTGCTGATATCAACGCGGGTAACGGTACGCTGGGAAAACTTCTCAAGGATGAGCAGATGTACAACGAAGCCCGCGCCGCGATCGCCCGCTTCAATACAACTGCGGAGCGCATTGACAATATTGTTGCCGGCGCTCAGCGCGGCGAAGGCACGGTAGGAAAACTTCTCACTGACGAAGCGCTCTATTCCAACGTCAACCAACTGTCTTCCGAAGGCGTTAAATTGATGTACGACTTCCGTCAGAATCCGAAGAAGTATCTCACGATCAAGTTCCAGTTATTCTAAACGACCACCACGTGCCCGATAGCAACTCGCCAGGACTGGCGACAGACTGACAGAAATTAAAGACTAATTTCCAGAACAGCACACCTGAAGCTTGGGCGATAGTCTTTTTTCAGGATTTACGACTTCACTTAGGCTCTTGAAAACTTTCAACCAATAGCAGCGGTTCCCACGTGTCGCCGTCCAGCGATCCTCCGAGACGAATTAGAAATAAGTCGACTGCTCTCCCGGCCTTTATCTCTTTTTTGAATTGCGCTACGGAGTCCTTCTTAAAAGCCAACCAGTACTTCACGCCATCCGCCTTAAACAGCAGTTCGCTTTGATAAGGAACGGTGTAGTGCGTGGGAGCGCCGGCATAAAGCTGCGCCCAGCGGTGAAGCACATCTTTTTTGTGTTGCGGCAGCGGCCGGGAGCGGCCTGCGTAAGATGCTCTCACGCGTGAAGGGCGAAGATCACCGCTCACAATGATTTTCTCATTACCAGCACGAGAGGTATCGGCCACAGGACTTGGCGTCTGCAATTCTCTCACCGCGATGTCCTTTAGTGTTCGAGGCTGGTAGTCGTTGGGCTCGCGAGCTTTCTTCGGCCGCGGTCCAAGCGAGTCTTGTCCGTAGCACATCTGCGGTGCGACCATCACTAACAGGATTAGCAAGAGACCTAATCGTCGAACGTTCATTGAACTCATTTGTTTCATTGACCAGTTCGTTTGATTCCATCTGTCCGTTTGCATTGTCCGCCAATTTTCCTAAAAAGGGTTCTCATCCGCGGACGGCCCATAGATTGCCGGTACCGGCAGGTCGTTCAAGCGGAGATAGACGCCAAGTTGCGCGCGGTGATGAATCAAGTGATTCATTATGAAGCTGCGGAGCACGCCGATCTTGGGCATTGTAAGAATCGTCTTTCCGTTAGACATCAAGCTCCATGGCTTAAACAATTCCTCGTCGCTGACAGCGGCAATTGCGGCTCTCGCCTTGGCCACGTTAGCGTCGAACGTCTCCAGCAACTCAGACCGCGACTTTGCCAGTTCTGCGCCTGGTAAAGGTGTGCCGCCCGGCGACAGGTCCAGTGAATCCTGGTTGATTGCGGACAACGACCAGGTTGCGATATTGCACAAATGTGTGGCCAGCCCGCCCATCGCCGTCGACTTCTCGTGCGGCTTCCAATCAAACTTTTCGTAGGGAACGCGCTCCAGAGTTTTGCGCGTGCTCGCCATCTCTTGATCAAACTCCGGTAATAACATTTCATTCAGTGCCATTTGGATCTCCTTTGTTTTCGTCGCTGCCGCTTGCCGTAGCGCAAACTGTTAGTTTGCGACGGCTGCTCCACACTCGAGTTGAGAGGTATTGGACGGCCCCGCAAACTAACAGTTTGCGTTACGTTTATATGCCGTGCCCGTATCACCATGATCATCAGACAGGCACCAGACCAAATGCGCGCACCGGAAAGGTTCCCATGCCCTTGACCTTGACAGGCACGGCAAAAAACCTGAACCCCTGATCAGGCAATTCATTCAAACCACAAAGATGCTCAACTACCGGGATGCCGTGTCGCAACAGGATCGAATGCGCCGGGCGCTCTCCACTTCGGGTGTCGTCAATGTTGTAAGAATCGATGCCTACAAGCGTCGCACCGGACTGCGCTAAATATTCAGCGGCATCTGCAGGCAGGTAAGGATGACTTCCGTTTGAGTAGTTTTCGGTTCGCCAATGAACATCCCAGCCAGTGTGAAACAGCACTGCTTTGCCGTGTAGCTCTAAACCTGTGAGTGCGTCTTTTGAAGTGGCCCGCGTGGAAGAATCCAGCCGGCGGACCACTACGCCATCAAGATTTGCGAGCGAAGCGAGATCAAGACCGGCCAGGTCTGTGCCGTCTACATACCGATGAAACGGACTATCGAGATAGGTGCCGGTGTTAGCGACCATTTGAATGTTGCCGATTTGAAACTCAGTGCCGGAGGCATAGAGTTTTTTGGAGGCTTCGCGTGTCAGATGATCTGTAATCACCGGGGTGGGCAAACCTTTGTACGTGACCATGCCATGCTCGACGGTGTGACTTACATCGACTAATTTATAATCGCGTTCCACCAATACTCCTCTAATTTTGGAGTGCGCTGACCCGTCAGCGCTTTAATCGGACGCGACCTGTCGCGTCCTTGGTTCGTTGGAGCACCTTCCAAAAACTCACGGCCTGCCACGTAAGGCTTTTCCGCACAAACATCGGCGCGACAGGCCGCGGCAGACCCAAAGCGCTGACAGGTCAGCGCACTCCAAAAATGTCAATTTTTTCGTTGCACCAGCACTTGAAAGTGTGCGGCCATGCCGTCAGGCAAAATCATCTCACGCGCCGCACTGCTAAGCCGAAGCCGCTCGGCTTCATTTTCAGCTACGGCCGATTCAGTTTCCAACTGCTCGAGAAAGCCATTCGCGAGCAGGAATTTGTCCTGTCGCTCAAACTCCAAAACTTCCAAACCCAACCTTGCTCCGACAGCTTTAACAAAGCTCCAATTAACCGTCGTGGTGAGGTCATGCCCGCCCGGATCAGCCAACAAGTCAGCGACGAATTGATGCCGGTGAAACCCTCGCAGGCTGCCTTCCCGCACCGCCGCAGGGGAATAAAGCGCTTCGGCGACAGCACCATAATCTACCGTGACGACAAAGCCTTTAAGCAACGTAGCCGCGACTGCGCGCAACCATTCTTCTATCTCAAGGTTTACCTCGACAACCTGTCCCTCACCCGGCTGAACGCCGAGCGTTTCGAAATATGCTAGAAGCTGCGACAACACAATAGTGCTCGGCGCACCAAGCAACCATTGAAACTGTCCGCTGTGGTCCACGGTTACATGATATTCCTTATATTCTCCGTGATGCAGCATAACTCTGTGAACCGGGAAGGCATCCAGCAACTCGTTTGAAAAAACAATCCCGGGATTAACCTGCAATTCCTCAAATCTTCCAAAGTGAACCCGATCGCCGAAGCGCTGCAGACGCGCGCTTGCGGCTGCACCTGAATGCGGGCTCATTTCATCGATGACGTACGTTGTCGACACGAAAACTTCCGGGAAATAACTCTCTAGCGTTTGCAGTACGCCTTCAGCAAAGCGTCCGTCACCCGCGCCGTTTTCAATAACAGTCCACGTCGTTGGATTGCCGAGTTGTTCGTAGAGCTTCGCGAAATAGCGAGCGAAGGTGGCGGCAAACAGGGAGCTGCGCTCCGGGCTGGTGCGATAGTCGCCTTCCCTGCCCCACCTGGTTCGATCGGCGCGGCAGTAGTAACCGTCACTCGGATCGTAGAGGGCATGCTTCATCCAATCGTGAAATGTGATTGGGCCTTGGCGCGTAATTCTGGCGCGAAGTCGCGTCGCGAGGGTTGAAGTGTCTGAAACTGTTTCGATCATTGAAGCGACAATAAGGAGAGGGTGAAAAAATCTTTCGCGCTGCGCGCTTATCGCAGACAGGACTAGTAGCCCATCGGGGCTGCCCCGCTGGGGACCCGGCTTGTCTGCGCTGGCAGCATGCGCGAGCTACTAATCATTCTTTGGTTCGTCCTTGTCCAGCAGGCGTGTGGTGTTTTCGGTGATGCTGGGCGGCTGATACAGCTCGGCGGTTTTCGGTTGTCTCCACCCGGTTGCAGCATTTGCGGAAGGGGGTGGCAACGCGGCCTGACGCGGCGGCTGATCGAATTGTCGGACCGCAGGTAAGTGCCCAGGCGTAGAGCCCACTGTCATCGGAGCGACCGAGTCTTCCATCAACAACGCATAAAAGATTCGAAGCAGACCGCCGACGAAACAGGTGATGGCGGTGATCGGGATGAGTTCAGGGCTTCTCAGAAAGAAAACACTGATAATAGCCACCAGCGGAACGATCAGTAAGGTGCTCAGCATTAAGAGCGCGCCCTGCCTGATTCCTTTACTGCGCGGCGAAAGCTGGCTATAGCCTGCCCGAACCTGTGGCCCCGGCACAATTCCTCCTGAGGCCAACACAACGGCAACGCCGTCAAGCAGAAAGCCACACCTGGAGCAGAATCTCGTCACATCTGAAACTTGCTGTTGTCCACACTGAGGACAGAACATTCGCAACCTCGTTAGTTGTTCAATCTCGACCTAGATAATAAACCGAGTCGGACTAATCTCGGAAAGAATGTTCAGGACACTTTGTCTCCTGCCCCAGATAGGCGGCAGCTCGCATTAGAGTTGATCTGAGGAGATCGATGAGCGGTGGTGTCTCGCCTGAAGGCACTGCGACCTGCTTGAGCAGGCAGCCGTCGTCAGTAAAACTAGTGAACGCACGCCTGCGCGTCTCTTCCACTTCCGTCAGATAGCCGAGAACTCTAGCTGGGGTTGCAAGGTATTCCGGGAGGGTCCATTCAAACGGATCATCCCAAAGATTTGCCGTTATCCCGCCGAAGGTCTGCTCGATTGCGGCCGCCGCTCGTAGCACGTTCTCGCCGATCGAGGTCGGTTGAGGGACATCGGAAGTTGTTGCTGTGGCTGTCTCGTGGGGAGCCGGGGCATAAAGATTTTCGCTCGGCGTACTCTCAATAACTGCGCACGACTTATGAAACAAACGCGCAAACTCTCGATCGAGGCTTGCTACAATCTCACGCCCGCCTAGAGTCTGCGCGTTTTCTGTCTTGTTCATACCGCGTCGAACTGAGGAGGAGACTAGTATTGAATACCTCTGTGCGTCCTTTGTGTTCTCTGTGTCTCCGTGGTGAATTTGCTGGCAGAGTCACCACAGAGACACAGAGAACACAAAGGACGCACAGAGGAAACTGAAGCCAGGTGCACCACTCGAAACTTGGTGCGAAACGAGTACGTGCTACTTCTCAGTCGAACGGCGATCAGTTTCTTCAAGCACGGTCCCGTAATTTCGACCGCCAAAATTAAAGCCGTTGTAGACGTGGCCCTTTGCTCCGACGCGTGCACCGCGAGATGGAACACCGCGCCGCGTGACGACCCACAGCCGGCCCGTGCCATCGTCAATTTCGTAGGCACCCTGGCCAAGAGCGCCGTAACTATCTCTGACCGTTCCCACAATCGCCACTTCTTTGTTGCGATAGCGGGCCGGGTCAGCGTTTATTTTGGAAATGGTCGTTTGACTGGGACAGGCAGTCAGCAGAAGCACCGCCGCAAAAAGCAGCGATGCAGATCCTATTTTCTTTGCTATATGCATACGCGTCTCCTTTTCGTTTCAAGGTTACTTGAGGGAGAGCGCCGCATCAGACTTTCGGCAACGGGAAACACTGCGGCACTTAAACAGATGCCACCCGCGGGGAAACCGTTTTCTACAGATACGCGTTTGGAAAGTTTTTCTCGATCTACTTCCCAAACCAGCCGATCGGCTTACCTGACAAATCAACCCACACGCTCTTAACATTCGTGTACATCTCGAGCGCGTGCTTGCCCATTTCTCTGCCATATCCCGACTGCTTATAGCCACCAAAGGGCGAGGCGGCATTGAACATGTTGTAAGTATTGATCCAGATCACACCGGCCTTAATTTCTTTGGCGAACCGATGGGCACGCGTGATGTCTCGCGTCCAGATTCCCGCGGACAAGCCGTAGATCGTTTCGTTTGCCTGCTTGATCAAGTCGTCTTCGTTTTTGAAAGTGATTACGGAAACAACCGGACCAAAGATTTCTTCCTGCGCGATGCGCATTTGATTTTTTACGTCTGAAAAGATGGTGGGCTGGTAGAAGTAACCATTCTGAAATGCGCCTTCGAGTGTGGGGCACTCTCCGCCCGCGACCACTGTCGCACCTTCAGCGCGGGCAATGTCCCCGTAACTCTTCACGCGATCAAGTTGTTCACGCGAGACTTGCGGCCCCATATGCGTGTTTTTGTTCATCGGATCGCCGACCACGATCTTCGCTGACTTCTCTTTCAGTTTGCCGACGAACTCATCATTCACAGATTCCTGCACGAATAGCCGCGAGCCCGCGCAACAGACCTGTCCCTGATTGAAGAAGATGCCCATCATGGCGCCGCTTACCGCCTGCTCAATATCAGCGTCGGCAAACACGATGTTGGGAGCTTTGCCGCCCAGCTCGAGGCTAACCTTCGTCAGGTTGTCGGACGCAGCTCTGGCAATTATCTTTCCGACTTCGGTTGAGCCCGTGAACGCAACTTTGTCGATACCGGGATGTGCGGCCAGCGCGGCCCCGGCGGTTTCGCCATAACCGGGAACGATATTCACGACGCCGTCCGGAAAGCCTGCTTCCTGGATCAACTTACCGAGTTCCATGGCATTCACCGGCGTTTGCTCCGCCGGCTTGAGTACCACGGTGTTGCCGGCGGCAAGCGCAGGTGCGAGTTTCCATGCGGCCATCAATAGCGGAAAGTTCCAGGGAATGATTTGACCGCAAACACCGACCGGCTCACGCAAGGTATAGTTGAACATCTGACCGGGAACAGGAATCGTTTCGCCTTCGATCTTGGTGGCCCAGCCGGCGAAGTACTCAAAATTCTCTGCGACCTGCGGCAAATCAACGTAGGTCGATTCCTTAATCGGTTTACCATTGTCCGCGGTTTCAAGTGCGGCCAATTCCTCGGCATGGTCTTCGATCAGTTGCGACAGTTTGTAGAGCAACTTGCCGCGCTCGCGCGCGCTCAGCTTCGACCACGGACCTTCATAGGCGCGGCGGGCTGCTGTTACGGCCTTATCGATGTCGGCCTTGTCTGCTTCGGCTACCTCGGCGAGCGTCTCGCCGGTCGCCGGGTTGGGGGTGGTGAATGTTTTGCCCGACTCGGCATCGATCCACTTCCCGTCGATTAGGAGTTGATATTTTCGCGGAGTGTTCGCTTCGGCTGGTTGCACAGATGACATAAGGCCTCCTCTATGTAAAGCAAACTGTTAGTTTGCTGTTGGTCACTAATTACCGAGAAACGCTACGGGACGCAAACTACAGTTTGCGTTAGATCAAAAATCCGTCGTGCCCGCCAGCAGTTGCCGCAGAACGTACGGAAGAATTCCGCCGTGTTGGTAATACTCGATCTCAATCGGCGTATCGATACGAAGAATGACTGGGACTTCTTCAGTCTTGCCTGACGTGCGCCGGATTACCAGGGTCAAGTCTTTCAGTGGCCGAACGTCACTTTCGAGCCCAATCAGATCAAACGTTTGGCTGCCGTCGAGTCCTAACGTCGCAGTATTTGTTCCTTCCTTAAACTGGCAGGGCAAAACACCCATGCCGACTAAATTGCTGCGATGAATACGCTCAAAGCTTTGCGCGATCACTGCCTTCACTCCCAGCAGCCGAGTTCCCTTCGCAGCCCAATCGCGTGAGCTGCCGGTTCCATATTCCTGCCCGGCGAAGACGATTAACGGCACGCCTGCCGCCTGATAATTCATCGCGGCGTCGTAGATACTCATGCGCTCGCCATCGGGCTGATGAAGCGTGACGCCACCTTCAACTCCCGGCACCATCAAATTCTTGATGCGCACATTCGCAAACGTGCCTCGCACCATGATCTCGTGATTGCCGCGACGCGAGCCGTAGCTATTGAAATCTTCGATCTTTACGCCCTTTGCCTGGAGGTAGAGCCCAGCTGGCGAATTGGGTTTGATTGCGCCTGCTGGGCTGATGTGATCAGTCGTAACAGAGTCGCCAAAAATTGCGAGCGGCCGCGCGTTAAGCACGTCTCGCCAATCCTCTACTGCGTTACTGAAATCTGTGAAATAGGGAGGCTCCTGGATGTACGTGGATTCCGGATCCCACTGATAAACGCTGCCGGTGCTGGTTGGAATCTCGTTCCACAAGGGATTCTGCGCTTCAAAATCGCTATACATCTTGCGGTACGTTTCCGGATCCATTGCCGCGCTCAATAATTCGTTAATCTCTCCAAGGTCCGGCCAAATCTCATGAAGATAAACATCCTTGCCATCCGTGTCTTTGCCCAGCGGATCGCGCGTCAGATCAATATCAACCCTGCCGGCAATCGCAAACGCAACTACGAGCGGTGGACTCATCAGGAAGTTTGCCTTAATACTCTGGTGAACACGCGCCTCGAAATTTCGATTGCCGGACAAAACGCTGGCGGCGATCAAATCATGGTCGGTTAGCACCTGTTCGATGTTTGGATCAAGCGGACCAGAATTGCCGATGCAGGTTGTGCAGCCGTAGCCGACCAGGTTAAATCCCAGCCGGTCGAGGTATTCCTGCAACCCGGTCTTTTGCAGATACTCAGTCACCACGCGCGAACCCGGTGCCAGTGAATTCTTTACTGAAGAGCGCACTGTCAGACCACGTTCGACTGCCTTCCTTGCAAGCAGACCGGCCGCGAGCATTACGCTCGGATTGGAAGTGTTTGTACACGACGTGATGGCTGCGATCAGCACGTCGCCATGGCCCAAATCAACTTCGGCGTGTGGAAACTCCTCGGGATCTATCTCAACCAGACGGTCAGGCGTCGGCCGGTTGTTGACCATCTCTGTTTCGGTCCAGACGCTGGTGTTCTGCGGCGTGTCAACACCGCCCGCAGCCACGGGAACGGATTCAGGACGCTGCTCACCGCCGCCGGCGATCGGACTAGGAGCCAGGTGAATGGTGCCAATGCGCGTAAAATAGCGCGCGACGGCGTCCTGACTCGACTTCCCATACCCGCCTTCTTCAGTCGGTTTCAGCAGCAGGTCGCAAAATTGATTTTTCAGGTTTGAAAGTTCAATGCGATCCTGCGGCCGCTTCGGGCCCGCGACACTCGGCACGATAGACGCCAGATCCAGATCGATCACGCTGCTGTATTCGCATTCGCCTTGCTTGGGAATGCCAAACATACCTTGCGCCTGATAATAGTTTCGCACCGCAGTTACATGGTCTTCGCTGCGTCCAGTAGCTTTGAGATAGAGACACGTCTGTTCGTCGACCGGAAAGAACCCCATGGTCGCTCCATACTCCGGCGACATGTTCGCGATGGTGGCGCGGTCAGTTACCGAAAGGCTGCTCGCGCCATCACCATGAAACTCGACAAACTTGCCGACCACCTTCGCTTTGCGCAGCATCTCGGTGACACGCAGGACCAGATCAGTTGCAGTTACGCCCTCGCGCAAGCTGCCGGTTAGATGAACCCCGACAACGTCAGGCGTCAAAAAATAAACCGGCTGTCCCAGCATCGCCGCCTCAGCTTCGATGCCACCTACGCCCCAACCCACGATTCCCAAGCCGTTGATCATGGTGGTGTGAGAATCAGTGCCGACCAGCGTATCGGGATAGTAAAGCTCGTGACGATCCCATACGCTCTTGGCGAGAAACTCAAGATTCACCTGGTGACAGATACCAATGCCAGGCGGAATTACGCTGAAGCCACTGAAAGCCTGAGTTCCCCATTTTAGAAACTGGTAGCGGGAGTTGTTGCGCTTAAACTCCATCTCCATGTTTTTGGTGAAGGCGTCTTTGGTGCTGGCGAAATCGACCTGAATGGAATGGTCAATCACCAGATCAGCGGGCGCGAGCGGCTCTATCACCTCGGGATTCTTACGCAAGCGCGCAACTGCGGATCGCATCGCTGCCAGATCGACCAACAACGGTACTCCCGTGAAATCCTGAAGCAGTACGCGCGCCACTACAAACGGAACTTCCTCAACGCGTTCACCCTTTGGCTGCCAGTTCGCGAGGCCCCGCACGTCGTCTTCCGTGATCTTTTTTCCCTCACAGTTACGGAGTACGGATTCCAGCACCACGCGAATGCATACGGGCAGTTTGGAGACGGGCCCAATACCTTCATTTTCGAGCTGGGGCAAAGAATAGAATTTGCCGGTTCGACCGGGAGATACTTCGAATGTTTGCAGGCTGTTGAAGTGACTTTGTGGCATAGAAACGGGAACGCCTCTTCGTGATCAGCTGAAGGCTGCTGCGCCGCCATTCACACAAGAAAATTTTGGAGTTTTGTTAGCAGTCCAGTTTAGAGTCCACGCTTCTTATCGTCAACGGGCGGGGAGGAAGGTAAAGTCAAAAAAGGCACAACTGTGGAGAATGTTCCCGCCGCACTCTTGTTTTTATTGGCTCGCCTTACCCATGGTTAGCCGCTTCAGTTCATTATTGAAACTGCATCAGTACCGTTAGAGCTTAACCCGTTGCCCAGTTTTCGTGTGTTTGCTATAGTCCTGATCATCCCCCACGTTTAAGTTCATCGCCGGATGTTGTTATTCAATTTCAGATTCCGTTAGTTCAAGAAATTGAGCTGAGGAGAGTTCACATGGCAAAAAAACTGGCCGACGATTTCGAATACTTGAGCAATAATCCCGACTTTATTCCTAACCCCGAAATCGAAGAGTTTATGGAAGAAGAGATCGCGCGGGCGCCAAAAGATCCTGACCAACTCGCGCACCGTTTGCGCAACAACACCGCCGCCTCTCCGAAAGACGCGGGCGGCGACTTGGATGCCTCCTGGGAAGACGTCAATGAGAGCGGTTCAGAATCGGTAGGTGGCGATAATCCCACTCCTGATCAATCGATGGTCGAAGAAAACGCCCACGCGGTCGGCGTGAACTTTGAGGACAATGAAGAGCTGGATTTTCTTGACAAGATCGAGCGGCGCGACCGCGATCGCTATGAACTGGACGAGGGTTCGAAAACCAGCGACGACATGATTTGAATCTAAAGCCTCAGGCAACTTCGCGTTGCGCCTTCGGCGCCTTCCGTGTGGAAAGGCTCTGCCTTTCCCTCCCTGTTTAATTAGCAGCAACCACAGAGACACAGAACACACTGAGGATGCACTGAGAAAATCAAAACTGCTTGCGGCTGTCGAGCAGAATTGTTACCGGTCCATCATTAACTAACTCTACTTGCATCATGCTGCGAAAGCTTCCACAGGCAACTTCAGTCAGCAGCTTGCGCGCTTGCGCCAGGAAGCATTCGTAAAGCGGCTCAGCCACTTCCGGCGCCGCCGCATCAAACCATGAGGGCCGCAGGCCGCGTCGCACATCGCCGTAAAGTGTGAACTGAGATATCACCAGCAGCCCGCCGTCGATGTCTTTGACGGAACGGTTCATCTTCCCCGCTTCGTCATCGAAGATACGCAGCGCAACTATCTTGCCAGCCAGGTACTCGACATCGACGGGTGAATCGTCGCGCGCTATTCCCAGCAGCACTACGAGTCCTTGTTTGATCTCGCCAACAATTGCGTCATCGACTGTAACTTTCGCGCGCGTGACGCGCTGCACTACGGCTCGCATTATTTTTTTGGCGGTTTACTCGGTCTGATCTCGACCCGACTGGGCAGGCTGCGCTCCTCGTGATGGAGCAGATCGATTACAACTCGCGCGACATCGGCGGGCTGTAACTGCCAGGAATTTTGCTCGTTGGGCGTGTCGCCCCCGAACGCGGTATTTACGGAACCTGGCATTATGTAACTGACTTTGATGTTGTCGTGCCGCACTTCCTGCATCAGCGCTTCACTGAAGCCATTAAGACCAAACTTCGAAGCATTGTAAGCTGCCATTCGGGGATGTGGGTTAGCGCCGGCAAGCGATGAAATGTTGATGATGTAGCCGCCACCACGACTTTTCATCAGTGGAATGACTTCGTGGCAACAGTAGAAGACACCAAACAGATTTGTTTCGAGCACTGCGCGAAAGTCTTCAGGCGACATCTCTGCCACCGGCGTGAATATTCCGATGCCCGCATTATTGATGAGCACGTCCACGCCTCCGAACGTAGCAGATACGCGTTCAAAAAGCGCCTTAACTTCGGAATGAACACGCACGTCACAAGCGAAGCCCATCGCCTTGCCACTACCGATCTTATTCAGAAACTCTGTTGCTTCCTGA
>DASZDU010000316.1:0-28611 GCA_035941655.1 Pyrinomonadaceae bacterium | reverse complement strand
CCATGGCTTCAGACACACCGGCCGCCTGAGCGATTTCCCTGGTAGTCGTGCCGCCAAAACCCTTCTGAGAAAAGAGGCTGACGGCTACTCGCAAAATCTGCAGTTTTCGGTCCTCCGCCGCCATGCGAGCGCCGGTGGCCGCCTGATTGGAACTTGTCAAAATGTCCTTGGTGGTCGTTGTTTCTTTGGTCAAAAAGGTTCTTCCTTGAAGCCGGCTATTTTGTTCAGCAAGATGAAAAGTAAGTACTTACTTACCACCGGCGGCGAAACTTTGTCAAGATGAGATTGTCCGTTTTAACGGTTTCTTTCGTCGCAGCTCTAAACCGTTAAAACGGTTAAAGAAATCAAGTGGTGCGCTGGATCAGCGGGCTAAAGACTCGGTGTGAATGAGACCTGATCGCTAAGCATTCAAGGTAATGAGGATGCGAATAACTTCACAGTTCAATACCGGCATCCACTAGCCGATTGTATTGTTCCCGACCTTGCGAAAATGAACTTGTACCCTTTCACAACAAGCCATTTTGCGCACCCGGCGCAATTAAACCGGCACCTGCATCGCGATAACCCTTGCGATAACAGACTACTTCGCCGTCACTTAACTACTTGCTGATCGCGGGGGATGAAGAGAACTCACTCGGCACATCGTTTGCTCCTCTTAGTTAACTGACCACGTCTAAGTGAAACTGCACTTAAAAACTTGTGGACGATTATTCAAAGGAGAACGAAAGCATGTCGCAGAATAGAACTTCAACCGATTTCCCAGGCACTTCAACATCAACCGGACAAACAGGCACTGGCACGGGCACGACTGGTTCGCCGAACGAAGGTTTTGCAACCGGTTCGTCTGGTACGGGCATTGGCACTGGAACCGGCAGCGGGACTGGCACTGGCACTGGTACCGGAACGGCAACTGCCCTGGCGCAGGAATACGGCAGCAAAATCACGGAAGCCGCGAGCCAGGCAAAAGATTATGTAACCGATAAAGTCTCGGTCGTTGGAGACAAGCTAAAGGACCTTCAGAATGCTGATCTCGGCGAGGTGGCGGAGAACGCAAAAGAGTATGCGCGCAAGAATCCGGGCCAGGCGATCCTGATTTCAGCAGCGGCTGGTTTGCTGGTGGGCTTGATCCTTCGCGGCCGGCGCTAGGTTCCGAGCCTGGCGCTTTGTGCGCTCAAGTTTCGAAAGGAGAAAAAGCTATGGTGGCTTCAGCTACCGGTGCGAAGTTAGATACTTCTACACCTGCGGTCATAGAAAAAGACGAAAGTCTTCCGTCCCTTTTTAGTCGCTTGGGGGACGATGTCATGCAGCTCTTCGATACCAAGTTGAGTCTGCTGAAAGTAGAAATCAAAGAGGAAGCGAATGAATACGCACGCGATGGCATCATGATTGGCGTCGGTGGCGTGATCGCAGCAATCGGCTTTGCGCTGTTCAATGTCGCCGTGGCATTCGGCATCTCGACACTGTTTGCTAACGTCGACATAAGTCAGCCGGCGAAATATGCAATCGGATTTCTGACAGCCGGCGTGCTTTATCTGATCGTTGGATTCATCGTGATCACGGCGATGAAGAAGCGGTTAGCTAAACAAAGTCTCGTTCCCGATCGGACGGTAAAAGAGCTGAGAAAGGATAAGCAATGGCTGAAGAACGAACTCTAGGACTCGCGCGCGCGCGCGACACCGTTGAAACCGTCGACGAACAACCATCCAAGGAAGAGCTCCAGCGTCGCATGGAAGAAGCGCGCGATTCGATTACAAATACGGTGACGGAGATCAAAGACAACGTGGCCCAACAATATGAAAACGTGAAGGACGCGCTTGACTGGCGTGAACACTTCAAGAGACAACCTGTCGCCTGGTCGTTGGCTGCGGCGGGCGTAGGCTTCTTTGTGGGATACGGGATTGCGGCGGCAATTCGCGGAGATGACGAAGAAGAAATTCACTATGCTTCATCACCCAGCTACTCCCTAGCGGCGCCGCCGGCAATTGGCGACAAACTGGGCAACGCTCTAACCAGGGAATCAGGCCAGTCGAACGGCAAGGATGAGGGCCCGGGTTTGCTGGAAAGGTTTCGCGAAACATCTGCTTATGATCGCTTAAGTCAGGAAGCTGGTGCGCTTGGCGACCGGTTGGTGGAGGAGCTTTCATCAACCGCACAACAAGTTGTCCTACCAGCGTTATTGAAGAAGATCAAGAATTGGATCGGTGTGGACCTTTCCGCCAGGACCCCATCGATGGCAACTAACCAGAGAGTCGCCAGTTCATATGAAGCGGCAACTAGTCGCGCAGGCGACCTCTAAAACACTTTCCGATCCAAAATAAAAGGGGCGAGCTTCCGAAGCTCGCCTCTTTTCATTCTGTCAGGGTTTCGTTGACTTGAATAGCGTCAGAACTCTAGACTTCCGCCTGATGCCTTTATTGGTCGCTCTGCTAAGAGGATAACCAGCGATGCTGCGAATTCGCCCGGCAACTCCGACAACCCCACACTCAAACCTCGTCAACTGTTTGTTCTTCGCGTTATTGCTTGCTGCGCCACTTCAAGTAGTCGCTCAAACCACGTCAGACGTTGCCGAGGAGAGAGCGCGGGCGATGAAGTTGTATGACCAAAATAAGTTTGCGGATGCCATACCAGTGATGGAAAAGCTCGTCCGCGAACTTCCGTCTGACATAGCGTTGCTGGAGCGACTCGGCTGGTCGACCTTCGTGGTGTCAGCTTCTATCAAGGACCCTGAAGCGCGCCAGAAAGCTCGAGCCCGGGCGCTCGAGTTGTTGAAAAGGGCAAAGGACCTCGGGGACGACAGTGAGCTGCTGCGGACAGGTCTGGATGCTCTTTCGCAGCCCGATGACACCAGCGGTCCGGCCTCTCCCGTCGCAGAAGCCGACGCCGCCCTGCGCGAAGGCGAAGCGGCACACTCGCGTGGCGATCTCGACGCGGCCATCAGCGGATATAAACGTGCGTTGGAGCTGGATCCGAAACTCTACATCGCCGCTCTTTTTATTGGCGACATGTATTTCAAGAAGGGCTATCAAGCCCGGGACTTAAAGACGAAGCAGGAAATGACAGTCGCCGCGGGTGAGTGGTTCAAACGAGCTATTGCGATCGACGAAAACATTGAAACGGCCCACCGTTACTGGGGCGATGCTTTGATGGCCGTCGGCGAACAGGAAGAAGCAAAGGCAAAGTTTATCGATGCCATAATCGCGGAGCCCTTCAACAGAAAGCCGTATACGGGCCTGTTGCAATGGGCTAACAAGTTTAGAGTCAGTATGTCTCATCCGCAGATTCAACAGCCAAAAGCTTCCATCAGTTCATCATCCGGCGAACAGCAAACGACCATCATGATTGATCCGAAAAAAATGGCAGAGGGAACTCCGGAGTACTACTGGTCCTTTTATGACCTGACGCGCGCCACCTACAAAACTGCGCGCTTTCAGAAAGAGCATCCCGGCGAGAAGGAGTATCGTCACAGCCTGAGCGAAGAGGCATCAGCACTGCGCATGGTTGCGGAGATCGCTTCGAGACATCAAAAGGAAGGCAAGCTCAAGGTGCTGGATCCCTCGTTGGAAAATCTGTTGAAGCTGTATAACGCCAACCTTATCGAAGCGTACGTTTTGTTTGCTCGACCCGATGGCGGAATAGCGCGTGACTACCTGGAATACAGCAGGACGAATCGCGACAAGCTGCGCAAATATTGGAACGATTTCGTGATTGCTAAACAAAATAAGTTCTGATTTGGAGTGCGTGACCTGTCAGCGCTTTTTTCTGACGGCCTGTCGCCGCTTCCGTGGAATAAATTCTATGTGAAGAAGGTTGCGACAGGTCGCAACCGAACCAAAGCGCTGACAGGTCAGCGCACTCCAAATCTTTCTTATCGTCCCGGCGCAGGTTTTCGCGGCAGTTTCTCATCCCGCATGGCCGCGTTGTAAACGAACGCCGCCATTATCGTCGCCGCCTGTTTCATATCGTCAGCCTGAATACGATCAAACACATCCTGATTCGAGTGGTGCGTGCGCGTGTCATACTCAATCTCATCCTGAATAAACTGGAAGCCAGGCAGGCCGATAGCGTCAAACGACAAATGGTCTGTGCCGCCAGTGTTTGAGATCGAGAGAGTTGCCGCGCCCATGTCGCGGAAAGGGGTGAGCCATTGACGGAACAATCCACGGACGGATTCATTGCCTTGCAGGTAGACGCCGCGAATTTTTCCGGTGCCATTATCCAGGTTGAAATATGAACTGAATTTTTCGTATTCGGGTTTCGTAACGAGCACGCCCGGCGCTGGACTGGGAGCGGGCGAGGGCATTGGAGACGCGGTTGCTGCCGGAGTCTCCAGCTTGCCGAAGTGTTCGGCGACATACGCTTTTGAACCCAGTAAGCCCTGCTCTTCGCCGGTCCATAGTGCAATGCGAATGGTGCGTCTTGGCGTCAGCTTCAAAGCCTTAAGGATTCGCATTGCCTCCATTGCTACCGCGACACCGGCGCCGTTGTCGGTGGCGCCTGTGCCCGCGTGCCAGGAATCCATATGCCCACCGAGCATGACGATTTCGTCCTTCAAGTCGGAGCCTGGGAGCTCGGCGATCGTGTTGTAGCCCATCGGATCGGAGTCTTGCCATTCGACTGCCAGGTCCACCGTCATCTTCACTTTTTCGCCCGCTTCGATCATGCGCGCAATGCGGTTGTAGTGTTCGACGGCGAGCACGAGTTGAGGAACGATCTTTGGCGCCGCTTTGTCATACACCTGAGTTTGCCTCGGTGCGTTTGTATCAAACGAATCGCGGCAGACTGGCTGGGGCACGCTGGCCGACTGGACGAAAATTGTGCCGCCATCGCCGGTGCGGCTGGCGTCAATCAAGATCGCCGGACTCTCGCCACTGAAGAACTGGAGCTTCCTGCAAGCGAACTGAGCAGCAGCCCTGAACTCTGTATTTTGAGAACGGCGAGTAACCCCAGGTCGCGGTTCCGGTGCATCAGCAAGCTCAAGTAGGTCCTTTTCATTGCGTCGCGTCCCCGTCGCCTCGAAATGCGCTTTCACTTCGCGCATCCTACTGGTTAACACAATCGCACCTTTGAGTTTTCCTTTGAAGCGTTGGAGGTCCGCATCGTCTTTCGCATCCACGTAAACCACGGGCGCAGTTATTGGCCCCCCGGTCCCAGGAGACCAGGCCTTCGGATATGCGATTAGCGGAATGTTCAAAGGATCAGTCACCTGCGCCGAGAACCGTTTCAGCGTCCAGCCGCGGCCGAAGGGCCCCCAGGCTTCGAGGTGCGCATTCTGCAGTCCCCATTCCGTCAGTTGGTCGCGCGTCCACTCGTTCGATCTTTTCATTCCCGGCGAAGCGGTCAGGCGCGGACCGATAACGTCGCTGAGATAACTCAAAGTTTGCATCACCTGCGAGCGGTTCATGCCTTCGTCTTTTATTCGCTCGATTGGATCGTTTGGATCTTTCGCGGGCGCATTGGCCGCCGGCGCTTGCGTTACGGCAGGTGTGGGCGTGGCTGTGGGCTGCTGCGCAAAACTTGTAAGCGGCGAGAGCACGAAAAGAAAGAGCAGCACCACGGCTACATTGCGTCTTAACATCTTAGTCTCCTGGGTTTTTACGAATTGACTTCAAGGATGTACGAAATTTTGGAAGGGAGATAATACCGGACGATGTCACGAACCCAAACCAGCGGAATGATTGGCCGCGGATTAACGCGGATCAATCGAATCTAAAGGCGCGACAGATCGCAGGCTCTCACACTCAAAGGAATATTAAAGAGGGAAAAGCTCAGGGTCGGGAAGGTGCGCTTGCCCCCGCTCTTTTCTAACCAACCGAACTCTTGACAGACTAAGCGGGGGCAAGCCCACCTTCCAAACCCTGAGACTATCAGCAATCTCGTTTGCTTGCGGGGTTGGCAGGCTTTCCTGGATGTCTATACACGTAACCCGCGGCTAAACTATTTCTTAGCTTTTGCCTTC
Source organism: Pyrinomonadaceae bacterium (assembly GCA_035941655.1). Taxonomy (GTDB): domain Bacteria; phylum Acidobacteriota; class Blastocatellia; order Pyrinomonadales; family Pyrinomonadaceae; genus PSRF01. The sequence goes on along the minus strand of DASZDU010000316.1, from coordinate 22,655 downwards.
TCTGGTGCCGAGGCATTGGAGCTATAGCCACAGTCTTCGTTGGCACAATGCCTGAACGTGCCTTGCTTCTTCGTGGTCTTCTCAAGCAGAAAAGGCTCTTTGCAGTTCGGACACGCTTCCGCAACCGGCTTGTCCCAATAGACGCGGTCGCAATCAGGATAAGCAGCGCAGCCATAAAACACCTTGCCGCGCTTCGACTTCTTAACTACCAACTCACCCTTGCAGCCGGGCCGTGAACAGGCAACACCGGTTGATTCCTGTTTGATGTACTTACACTTGGGATAATTTGAGCAGGAGATGAATTCGCCGAAACGTCCAAAGCGTCTGACTAGTTGCGCGTCGTCAATCGGACATTTTTCGTCCAGCGGAACAGGCGCCGGCGCCGCTACACCGCTCTTCGCGATCTTGCGAATGTTGCGGCATTCCGGATAACCAGTGCAGCCAAGAAACGGTCCAAAGCGCCCGCGCTTCAACTGCATTTGCTTGCCGCACAACTCACAAGCCTCTGGCTCAGCAACCTCTTCCCCAGCCGCTGCCTCCGTTCCGTTAGCGCCTCCATTCGATCCAGACTTCGATTCCGCGTCACGCGAGGCGCCGCAATTCAAACACTTGAGATACTTTCCGAACCGCCCCCACTTCTGCACCATCCCCGGCGTTTCACATTTCAAACAGACTTCTTCCGTGGGCGTGTCCTTGTCCTTGATGTCCTTAACATAGATTTTGAATTTGTTGAGGTCGTCGGCAAACTTTCCGTAGAACTCATGCAGCGCATCCGTCCACTTGAGTTTTCCTTCTTCAATCGAATCGAGTTCTTCTTCCATGCGCGCTGTGTAAGTTTCGTTGAAGAGGTCGTCGAAGCCGCCTTCAATCAACAGATCGTTTACGGTCTTGCCTAACTCCGTTGGGTGAAATCGGCCTTCGAGTTTTTCAACATACTCACGGGCCTGGATCGTGGTCATGATCGCGGCATATGTAGACGGACGGCCGATGCCCTTTTCTTCAAGCGCTTTCACCAGCGTCGCTTCAGTAAAGCGAGGTGGAGGGTCTGTGAAGTGTTGCTCCGGCGTTACTTTATTGAGAGTCAGCGTCTCGCCTTTTTCGACGGGCGGCAATGTGCGTTCTGCTTCTTCGTCTTCTTCAGTTTTCTCGTCGCGCCCCTCCTGATAGAGCTTCAGGAAACCATCAAACTTCTGCACCGACCCGGTAGCCCGGAAAACAAATCGTCCCGCGCCGATATCAATCGTGGTTTGATCAAACAACGCCGGTGTCATTTGCGAAGCTACAAAGCGTTGCCAGATTAGACGGTAGAGACGCAGCTCGTCCTTATTCAAATAGGCGGCGAGCGAATCGGGAGTGCGCGTTACTTCCGTCGGACGAATCGCCTCGTGCGCGTCCTGCGCATCTTTCTTGGAACGATAGTGAATCGCTTTCTCGGGCAAGTAAGGCTCGCCATATTGCGTCCGGATGAAATCTCGCGCCTCTTGCAGCGCCGCATCTGAAACGCGCGTGGAATCCGTTCGCATGTAGGTGATCAAACCTACTGAACCCTCGGCTCCCAGCTCAACGCCTTCGTAAAGTTTCTGGGCAATCATCATTGTGCGTTTGACTGCGAAGCCGAGTTTACGCGCCGCCTCTTGTTGTAACTTCGAAGTGATGAATGCGGGAACAGGATTACGCTTACGTTCTTTTCGGGTTACCTCGTTGACTACGAACGTTTGCTCGTTGGCCTCGGCCACAAGCTCCGCAGCCTTCGCAGCATCACCGATCAGAATCTCGGTTGCTTTCGCCGGTTGATCGAAATTGCCTGTCTTTAAGGTTTGATCACCAACCTTGAGCAGCCGCGCATCGAATGCCGGCGGAAGCTTGGCCAGCAGGTTTGCCGCGATCGTCCAATACTCCGTCTTGACGAACTGTTCAATCTCGCGCTCTCGCTCAACTACCATGCGCAGCGCCACTGACTGCACGCGCCCGGCGCTCAGTCTCCCGCCCACCGTACGGCAGAGCAATGGAGAAACTTTGTAACCAACCAGGCGATCCAGCACGCGGCGCGCTTGTTGTGAGTCGACGAGGTTTTTATCAATTTGCTTCGGATGCTCAAAAGCTTCGTTGACCGCTCGCTTCGTTATCTCATTGAACATCACGCGAAATGTCGCCTTCGCCGGACGCTTGGGCACGATCTCTTCCGCCAGGTGCTGACAAATCGCCTCGCCTTCGCGATCAGGGTCAGCGGCGAAATAGATGTTGTCAGCCAGTTTGGCGGCGGCCTTCAGTTCGGAGACGATTTTCTTGTTGTTACGCTTCTTGGAATCCGGAATCACTTCATAGGTAGGTTTGAAATCATCATCAACGTCAACCCCGAGACCCTTGGAAGGCAGATCTTTTATGTGGCCTATCGAGGCCTTAACCAGATAGTCCTTTCCCAAATACTTATTTATCGTTTTCGCCTTCGCCGGCGATTCAACTATTACTAAATTTTTTGCCATTACTATTTATTTATCAACTGCATCAACAATTCTATCTCTTTGATTTCGGGCCAGAATTCCAAAATACAAAAAATATTCTCGTAAGTCGGATGGATGACTGAACTCCTGAATTTCATTGTAGAGTTCGTCGCACACTACTTCCCTTAAGCGCGTTAGTTCTTTTAGACGATGATTTTTCCACCGTGGGTCGGCAATTGTCAGATCAATTAGTTCAAGCAAGCGAGCGAACGCGTGTTCGAACCGCACTTTGTCACCGCGTTTTTTCGATTGCAGCGCCCGCTCGTACTCGCTCCCTGCATTCCCCAATTGAGCGGCGAGGGACAAGCTGAACCAGCGGCCAGCTGCCAAATCCGGATGATAAGTAGTCATCATGTTTTATCGCACGAGCTTATTGACAATCGCCGTTATTCGTTCCTGTAGCTTCGAATCTTCGACTCTGCGAGACCGGTTGTTCTGCCGAGGCCGAATATTGATCATGGAATCGAATTCCAGCATTTCAGGCATTACGCGCTCTGTATATAAATTGATGCCCCAGAGGTTTTCTTGAAGTGAGTTTTTCTCCATCAGAAATGCTTCTTCGTCGGCATGCAGCTCAGCTCCAACTGCCATAACCTCCTTCTCTACGTCAACGACAGCCTTGACCATGTCACCATACAATTCTTCTCCTGCTTCACGAAGTTGCTGCGTTGAGATAGGTTCGCTTACTAAGGTAATTCCCATAACAAGGGTTCTTCTCACATTTTGCGCACAAAACATTTTCCCGGCAGCGCTCGCACCAGATCGCGCATCTCCAGCGTCAGCAACGCCGCAGTTAAGTCCGGAATCGTCAGCCTGCTTTGATTCACGAGCGCATCAATGTGCGCTGGATTGTCCGCTGAAAGCAACTTGAAAACCGACTGCTCAAAGCCCGTCAGTCCCTGGGGAACAAATGAAAGTTGGTCTGCAAGCGATCGTTCCTTCTTCTTGTCAGCGAGTGGCGGCGGCAGCAGTTTGGCCGCGATTTGCGGCGGCAACTCCGCGGCGACGTCCTGCCATTGCTGCACCAGTTTGGCGCCCGCTCCTTTAATAAGGTAGTTCGTTCCAAACGAATTCCGCGAAGTAATATTGCCCGGCACCGCAAACACTTCGCGATTCTGCTCGATTGCCAGTCTCGCCGTTATCAATGAACCTGAGTTTTCAGCCGCCTCCACCACTATCACCCCGAGACTCAAACCGCTAATGATGCGATTGCGGTAGGGAAAGTTTTCCGAGACTGGCGGAGTCGACAAAGGAAACTGCGAAACGAGCGCGCCGCCTGAGTCCAGGATTTCTTCGGCGAGCTTCTTATGGTCCCGCGGATAAACCTGATCGATGCCCGTACCCAGCACTGCGACGGTGCGCCCGCCACCTTCAATCGCAGCCCGGTGCGCAGCCGCATCTATTCCGCGCGCAAAACCTGAAACGATCGTCACTCCGCGCTGCGCCAAGTCTCTCGCGATCATCGACGAGGAATTCTGTCCATAAGTCGAACATTTGCGAGAACCGACCATTGCCACGCAAGGCTGCTCCAAACATTCAAACCAGGCGCCTTTCACGTACAGCGTTACCGGCGGATCAAAGATCTCTCTAAGCAGTGGCGGGTAAACACCATCATCCAGGATCAGTATGTCGCCACCGATTTTTCTGACTGCCTCGAGCTCACCTTCAGCTCTGTCGTGCATGTCTCGAGCGATAATGCTATCGACTGCTTCCGGTAATAACCGCAGTCTTTCTAGTTCCGCCCTGGTCGCACGATACACCGCTTCGGCCGATCCAAATCGCTCGAGCAGTTTGGCAGCGGCGCGTGGCCCGATGCCGGGCGTCATGTTGAGTGCGATCCATTCCTTCATACGATTTCGGATTGGCGCTGGGAGCGCAGGCATCTTGCCTGCTGCTACGTGGCCCACGAACATTGAGGCAGACAGGATGTCTGCGCTCCCAGCTAAACATGCCGGTTTCCGATTAGAGCTTTACACTCCTGCTCTGTGCTTAGTGCCTTCTGCTTTCCGGCCACGACCGCGATCCCTGGCGGAGGCGTGTAGGAATCGAACCTACCTGAGCCTGCTCTCACAGTCTCACTGACGGTTTTGAAGACCGCGCCGTTCACCAGAACAGATTCGCCTCCTGAAATCACCAAGCTGTGATCCGATGAGGTCAGTACCACCTCGCGGTAGCGGGTGGGTCTCTACGACTTTAGCCTCGCATCGCTCACCCACTCGCTACCGCGAAGTGGTACCGACTTTACATTCAAACAACGCGCTGAAATCGAAACGGGCCTCGTCGGAGCGAAACCCTACGCGCCAAACTGCGAGACTGTCAAGCAACACCACCAAGCCCCCCTTATGAAAACAATGCCAGAATTCACCACTAACTATGGAAGGCCAACTTGACTGAAATCCACACCTGACGCTATTCTAACCAATCCCGAACGAACGTTCGAACTGGACATTCTTAGCCACCGATTACGGCGGATTTCACAGCTTGAAAGAATGACAGCCAACAGGACGAGGCAGGCTTCCAGCTCGACTGTTCGGGCGATGTATCTAAATTTTTAGCACGGTAATCTGCGAAAGCTGGAGAGAAGCCCGAGGTCTCAAGAAGAGTTGATGATTAACTTCGAAACGTCACCCGATCAATACAAACACTGGAAACTGAGCATCGCCGGCGCCGTAGCCACGCTTACCATGGACGTTCAGGAAGACGTCACGCTGGCAGAAGGGTACAAGCTAAAACTCAATTCCTACGATCTCGGCGTCGACATTGAACTCGCCGATGCGATTCAGCGACTGCGCTTCGAGCAGCCGCAAGTGAAAGCCGTCGTGCTGACAAGTCTGAAACCGCGAATTTTCTGCGCCGGCGCAAATATCTACATGCTCGGTACTTCTTCACACGCGTTCAAAGTCAACTTTTGCAAGTTCACAAACGAGACACGCTGCGCCATCGAAGATGATTCGCGTCATTCAGGCCGGCGTTATGTCGCTGCTCTCAACGGAACGGCGTCGGGCGGCGGTTACGAGCTGGCTATCGCCTGCGACGAAATCTACCTGGTCGATGATGGCAACTCCGCGATTTCGCTTCCCGAGGTTCCTCTCCTTGGCGTGTTGCCGGGGACGGGCGGCCTTACGCGTCTCGTCGATAAGCGCAAGGTTCGACGGGATCGCGCGGACGTGTTCTCCACTTTGGCGGAAGGCCTAAAAGGAAAACGCGCGAAGGAGTGGGGACTGATCGACGACTACTTTCCCACGAGCAAATTCCAGGAATCGATTGACGCACGTGTCAGCGAGATCGTTGATGACATAACGCAAACTGCTAGCTCGCGAGACGGTGCGGAAGCATCCGACGCGAATGGTAGCGAAACATCGCAAACTAACAGTTTGCGTTACGGCATTAAATTGAACCCACTGCAGGTCGAAGTGAAGCCCTCCGGCCGGCAATACAAATACGTCAATCTTATTCTCAATCGTGAGCAGCGTTACGCTGACCTCACTATGCTGGGTCCCGAAGCTGCTCCGCAGAAGACGGTCGCGGAAATTGAGCTTGCCGGAGATAGTTATTGGCCCCTACAGGCTTATCGAGAGTTAGACGACGCGCTGCTACACCTGCGCGTGAATGAGCCGGAGATTGGCCTCGTCTGTCTTCGCACACAGGGTGAGATAAGCAATGTTATGGCGATTGACCAGACGCTCGCCGCTAATCCCGACCACTGGCTGGTGCGTGAGATAGTTCTCAACATGGCGCGCGTGCTGCGCCGGTTGGATCTCACGGCCAAGAGTTTCTTTTCAATCATCGAACCGGGAAGCTGCTTCGCCGGCAATCTGCTCGAGCTGATGCTTGGTTCGGATCGCAGCTACATGCTGAACGATCCTGAAGAGCTGGTTGAAATCATGACGAGCGAACTTAACGCGGGCGCGCTGCCGATGAGCAATGGTTTGACTCGTCTGCAATCCCGCTTTCTGGCTGAACCTGAAGCAGCAGCTGCGGCGTTGGCTCGAACCGAAGCCTTCGACGCCGCCGAAGCTGACGCAGCCGGACTGATTACATTTGCGCCGGACGATCTGGATTGGGAAGACGAGATTCGCGTGGCAATAGAGGAAAGAACTTCGCTATCGCCGGACGCGCTAACCGGGATGGAAGCTTCACTGCGATTTGCTGGACCAGAAACCATGGACACAAAGATCTATGGCCGCTTAACGGCGTGGCAAAATTGGATTTTCCAACGACCAAACGCCGTGGGCCCGGAAGGCGCGTTAACAAACTATGGAAAGCCCACGCAAGCGCATTTTGATTTCAAGAGGACTTGAGGCTGGGAGCGCAGGCATCCTGCCTGCAATGAGCGCGTAGCGCGAACAACGGATCGATAGTGCTGCCCGACCAGCAGACAAGATGTCTGCGCTCCCAGGATAATCATGAATTTAAACGAACGAATACCAAACAACGTAAATCTCAGCGAAGACAAGAAACTGCAGCGCGCGCTGGAAAAGTGGCTGCCAAACTATCTCGACTGGTGGCAGGAGATGGGGCCGGACGGCTTTCAGCAGAAGGACGTTTATCTGCGCACCGCCATCAGCGTTGAACCGGATGGTTGGGCAAACTTTGATTTCGTTAAGATGCCCGACTACCGTTGGGGAATCTTTCTCAAGCCCGCCGCACCTGACGCGAAAATTGGTTTTGGCGATAACTACGGCCAACCCGCTTACCAGGAAGTGCCCGGAGAATTTCGTAACTCGCTGCGTCGCATCATCGTCACACAGGGCGACACAGAGCCCGCTTCGGTTGAACAGCAACGCGAGCTCGGCAAGACGTGTCCTTCACTTTACGATCTGAGAAATCTGTTCCAGGTTAACGTCGAAGAAGGCCGTCACCTATGGGCCATGGTCTACCTGCTGCAAAAATATTTCGGCCGCGACGGCCGTGACGAAGCAGATGCACTGCTCGAACGCCGCAGCGGTAATCCCGACAAGCCGCGCATCCTCGAGGCGTTCAATCAACCCTGCGATGACTGGCTCAACTTTTTCTGCTTCACGATGTTCACCGATCGCGATGGTAAGTATCAGTTGTCAGCGCTGGCCGAGTCTGGCTTTGAGCCGCTGGCGCGCACCTGCCAGTTCATGCTGACTGAAGAGGCCCATCACATGTTCGTCGGCGACACCGGACTGAACCGTGTGGTCAAGCGCACGGCGCAGTTGATGAAACAAGGCGACGTGCGCGAGCTTGGCGGCATTCCACTCGACATCATCCAGAAGCACATTAACTTTTGGTTTAGTTATTCGCTGGATCTCTTCGGGGGTGAAATCAGTTCGAACTCTGCTGACTTTTTCGCTGCGGGTCTAAAAGGGCGGTACAAAGAGCAGGAACAATATGAGGATCATATTCTTGCCGAACAAAACTTCTCGATGAAGGTAGTGGATGGTGATCAACTAAAGGACCGCGAGGTGCCTTTGCGCAACGCACTGAACGAAGTATTACGCGGCGAATATGTTCGAGACTGCGAGAAAGGTCTGGCGCGTTGGAACAAGACTCTGACCGACGAAGGGATCAGCGAGAGACTGTTTTTACCCAGTTCGAGATTTCATCGGCACCTTGGCGAATACGCCGGTCAACATTTCGACATCGAGGGAAATCTAATCACCGCGGAAGAGTTTGAGCGGCGCAAGGCGGATTGGTTGCCGACAATGGCAGATCGCGAGTACGTGCGCAGCTTGATGCATCCGGTAGTTGAGCCCGGGAAGATTGCCAACTGGATCGCACCGCCGGCCACCGGAATCAAAGGCAAGCCTTTTGAGTTTGAGTATGTCCGCCTGTAGCTGGGAGCGCAGGCATCTTGCCTGCAATGAGCGCGAAGCGCGAACCAGCTGATCGAGCGGTGGAAGCCCTGATTCATTAGTCAAGCGTACTGTGCACGCTTCGGCAGGCAAGATGCCTGCGCTCCCAGCTATGCAAGACTTTACTAAACACGATCAGAAGTTAGAGTTTATCCTGCGTAACGCCGCGCGGATCTTTGCCGAGAAGAATTATCACTCGACCACCATGCGCGACATTTCTCGCGCCACCGGCGTGAGTCTTGCCGGCCTTTATCACTACTGCAACTCGAAGGAAGAGCTTCTCTATCTGATTCAGGACAATTGTTTCGGCCGCGTACTCGAACGCCTCGAGGAACGCCTAAAGCAAGTAGACGATCCTTTAACCAAACTACGCATTTTTATTGAAAATCACCTTTCATTTTTTGCCGCGAATATGGCTGAGATGAAGGTGTTGTCACACGAGGCTGAGTCGCTCGCCGGCGACCTGCACCTGCACGTCTCCGGAAAGAAAGACAAATACACCAGACTGGCGCGCAAGATTCTGAAAGAAATTCAGCAACAACAAAGCGCTGTAGATCAAATCGATCTGACCGTGGCGACTTACGCGCTTTTCGGCATGATGAACTGGATTTACAACTGGTATGATCCGCAGGGAAAGCTGAAAGTAAATGAGTTGGTTGCGAATGTGACGCGTTTGTTCCTGTCCGGACTTCTCGCCGGTTCGCCTGCTGATCAACTAGAATTTAAGCTTAGTGCTGCCACAACAGAACGTCTAAGCGTCTGGCGGGAAAGCTAACTACGAAAAAAGTATGGTGGGAAAATGAAAGACTCGTTTCTCTGTGTAACCTCCGTGTGCTCTGTGTCTCTGTGGTGAGTGTTTCTCTCGGAAAAAATCCACCACAGAGGCACAGAGACACCGAGATCGCACAAAGACTTGAGGCAAAGGACAGCATCGAGCTCGCATGACAGAACCAAAGACTACATTAATTAACTACGCCGTTCACGACAGCATCGCCTTCTTAACGCTTAACGATCCGCCGGCAAATACTTACACCTACGAAATGATGCAGGCGCTCGACGCTGCCATCCTCAAGGCGCGGATGGATGAACCCGTGCAAGTGATCGTGATCACAGGCAACGGTGAAAAGTTTTTCTGCGCCGGCGCAAACATCAGCATGCTTGCCGGCGTTACACCAACGTTCAAGTATTACTTCTGCCTGCACGCGAACGAAACCCTGAATCGTCTGGAGCAGACTCCGAAACTCGTGATCGCAGCAATCAATGGTCACTGCGTCGGTGGCGGGTTGGAAGTTGCGATGGCTGCGGATCTGCGCGTGGCGCGTCGCGGCGCCGGGAAAATGGGACTGCCGGAGGTCTCGCTTGGCGTGCTGCCGGGGACCGGTGGGACGCAGCGCCTGACGAGAATTGTCGGCAAGTCGAAGGCGATTGAATTGATGGCTACAGGTGAATTGTTTCCTTTTGAGCGCGGCCTGGAGTTGGGACTAGTTAACCAGATATTCGACGCAGAAACGGGCGAACAGTTCGTTCACCAAGTCACGGATTACGCGCGACAATTCACTACCCCGAACAAAGCTTCCGGGGCAGTTGGGAGAATCAAGCGCAGCGTGCAAACCGGTGCGGAGATACCGTTTGAGTCAGCGCTGGCGTTGGAGCGCGAGCTGCAACAACAGCTTTTCCAGGCTGAAGATGCGAAAGAAGGTTTGGAGGCTTACGTCAACAAACGGAAAGCGATCTTCAAGAACAAATAGTTTCAAGTTTCAAGTTTCAAGTTAAGGCTGTGAGGTCAGTACCACCACGCGGTAGCGGGTGGGTCCGGCACAACCAAATGCAAAATCAGACCACCCGCTACCGCGTGGTGGTACTGACTTCATGTTGCAACTTGAAACTCCGAACTTGAAACTTTGGAACTTGAAACTTGAAACTACCCCATGGCCTACGAACACATTAACGTCGCCGAAGAGTCGGGTATTACCACGATCACGCTCAACCGGCCGGAGAAGCTAAACGCACTCGCGGGACACATGCGACGCGATCTGGCGGAGGCGCTTGAGGCGGCGGGTAGCGATAGAAATGTTCATGTGGTGATTATCACCGGCGCGGGTCGCGCGTTTTGTGCCGGTGGCGACATCCGCGCCATGGCAGAGTTGATCGAAAAGGAAGACGCTGACGAGTTTTCGCGATTGCTGGGGTCGGCGCGTCGCGTTATTACTGCTATTCGTCAAATGACCAAACCCGTCGTCGCGTCGATCGGTGGGCCGGCATCGGGCGCGGGTTTCAATCTCGCCCTTGCCTGCGACCTGCGTATCGCCGCGAGTGATGCCACCTTCAGCCAGTCGTTTGTAAAAGTCGGGCTGCATCCGGATTGGGGCGGCACTTATTTTCTGCCCCGCCTGGTAACGCCGAACAAGGCCTGCGAGTTGTTTTTCCTGGGTGAAACAATCGATGCAAACGAAGCGCTGCGGCTGGGATTGATCAACTACATAGTTGAACCCGCTGAACTCGAGACCGAAACTCGCAAACTTGCCGAACGTTTGCGCGCTGCGCCCGCAATTTCTGTTGCCGCCGCCAAGCAAGCCGTTTACATGAGCCAGACTGCCGAGATCGAGGACATGCTGCGTTTCGAAACGGAAGCGCAACTCCGTTGTTTTGAGTCGGAGGATGGCCGCGAAGGCGTGCGTGCGTTTCTGGAGAAACGCGAACCAAAGTTCACGGGAAGATAGTTTCAAGTTCCAGATTCTTTTTTGGAGTGCGCTGACCTGTCAGCGCTTTAGTCGGTCGCGACCTGTCGCGGCCATGGTCAAATTCCGCAACGCGCAGGGCGTCAGGCCGCCCTGGGCCAAAGCGCTGACAGGTCAGCGCACTCCAAAAAGAGTTCCTCCGAACTTGAAACTTGGAACTATTCTAAAATGAAACTCAAGGATCGCTTTGCTCTAATTACCGGTGGTGGCCGCGGTATTGGTCGCGCCATCGCGCTGGAATTTGCGCGTGAAGGCGCGGCTGTCGTGGTTGCGGCGCGCAGTCTGGACCAGGTTCAGACTGTCGCCCGCGAAATTGAAGATCAGTTCTCGACGAAAGCCCTGGGGCTGGGGTGTGACGTTTCAGATCCGGCAAGCGTTGAGAAAATGTTTGAAAACGCGCAGGAGTTCTTTGGACGTGCACCCGACATATTGGTGAACAATGCCGGCATCGCCGAGAGTGCGCCGCTGATCAAAACTACAAACGATCTCTGGCGGCGGCACCTCGAGATTAATTTGAACGGGACCTTTTACTGCACGCGCGCGGTCTTGCCTGCAATGATTGAACGCAGCTGGGGTCGCATCATCAACATCGCCTCGATTGCCGGTAAGACAGGCTGGCCCTACGTCGCTGCGTATTCAGCTTCAAAACACGGTGTGCTCGGCCTGACACGTTCTGCAGCGCTTGAAGTTGCCGCTAAAGGAATAACGGTGAACGCGATCTGCCCCGGCTATGTGGACACTGACATGACCACGCGCGGTATCGAAAACATCACGAAGAAAACGAAGCTCTCGGCAGACGAAGCTATGGAGTCGCTCAAGAAGATGAGTCCGCAGAACCGGATAGTTACTCCGGAAGAGGTGGCAGCGTTAGCGTTGTTATTGGCTTCGGAAGACGGCCGCGGGATCAACGGACAAGCCATCAACGTCGACGGCGGAACGCTCTTGTATTAGTGGGCAGTGGCCAGTGGTCAGTGGTCAGTGGTCAGTGGCCAGTAAGAAACTTCGAGTATTTCGGTTCCTGATCACTGGCCACTGGCCACTGACCACTGCGTCCGCCATAGCTCGTAGACCAGCCTGATAGGCAACCCCACCACGTTGAAGTAGTCTCCCTGAATTTCTTTAATCAGCAGTGCGCCTTTGCCCTGTATCGCGTAAGCCCCGGCTTTCCCTTGCGGCTCGCGGGTGGAGACGTACCAATCAATCTGCTCGCGCGCGAGCTCCGCGAAAAGCACTCGCGTCGTTTCCTGATCGACCTTGATTTGCGACGACACGTCGCCTTTTCTCACGAGCGCAATGCCCGTGACCACTTGATGCCATTTGCCGCTGAGTAGCGACAACATTCGTCGCGCGTCATCGTCATTTCGCGGCTGTCCTAAAATCTCTTCATCAATCACCACTACCGTATCGGCGCCGAGCACCAGGACGCCCGACCTTATTTGCTTTGCAACTGTTTCCGCCTTCGCCTGGGCCAAGCGGGTAACATAGGTCAGCGCCTCCTCAGAGGGGAATCTGGTCTCATCGATATTGGCGGCGATTGCCTCAAACTCCCAGCCCACCGTCGTCAATATTTCCGCGCGCCGTGGACTCTGCGAAGCCAGAATGAGTTTCTCTTTCAGCATAGGCCTGGAGAGTTTACACAAAGTCAGGATTAGGAGCGGACCGGGGTTCGCGACCCGGCTGCCCGGCCGTGGGGCGGTGGTGGCGACTGAGTCGGTACGGAACCTCAAGTCCTTTTTGAGAAATTTTTTGGTACGTTGCGGACGCACACATCTCGAAACGATCCGGTCGCTACCGCTGCCGATGCTGACTTTGTGTTCGATTTGAATTTACAGTATTCAGCTTATACACTCGGGCAATCATAATGAACAGACTGATCGAAACATTGCCGGCGATTCTCAAGGCGTCTGGCGACTCGGAAGCTGTCACTGAGGCTGCGTGCATGGCCGCGTGGAAACATGCTGTCGGCGAAGGTTTGAGCACTCATACCATTCCCGTTCAGCTTCAGCAGCAACAGCTCGTGGTTGCGGTTGCGGACAATATCTGGAAGAAACAACTCGAGCACATGCAGGGCCAGTTACTGTATCGGCTCAATGCGGTGCTGGGTCAGCCCATCGTGAAGTCGATTCAACTTCGAGTCGATCCGAAAACGGTCGAGATCGCACGCGCATCCCAAGGCGGCAGAAAGAGTCTGCCCGCTGATTACCAGGTACCGGCTGAATTGCTGACTGCCGCGGCGGCAATTGACGATGTGGAACTGCGTCGCGCGTTCCTGGGCGCGGCGACCAGTTGCGTCAAGCGTTTAGAAAATCCGCAATCCGAAATTCGCGGTCCGAAATTTTAACTATGCCAATAACTAAAGCTGACGTTGAAAAGGTAGCTCAACTGGCGCACATGGAAATCACGCCAGAAGAGTTAAAAATATTTGCCCCGCAGATGGCGGATATCGTTAGTTACGTCGAACAGTTGAATGAAGTCGCCACCAATGTCGCGCCGGCGCTTGGCGGTCTGACACCGGAAGGCGAAGCGACTGATTCCTCACGCGACGACATTGTCGAGCCGTCACTGGGTCAGAAGACGGCGCTTGCCGAGGCGCCTGATGCAGCGTCTGGTCATTTTCGAGTGCCGAAGGTGCTTTAGGAAGTAGACAGCAAACAGCAAGATCCAGCTTTGTACTTAGAGCTTTGTACTTTGGGCTTGCAAGCTGACAAAGCGACAAACAACCAAAGCTTAAAGCACAAAGCACGAAGTACAAATAACCCGATGAGTGAAGACGCCAAAGATATTGAGTCGCTGGTGAAGCGCATCGCCGACGGCGAAACGACGGCGCGCGCGGTAGTCGAGTCTGCGGTCAATGCTGCGGAAAAACTTAATGAGCCGCTTAACGCTTTTCTGCAGATCGACCGGAATGGCGCGCTGAAGAGAGCGGAGTCACTCACCAACTCGCAAGCCGCGCTCGCCGGCATTCCCATCGCCATTAAAGACAACATCTGCGTACAGGGAATGCAGGCTTCGTGTGGTTCGCGCATTCTTGGCGATTATCATCCGCCTTACAATGCCACGGTTATTCAGCGCTTAATCGCCGCGGGTACGATAGTGATCGGCAAGACTAACTGCGATGAGTTTGCCATGGGCTCGTCAAACGAAAACTCCGCTTTTGGTCCCGTCAAAAATCCCTGGGATGCGACGCGCGTTCCTGGTGGTTCTTCAGGCGGATCCGCAGCGGCGGTTGCAGCCGGAATTGTGCCTGTTGCGTTAGGCTCCGATACCGGCGGTTCTGTGCGGCAACCCGCTTCCCTCTGCGGGGTGGTAGGTTTGAAGCCGACTTATGGACGCAACTCGCGCTATGGCCTCGTCGCCTTTGCGTCGTCGCTGGATCAAGTGGGCATCTTCGCTCGCAACACCCGCGACGTTGCACGTGTACTGGGTGTAATTGCCGGACGCGATGTCCACGACGCGACGACCGCCGATGTTCCTGTGCCCGATTATCCAGCCGAACTTTCAGGCGACATACAAGGCGCGCGCATCGGAGTGCCACGATCGCTGTTCGGTGAAGGACTCGACTCGGAAGTGCGAGCAGCGGTTGAGGCGGCAATAGATGTCTTTCGTGATCTGGGCGCGGAAATATTTGACATTGAACTGCCGAACACACAGTACAGCATTGCTGTCTACTACATTATTGCCACGGCTGAAGCGTCCTCAAACCTTGCGCGCTTCGACGGTGTCCGCTACGGCTTTCGTGCGGAAGACACGCCGCGGCTTCGCGAGATGTATCGCAAGACTCGTGAAGAAGGATTTGGCGCTGAGGTTAAACGACGAATCATGTTGGGTACGTATGTGCTTTCCGCCGGCTATTATGAAGCCTACTATGGCAAGGCCCAGCAAGTTCGTTCGTTGATAAAAAAAGATTTTCGCAGCGCGTTTGAAAAGTGTGACGCGATCATTACGCCGACGTCGCCGACGCCTGCTTTTGCACTAGGCGAAAAAGTCGACAACCCCCTGGCGATGTACCTCAACGATGTCTATACCGTCACGGCAAACCTTGCGGGCATCCCCGGACTCAACGTCCCCTGCGGGCTTTCATCAAATCGGTTGCCGATAGGCTTTCAACTACTTGGCGCTTATTGGTCAGAGCCGACCATGCTCAAACTCGCTCACGCGTATGAAACAGCGCGACCGTTTACTGAGCGCCCGCCGATTTGTGCGGAATAAGGTGAAAGCGGGACAAAGAAAAAGAGCGGGGGCAAGGCGGGGTCCCCGGCGGGGCAGCCCCGCCGGGGCGCTAATCCCGCCTTCCCGACCTTAGAGACTCCACAAATTCGTCTGAGCTCGAAGTTGAAGGATTTTCAGGATTGAAAGACTTTCAGTTCTATGGCGAAGCTCATGATTAGTCAGCTCTTGGTCGGGAAGGTGGGCTGGCCCCGCTCTTATCTTCTGCTTTCGAAGGTTTATCAGGAATCCAGTCGCCGGTAACAATCTCGATGACATTCTTCGCTGTTCCCACTATGGGCGTCACATCCAGTCCAACATGAACCGCGCCGGGAACCAACCCTTTCTTTTTGATATCGTGTCCCGCAAATCCAACTGTGAATACGGGTCCGATGATTGGAATGGCCTTGAGGAGTTTTTTAACAACCGCCCAGCCGACTCTACCTTTGACTGTCTTCGCCATAATCACCTTCGCAAAAAAGGATCGTCGACACTTAAATTGATCTGCTTGCCGCTCATTCGCCTGAAGAACTTGCCGCTGGAGATCAGTATACAGTCGCTTTGCGGCTTGCCGCTTGATGTGCGGTGGTGGCTTCGCCCCACCGAACAGGTGCCAACAAAATTTTTGGGGGCTGTGCCCCCATTTTGGGGCATAGCCCCGGGAATTGGTAGTGCTTACGGAAGGTCAAAGACCTTCCGCACATCAGGCGGCAGAGCCGTAGGGAAGTTTGTGCTAGCATGCACCGTTTCCTTTACCTAAAACCGTTTCGAAGCCGATGCGTACCAGACTATTCGTCAGCATAATTGCCGTTTGCCTTTCAGCGCTGCTCTTCTCATGCAATCGCGGCGGCGTTCATTCCACGCGCAAGCTTCTTATCTACACGCCGCATGGCCAGGATCTATTGCGCGACTCCATCGCGCGCTATCAGGCGGAGCACAAAGACGTCGACGTGCAGTTTCTCGACATGGGCTCGCGCGAAGTGCTCGAACGCGTGCGCGCCGAGCGCAATCGTCCACAGGCTGACTTGTGGTGGGGCGCCGCACACACAACCTTTCAAACCGCGAGCGAGGAAAATTTGCTGGCAGCGTACCGCCCGACGTGGGCCGACAAAATTCCAGGTTCTGCCCGCGACAAACAGGACTACTGGTACGGGACATATCAAACGCCGGAAGTAATTGTTTACAACAGCGATGCGGTTAAGCCGGAAGAGGCGCCGAAGGATTGGGACGACGTACTGGATCCCAAATGGCGCGACAAGGTGCTGATCAGAAACCCGAACCCCTCGGATTCAGTGCGCGCGATATTCGGCGCCATGATCTGGCGCTTTTACAAAGATTCCGGTTCGCCTGACAAAGGTTATGATTGGCTCCGGCGTCTCGATGCGAATGTGCATGAATACACCGCGGACGGCACGTTGCTGATGCAAAAGCTGGTGCGTCGCGAAGGACTGATCACTTTGTGGAACCTGCCGGACGTTTGGATTTACAAAGAGCAGAAAGGCTTTCCCATCGGTTACGTGTTTGCGGCGAGCGGCACCCCAGTCATTACCGATGGCATTGCGGTCTTGCGTGGTGCGCCCAACGAAGAAGAGGCTAAACGTTTTTACGAATTCGTAACGACTCCCGAAAGCTTAACGGTGGCTGCGAAGAAGTATTATCGGATTCCGGTTCGGACGGACATCGATCGCAGTCAACTGCCGGCATGGATGAACGAACGCGTGAACGAGATGCCGTTGGACTGGGATTTACTACGCAAACAGGGCAGCGACTGGCTGCGTTATTGGGATACGGAAATTCGCGGACGAAGCAAGAAGTGAAGGGACATGAGGTCAGACATTGCGGTATCAAACATGCCACTGCTTTCTCTCAAAAATCTTTCGAAGAGTTTTGATAAAACCATCGCCGTGGCCGATGTCTCGCTTGACGTCGAACGTGGCGAGTTTTTTGGATTACTCGGCCCTTCGGGCTGCGGCAAGACAACGACGCTCAGAATGATCGCCGGGCTGGAACAACCGGATTCCGGCCGCATCGATTTTGAAGCCAACGACATCACGATGCTGCCCGCTGAACGACGCGGCTTCGGCATGGTCTTCCAAAACTACGCCCTGTTCCCTCATCTGAATGTGGCAGAGAATGTCGCCTTCGGCTTGCGCGCGCGTCATAAGCCGAAGGCGGAAATTGTTGAGCGCGTGAAGAGCGCGCTGGAACTGGTGCAGTTGCCCGGCTATCAAAAGCGGCGGGTTGATGAACTGTCCGGCGGTCAGCAGCAGCGCGTGGCAATTGCTCGGGCCATCGCCATCGAGCCGGCGTTGTTGCTTTTTGACGAGCCACTCTCAAACCTCGACGTCACCCTTCGTGAAGAGACGCGCGGGGAATTGCGCGAACTGGTAACTCGTCTTGGCCTCACGGCTGTCTACGTCACACACGACCAGGAAGAGGCCTTTGCGCTCTGCGATCGTATCAGCGTGATGGTTGGCGGTCGCATACTGCAGACGGGCAGGCCGAGAGATTTGTATGAGCGCCCGGCGCTACTTTCGGTAGGAAAATTTCTGGGACGAAATAATCTGATCCGCGTGATGCGTTTGAGCTCGAGTAAGTCTGCGCTCGGCGAATTCAAGTCGCTCGACGGTGGTCACATTATTCGTGTTCCAGTTGACGAGAAGAATCTCGTGCCCCTCAATCAGCCTTGCGTTATTGCGATTCGGCCAGAGCATGTCGTAGTAACAAACTCCAACGGAGAATTGGAGAACGCTTTCCCGGCAACAGTACGCGAAATCAACTTCGCCGGCGCCACCTCCAGTATAAAACTCGACGCCAACGGCCTGGTTGTTGAAGCGCTGGCGCTTGACGCGAACGGCTTCAAGGTGGGAGAAACTCTTACGGTGGCTTTGCCGCCCGAGCGGATTGCAGTGCTCAAGAATGACTGACGACCGGTCGCGGCTCTGACGCCTTCCGTCGCGCCTCTGGCGCCATCCGTACGGAAAGGTTTTGCCTTCCGTCAGTATTCTTTGCTGGTTGGGGCTGCGCCTCTGTCTATTTCAGAGGCGTTAACCTCAAGCTCGAAATGAATGCCTCGGAAAGTCAGACCTTTCCGCACGGAAGGCGGCGAAGCAGCAGCCGAGATGAGTAGAGAGCGCCTATCACCGCCGCGGCAGAGCCACCACCACAGATCAGGCGGCAGCGCCGCAAATTCACCGCGTCGCGGCGTCTCAATGTCTCCGCGTCTTCTTATAATATTCACTACTGCCGCCGTCCTGCTTTACGGCGTCATCTATCCAAACTTTCACGTCGTCGTCGCCTCACTCCAGCACGATGGAAGCTGGTCGCTCGCTAATTATTCGCAGGCGCTCTCGCAATCGATTGTGCTGGAGTCGATAGTCGCCAGTGTCGGCATCTCGGTGCTGACGGTCCTGTTTTGTGCTGCGGTCGGAATTCCGCTCGCCTTCTTATTCGAGCGCTACACCTTCCCCGCGCGCAAGCTGTTTGCCACGTTTGCCGCCTTG
The DNA here is from genome assembly GCA_035941655.1 of Pyrinomonadaceae bacterium. GTDB lineage: Bacteria > Acidobacteriota > Blastocatellia > Pyrinomonadales > Pyrinomonadaceae > PSRF01. Next base: position 3,885 of record DASZDU010000316.1, on the reverse strand, counting down.
CCGTTGGTCTTGCCGCCCCTGGTCGGCACAGTCGCTTTTATTTTTCTGTGCGGCGAATCGGGCATACTGGCACGGCTGGTTCAATCAACGCTGCATTTCGAACAGGCGCCATGGTCGCTGCGGGGCTGGCCTGCGTTGCTGCTCTTTCACACTTACACAATGTACCCGTTCTTCTACGTACTTACCGGCGCGGGCTTGACCAGAATTGACGCGGCACTCGCCGAGGCAGGCAAGAGTCTGGGGGCTGGCCGCGTACGCGTGCTTACGCGAATTCTTTTGCCACAGTTAACCCCATCATTGATCGCCGCGGCATTGTTAACGTTCATGACTTCCATGGCGTCGTTCAGTGCGCCGCTTCTGTTCGGCGGCGGCGTGCGTGTGCTCACGCTCGAAATTTACACCGCGCGCCAACGCGGCGATGCGAGCCTGGCGCTGACAGAGACGGTTATCCTTGCAGTCATTTCGCTAGGCGCACTGTTTTTCTTTCAACGCTACGAAGGAACGAGAAAGTTCGCGTCGGCCGCGCTAAAAGGTTCAACGAAACCTCGTAAGGCAATCGCCAGCGGCCGTTCACGCGCGGTCGCCATCGCCTGCGGGGTTCTGTTTTCGTTGGTACTCGTGCTACCCGTGGCAACTCTCGTGCTCGTCAGTTTTGCGCGCGAGGGAAATTGGACCACGCAGACTCTGCCCACCGCTTACACGGTCGCAAACTACCTGAAGATTTTTTCCGACTCGCGAGCCAACGAAGTTTTTCTTAACAGTCTGTCGATGTCAGCAATCGCAGCGGGCGCGGCCCTGGTTTGGAGTCTGTCCGTTGCCACTTTGTTGGCACTGAAGGGCGGCAGGAAATGGAAGCGTTTGCTTTCGTGGCTCATTCTCGTGCCGTGGGCGTTGCCCGGAACTGTGGTCGCAGTTTCATTGGCTGAAGCCTACGGACAACCATCCCGGTTGTTGGGCTCGTTCATACTCGTCGGGACGTTTTGGATTCTGCCGGTGGTTTACTTTCTGCGCTTCATGCCGCTGGTTGTGCGCGCCGTCCAGGCGAGCATGGAGCAAATTGATGCCGCACTCGAGGAAGCGGCGGCGAGCTTGGGCGCGCGCTGGTGGCAAAGATTTACGCGCGTGACGCTTCCGCTAGTTTGGCCCGGGGCTGTCGCCGGGACGCTGCTGGCTTTTGTGATCGCGCTGGGTGAATATGTTGCTTCCGTGGTGGTGTTTGTGCCAAAGAACCGCCCAATCTCAATCGCCATCGCCTCGGAGTTGCGCGATTTTAATTTGGGAACGGCCGCAGCGTACGGTGTGGTTTTGATGCTGATGATTGGAATAATTATGACCGTGGCCGCGCGCGTGGAACGCCTGCGCAGTTAGTTTTGGAGTGCGCTGACCGGTCAGCGCTTTTTCTCCGTGGCGGCCTGTCGCCACGGTTCTTTCAAGGTGAGGAGACGAAGGTCGCGACAGGTCGCGACCGACCAAAGCGCTGACAGGTCAGCGCACTCCGAATTGGATCTACGTAATGAAGCGTCGCAATTCTTATCAATCATTTTTCTCGATCCTTTGTACGCTTGCGCTATTCTTTTCGTCATTCGCATCAATCACGCGCGCGCAGGTAGCGGCCGCATCCTCATCGCCCACCGCTCAAACCATCAGCAAAGCGGATCTGCACCAGGCGCTAATCGATCTCACAAACACCTGGACGGTCATGTGCGTCGCCGCGCATCCTGACGATGAAGACGGCACCACGCTGACAGTGTTGAGACGACGAGACGGCGTACACACGGTGAGTTTGTTTTCAACTTACGGCGAAGGCGGACAGAATGCCGTGGGACCTGAGCTTTACGAAGAGTTGGGGGTTATCAGGGCACAGGAAACGATGAACGCGGCGAAGATTCAGGGTTCCGAGCCCTACTTCCTCGGGTTGAAAGATTTTGGCTATTCAAAATCAGCGGACGAAGCTTTCAAGATCTGGGGTCACGATGAAGCGCTCGGCCGAATGGTTAAGAAAATTCGCGAGCTGCGTCCGGATGTAATCATCACGAATCACAACACGACCAACGGCCACGGCCATCATCAGGCCACCGGTCGACTGATAATCGAGGCCTTCGACGCGGCCGCAGATCCCAAACAATTTCCCGAACAGTTGAATCGAGTGAAGCCCTGGCAGGCGCAACGGCTGTTTGTGCGCGTCTTCGGATCCGCGAATGCACCGAAGCCCGATGAAAGATTGGTATCAATCGATCCAAACGAAATCGATCCGGTGCGCGGAACTTCCTTTGCTGAACAAGCCCTGGCAGCGCTTCAACAACATGCTACGCAAGGACCGTGGCCGAAGTCACTTGCAGACATGATGCGTGCGCGGCGAATAGAAGGAGGTCGGCTGCCAGCAGTTCGTTATCGACTCGTGCGCGAAGCTTCCGGTGCTCGTCCGTTAACCGAGAAAGCCAACACGCCATTGGCCGGACTCGAGCTGCCCGAAGCCTTCGCACAAAAAGTTACGTTGCCGGCGATCGATGGTAAACCGTTAACTGAGTTTCTAGACCGACAGGATCGCGTGCTGGCGGCACTGGTTGATTGGCGGGCAAGTCAGGCCGTGCCGGCAGCTGCGGTTGAAGGTGGTGAACGTTTTCGGTTGTTCGAATCTCGCGCCGACCGAGCACTGGCGGTTGCAGCGGGTATTTCGTTGACGCTCAGCTCACGCGCTCCGGTGCTGGTCCCGGGTGGCCAGGTAACTTTCTCAATTAATCTCGCTAACACAGGCATCGGCGGCGCACACCTCGACGGTCTGCAGTTCAGTGGTTGGGGCGAAAACGTGCGTTTGAAAACCGCGGATCTGCTGCTGCCGGACACTGAAACTATCGTTACCGTCGATAATTCCACGCCCAGGAATGCGGTGCTGACCGTTCCGAAAGAAAAACATCTTTACGACGGATATTTTCTCGGGAAACGGGTGTCCGCGAAGGCGGACCTGGAAATCGACGGCGCTAAATTTTCTGTAAACACAGAGACGCGGCTCGATGTCGCGCCGGCTGTCGAGATCAGAAAGATCTCGCCATCGCCGTTCGTGTGGACGTCGGGTCGGACTGATCAAGTTTTGAGCATCACAGCCCTCGTTGGGAATAATCTGGCGACGCCATTTCGCGGAACGCTGGAGCTCAGTAGTGCCGGTCTGGGAATTTCCGCAGTGGGCGGGAACGTTGCGCTGGGGGCGAACGAAACGCGCCCGATGGAATTGAAGTCTAATGCGGCTCCGTTCGCTAAGTTAGCGAATGTTACTACTATCGCTGAACTCTATCCGGCACCTCGGAACACACGCTCACAAGGGTCGAACATAACTTCAAATAATGTGACGCTCAGTGTAAAGGATTCTGCCGGAACTGCTGTTACCAGGCGAAACATGCCGGTGATCTTTAGCAATGCGCGCGTGGTGCCTGGTTTGAGCGTTGGTTACATTCCGAGTTTCGACCAAACGCTCGAGCACTCCCTGGCGGCACTGGGGATAAAATCGAAAGCGCTCACCATCGATGAAATCAAGACGGCCGACTTATCTGTTTACAACACTGTCATCATCGACAATCGTGGGTATGAGGCACACCCGGAATTAATTGAGGCGAATGCTCGTCTGCTCGCGTTCGTTGAAGCCGGCGGGACGTTGCTTGTTTTCTATCACAAAGATGACGAATGGAACCCCGACGAGAAAAAAGGTCGTCCGCAGCTGGCGCCGTACCCAATCACTCTCGACGACGAGCGCGTGACCGATGAGACTGCCCCCATCACATTCCTGCAACCGCGACATCCGTTACTGAGTTCTCCCAACAAGATTACGCAGGCAGACTTCGCAAACTGGATTCAGGAGCGCGGGCTTTATTATCCAAAGCAATGGGACGCGCA
>DASZDU010000315.1:0-20165 GCA_035941655.1 Pyrinomonadaceae bacterium | reverse complement strand
CAGCGCTTTTGCCGTTCGCGACTTGTCGCGAACAGTATTTGCGATCTCAGAGCAACGGTGGCGTCAGGCCGCCACGGACCAAAAGCGCTGACAGGTCAGCGCACTCCAAAATTAGGACACTATTTGGTCATGCCAAAATATTTTGCCTTCCTGCGGGCCATTAATGTCGGCGGCCACACGGTGAAGATGGACCATCTGCGAAGCGTGTTCGAAGAGCTTGGGTTTTCAAACGTGGAGACGTTCATCGCCAGCGGCAACGTCATCTTCGACTCTACTTCAAGAAGCAGCAGGTCGCTGGAGAAGAAAATTGAAACTGCTCTGGAGCAGTCACTCGGGTATGAGGTGATCACTTTTGTCCGATCGCTAAACGAACTGGCGGAGATCGCTGCGTATCAACCTTTTGCCCCGACTGAGATGAATGCCCCGGGCCACACCGTGTATGTAGGATTCATGACAGACAAGCCCAGCGAAGCTGCAAAACAGAAGTTGCTCTCATTGGCCACAGAAGTCGACGAGTTCCACTTAAACGGGCGCGAAGTTTACTGGCTCTCCCGGACGAAGTTTAGCGACTCCACAATTTCCGGCGCGGTGCTGGAAAAGACTTTGATCCTGCCGGCGACGCTGCGAAATTCGAACACGATCAAAAGACTCGCGACTAAATACTGCTGACGATGTGTAGCTCGGCGAAGAGAGCGGGGGGCAAGACCACCTTCCTGACCCCGAGCTGATTAGAGTTGACGTTGTGATCTCAGCAGGGAAAGGCTTCCAACTGGAAAAGTAATCGGGCGACTGCAGAGTCTCAAGGGTCGGGAAGGAAGGTGGGCTTGCCCCGCTCTTGCAGGGCTCCATTCATCCCGCCATCCGCGTCGCCGTGGCGGGTCGAAAAGGTGGGCCGCGATGACCGTGAGGATCTATGAGTAATCCACGCGAAAATTACACAATGGGCTATGGGCCAGCCGCAATCGCTTTAATGGGGAGACGCACGGCACAGAGCCATGCCGGTTTCTTTCTTCCTCACCTTAAGAGCGGCATGAACGTGCTCGACTGTGGCTGCGGTCCCGGTACGATTACGCTTGGATTCGCAGAGTTGGTCGCGCCCGGTTCCGCTGTCGGCACAGATATAGAGGCGTCGCAAATGGCACTGGCCAGGGAAAACGCTCTCAGACGCAATATAGCGAACGCGCGCTTTGAAGTTGCTGATATTTATGAACTGCCTTTTGAAGATTCACATTTCGATGCGGTTTTCATGTCCGCGGTTCTGGGTAATCTGCGTGAACCGCTGCGCGGCTTGCGCGAAGCTTATCGCGTTCTCAAACCCGGAGGCGTTATCGGTGTAAAGGAATTCGATCACGGCGGTGACATCGTTTATCCACTCGAACCGGCGATGGCGAAATATGACGAATTGTACCGGCGACTGCGCAGTGAATATGGTCACAGTGGAGAGGTCGGTCGCACCATTGGCGCGTTGCTGCTTGAAACCGGCTTCAGCGAGCTGACTATGACAGCCAGCTTCGAGACACTTTCCGATCCGAAAGTTCTCAACGGCGCTGCGCACGTTTTTATCGGATTACTCTCGGAAGGCTGGAGCGACGCGTTTACCAGCCGAGGCTGGGCCGACGATGACGACATCCAGAAGATGCGCGACGCGTGGTTAAGATTTGCGAAGTTTCCCGGCGCCCTTTTTGTGGCCGCCTGGGTCGAAGCTGTGGCTTTCAAAAGTCTCTCGGAATAGCCTCAACTCTCTCTGCGATCTCTGTTTATTTCTGTGACTCCGTGGTGGATTTAAGAGAACCCTGAGACACAGAGCATACTGAGGATGCTCAGAGAAGAAGAGTATCAAAGAGCGATACCTGCAGTGCGATGACCGGTAATCTAATGATTGTCCTGGAAACAGAACGACTTGTCCTGCGCCGGCTTTCGTCTGAGGATGCTAAGTTCATTCTCGAACTTCTCAACCAGCCTTCGTTTCTCCAATACATTGGCGACAAGGGTGTGCGTAACAATGACGACGCAGTCAATTACATTCAAACTGGACCGGTCGCAAGTTATGAAAAGTTTGGTTTTGGTCTGTACCTCGTCGAGCTAAAAGATTCGGCCCGGCCTATCGGCATTTGCGGTTTACTCAAGAGAGATTCGCTGCCGGACGTTGATGTTGGCTTCGCTTTTCTTCCCGACTACTGGTCACGTGGGTATGCGTTTGAGGCGGCAGTAGCGGTGATGAACTACGGCAAACAAGTGCTGGGATTGCGACGTATAGTGGCGATTACGTCACTGGACAATGAAGCATCGATTAGGCTGCTGGAAAAGATTGGGCTGAAGTTTGAAGGGCTGATCAAGCTCGTTGAAGATAAACCGGAAGTCAGATTGTTTGGAACAAGTTGGTAGCCGTGCGTCGACGAATTCAGAACCGGGAACCGTAGCGACCGGGTCTGTCCTGCGAGAAGCAATCCTTGGGGTAACCGTTCTTGCTAGTTTAAGAAGGTTAAGCCCTACCCGGTCGCTACCGGTCCCGGTACTGAATTCGTCGACCCACATGGCATCCCATTCGGTCACTTCGCACGGCCCGCGGATTGTCGAGTCGCTCCTGAGTTAAGTTACTATGGTCACATAACAAATTTGTTCGCAGTCGAGGGATCAATGAAACGTAAAGCATCAGCAGTTTGGAATGGCGGTCTCAAAGATGGGAAGGGAACTATCTCGACGGATAGTGGCGTTCTTTCAAACACGCAATACTCATTTAGCACCCGGTTCGAGGATGGCGCCGGCACTAACCCGGAAGAACTAATCGCCGCCGCCCATGCAGGGTGTTTTTCCATGGCCCTGTCCGGACAATTGGGCCAGGCGGGTCTCACCGCAGACAGCATCCGCACCACGGCCTCCGTAACCCTGGAGAAGACTGACAGCGGGTTTGCGATAACTAAAGTTCATCTCGACGTCTCGGCCAAAGTGCCCGGCGCTGACAGTCAGGCATTTGAAACTGCGGCGAATAACGCGAAAGCAGGCTGCCCTGTCTCGAAGCTTCTTAAGGCGGAGATTACGATGGAGGCCACGTTGGAAGGGTGATAACAGGCACGGTAGTTATTTTTGATTTTCCTCTGTGCCTCCTCTATGTTCTCTGTGCCTCTGTGGTGAAGGATTAGTAATGCACCACAGAGGCACAGAGAACACAAAGGACGCACAGAGATTTTTTCTAACTGCGACACTCGTCCTTTCCTGGGTTGCATTAAGTAGCAGACGCTTTATAGTTGTCGGTGCAGTCTATTAGAGAGCAGGTTCCTCAGTGTCCGAATTAGCCAAAACAAACCCCGCATTTGATCACGACAAACTTGATTATTTCATCTGCGCGCAATTCCTTTTCATGCACCTTGCCTGTCTGTTGGTGATCTGGGCGGGCGTCAGCGTGGTGGCAGTCGTCACCTGTCTGGCCTTATACATCGTGCGAATGTTTGCGATTACCGCCGGATTTCATCGGTTGCTGGCGCATCGCACTTATCGGACCAGCAGGTTCTTCCAGTTTCTAATGGCCTTCACCGGAACCGCGTCGTACCAGAAAGGACCCCTCTGGTGGTCGGCCCACCATCGCCATCATCATCTCGTTGCCGACACCAACCTGGATTTCCACTCGCCGTTAACCCGCAAGTTTTGGCGCGCGCACTTTGGCTGGTTTTTGTCGCGCGATAGCCAGGAGACTCATTGGAAGTTAATCGCAAATTTGAGTAAGTATCGCGAGCTGCGTTTTCTGGATCGATACTATTCGCTGCCTCCAATCATTTTGGCGGCGTCAGCGTTTATCTTCGGCTGGGTGCTGGAGAGATATGCGCCGTCGGCGGGAACGAACGGGTTTCAAATGTTGGTTTGGGCCTTTTTCATCAGCACCGTTGTGCTCTACCACGGCACGTTCACTGTCAATTCGCTCGCGCACATATTTGGAAAGCGACGTTACCCGACCGACGACAACAGCCGCAATAATCTTTTCGTGGCGCTCATCACGCTGGGAGAAGGTTGGCACAACAACCATCATCACTACGCTTCATCCGAGCGCCAGGGTTTCTATTGGTGGGAGATCGATATGTCTCACTACACGCTCACCGCGCTCTCGTGGTTTGGCATAGTCTGGGACTTGCACACGCCACCGCCTGAGCTGGTCGCAGTAAAAACGGTTGCGGCCACCGCCAATTCTTAGCCGCCGCGCCAAGTAATTCGCTCGACATGAAACTGCCTGTTATTCAAGGTCTAATCCGCAGACGAATCCTGGCAAATTTTCGCGTTGATCCCGAGGTGATGCAGCAGCAGTTGCCGCCACGCTTCCGGCCCAAGCTACAACGCGGCTTTGCTGTGGCGGGCATTTGTCTAATTCGGCTTGAACACATTCGGCCAAGGTTTGTTCCGGAAGTTGTCGGGATGAACAGTGAAAACGCCGCTCATCGTGTAGCTGTGCTTTGGGATGACGAGGGTGTAACGCGTGAAGGAGTTTTCATTTCGCGCCGCGATACAAACTCTCAACTTAATCATCTGCTCGGCGGCCGTATCTTTCCCGGCGAACATCATCAGTCGTCGTTCAGCATCACCGAGTCCGATTCGGGAATCAACTTCTCACTGAAGTCGGCGGATTCAGACCTTGTAGTTAAGCTCGAAGCAGCAATGGCAAACGCGTTGCCTGCCACCTCGATCTTTTCGTCGTTGGCTGAAGCGTCTGCCTTCTTTGAAGCCGGGTCGCTTGGTTATTCAGTGACCCACGATCCAAAACGGTTGGATGGATTGAACTTAAAAACGAACGAATGGCAGGTCGAGCCTCTCCACGTCACCAGTGTCCGCTCAAGTTACTTTTCCGACGAAGCAAAGTTTCCGCGGGGCAGTATTGAATTCGATCACGCGCTAATCATGAAGAACGTCTCGCACGAGTGGCACAGCGCTGAAGATTTATACATCTGAACATGAAGACAAAGGCTGCTGTGCTATACGAGATGGGTGCGCCGCCTCCCTACGCGGAGAGCGTCCCGCTGGTGATTGATGAAGCCACGCTCTCCGCGCCGGGCGCGGGTGAAGTGTTGGTTGAAATTGCCGGCGCCGGATTATGCCACTCGGATCTTTCTGTCATTGATGGTTCGCGACCACGCACGATGCCGATGGTAATGGGCCACGAAGCGAGCGGCATTGTGCGCGAAGTCGGTCCTGAAGTGACCGAGTTTTCAGCTGGCGATCATGTGGTCTTTAGTTTCGTGCCGGTTTGTGGACGTTGTCTCTTTTGCGCTTCCGGCCGCGGCGCCTTGTGTGAGCGCGGCGCGAAGGCAAACATCGCCGGTACGCTACTCTCCGGGGCGCGACCTTTCACCAATTCTCAATCCCAGATCTGCAATCATCATCTGGGCGTCTCCGGGTTCTCGCAGTTTACGGTCGCCGCACAGGAATCACTTGTAAAGATTGATTCCCACCTGCCGCTCCCGATGGCGGCGCTCTTTGGTTGCGCTGTGATGACCGGCGTGGGTGCAGTTGTGAATACGGCGCGCGTACCTTCCGGCTCGGCGGTGGCCGTGTTTGGCATGGGCGGCGTCGGCTTGAGTGCGATCATGGGCGCCCAGGCAATCGGCGCGTATCCGATCATAGCGGTCGATCGGATCGAGGATAAACTTCCGCTCGCAGGCGAGGTTGGAGCCACGCACACGATTAATGCAGCGCAGGATGATCCAATCGCGGCGATCAGGGATCTGACCGGAGGCGGCGCGGACTACGCATTTGAAAGCGTCGGTAACGAACAGGTTTTGATGCAGGCTTATCAGGCAACGAAGCGGGGCGGCACCACAATTACGGTTGGCTTACCTGCTCCGGACAGGATGTTCTCAATTCCGGCAGTCAGCCTGACGTTGGAAGAACGCACGATCAAGGGCTGCTACATGGGATCTTCCGTGCCCCGCCGTGACATCCCGCGATACATTGGCATGTATCAGGCTGGGATATTGCCCGTTGAGAAGTTGCACACGCACACTTTGCGTCTCGAAGAAATCAACACCGGTTTTGATCGATTGGCCCAGGGAAAAGCGGTGCGACAGATTATTGACTTTAGTAGTTAGAGAGCGGGGGTAAGTCCGCAATTTTTGGAGTGCGCTGACCTGTCAGCGCTTTCGTCGGTCGCGACCTGTCGCGACCTGCCGCTAGCTAATCTGAGGAGCGTGGCGCCAAGCCGCTAGAAACAAAGCTGACAGGTCAGCGCACTCCAAAAAAATGCCCGAGAAACCGCAAATCACTCGCGACGACTACGCGCACTTCATGTCACTGCCAACGCGGTGGATGGACAACGACATCTACGGCCACGTCAACAATGCGCTTTACTACGCCTTCTTCGACACGGCGATTAACGAATACCTGATTGCGGAAGGCCGGCTCGATATCAACAGCGGGCCAGTCATAGCGTTCGCGGTGGAGTCGCAATGCCAGTATCTACGTCCCCTCTCCTTTCCGGGAGTTATCGACATTGGATTACGCGTTGGCAAATTAGGGAATTCGAGCGTGCGTTATGAGCTGGCAGTATTCAAACAGGGCGAAACTTCCGCGGCTGCCGCCGGTTACTTCGTACATGTCTTCGTGGATCGTGTGACCCAAAGGCCGGTGCCGATGCCTACGACAATTCGCAGCGCCCTGGAGCGGCTTGAAGTCAGTTTACCTGGCAGTAGATAGGCGCGGATTCGCGCCGATGAACCGGATTCGGAAACGGTTTGCAGATCTGACAGGGGTTTCTTCAGTTGTTGGCGTTCTGAGTAACCTCTATGCGCGGGAATCGGCGGCTAAGTCAATGCTTAGCCTGATATCCGTAACGGAGTCGCACTTTTACCAGGATCGGTTCGCTCGCTTTGGTCTTCGGCTTGTAGTAGATGGCCTGTGGCGCTGGCGCGTCAGGCTTTAGAGTTCGGGCAACATCAGCTCCGGCTTCTTTCTCTTCTTTGCTCCACGCTGTCCCGACGCCCTTTTCCAATTCCAGCGAACCGACACGCGTCCCCCATGATTTTTCCCACGTGCTTACCTGGGCCTCTGGCAGTTTTTGCGCTTTGTCGGTAATTTCAATCCCTTCAAGTGGCGACGGACTAATCAGAACACTGAGCACTTCGGCCACCTGATCGGATCTGCTTCGTTTGACAGTCAGGTAAGGAGGACGATCGTCCTGGGCCGGCAGTTCGATTATTTTTCCAATCGTAACTTGATTGTTGCCCCCAAGCGTGCGGGTGGTAGGAAAAATCAAATACGGTTCACTGAAACTACCATCGGCATACTGTTCTCGATCAATCACGTAAAGGTAGCCGGTTCGCGCGGCCTCGACGGATATTCGCAGCCGATCCCCCTGGCCCAACTTTGTGTTTGCCGAAATTCGCTCTGGCAACCATTCCGCGGCATCGGCGCCCTCATGCACAATTAGACGCTCGCCGGAGTCTCTCGAGGTGGCGCGACGTAGCCGCCAAAGCGTAACACCAACTACAGTCTCGCCATTGACATCGGCAGTGGGCACATTCGGAGTGGTCACGCGATAACTGCGTTTCGCTTTTTTCGGTGAGGTTTTCTTCGTGCCGTTGTTGATGAAGGCCGTGTCCCAGAGTCTTCTGGTAGTGTCTTCATCCTGGGCCTTCAAAGTTATCGGAGCAGCGAGAGTTGCGGCGCAAAGCACAAGCAACCAGACGCGCCTTTTTTTTCGCAGAGTCATGGTTCACCAACCGGTAAAGTTTCGATAAGTCGATTCAGCGACAAAATCGTATCAACCCTTTTAGCGTAGGAACGGCTCGCTGCGCTTTTCCCCAGGGTGTTACCCTGGGCTGAAGTTATTCGACGCCTTCGGCGCACAGCAAGGCTTCCATCCACTCTCTGTCGCCGTCCCACTTACTAACGCGAGAATTCCTGTACGAAACCACCAACTCGATCACTTTTCCGGTCACTTCCATTCGCCCTGAAGCGTGAACGCGGCCCAGTAATAAGGCGACTGCCATTGTTTCTGCCGCGACATTTCGATTTGTGCGGCGCGCAACGCCGCCGCCGGCGTCTTGTTTTCTCTAAGCATGCCGCGATAGAAGCGGGCCATCAGTTCTGCGGTAGCTTTATCGTTGACATTCCACAGGCTGACGACAACCCGGCGCGCCCCCGCATACATGAATCCCCGCGTCAGCCCGACCAGTCCTTCGCCTCTTATTTCTTTTCCCAGGCCGGTTTCACAAGCGCTGAGCACCACCAGTTCCGCCGGCAAGTTAAGATTGTAAATTTCGTGCGCGCGTAAGAAGCCGTCCTGCGGTTTGCCCTGTTCATCAACTAACGAAAGCACGATCGCCGACAGGTCGGAACGCTCGCTGTCGATATACCCATGAGTAGCGAAGTGAACATAGCGATATTTACTCAATTCGCCACCGGTGGCTCTAGCGCGGTTTGCCTGGAAATCTATCGCCCGCAGATTTTTCCCGCGTGGCGCTTCGGCCAGAATTTGATCCGCTTCCTGCCGAGTGAATTTCAGGCGACGAATAATCAACCCGGAGTCGTCGGCGAGATGTTCGATGATTCGCGTAGGCGCTGATCCATCTCCCTGAGTTTCTATTGGGGCCTTAGTCCGGGCGAGGCCAACCCGTTCGTCTGAGGCTGCAAAAACCGGATCGGCGATTACGGCCACGCCGTTTGGCGCTGGTATGCGATTTCGGAGTCCCTCCCGTTGTATGGCTAATGCCGAGGCCGACGGAAGAGAGATTACTTCGTGATCCACGATCAGGGGTCGGTAATTGGTTAATGGTCCGTTGTTCGTGCGGCTACGCTGTGCAACTGACGACCGACCCCTGACAAAGGGCAAAGTGGAGAATGGCACGTATTGCAAGGCGCCGTCTGCCACGACGACCAGCCGTTCAGCTGCCAGCTCAGAACCAATCGGGCCGAGCACCATTTGGCTCAGTTCGTTACTCGCGGTCAGTAATTGCGAATCCGCCTGCGCGATTCTCGCTTGCTTCTGCTCAGCGTTTTCGCCGGCTATAGATTTACTACGAGCCGTAAGTAAGTCGTAGAGCAGCCGCGCGGCCGTCTCTATTTGTTCTCGCTTTGGCAACTCGTAAGCTTTGAGTGAAGTCGGAGTAACTGCCCACACAAAGCTACGTTCTTTCCCCAGTGAGTATTCAAGCAACAACGTCCCCTGGTTCAACTGCGCTTGAATTTCCTTCAGTCCAAGCGGTTGCGGCTGGGTAAGGGCGGCATAAGCGGGGCTGGCCTTGCGAATCGCGACCTGCACCTGCTGATAGTCATCTTCGAGCGTGCTAATCTCCTTATCGAGCGTAGCGATCTCCTGTTGATTGCCTTTTTGCGCTTTAAGTTGAATTTCTCTTTGCGCCTTGGCATTTAACAGTTGATTGAGCTCGCGCTCTTTCGCGATCAAATCCAATCCGACACCCTGGCGAATGTCGACATGAGCTTCATGGAGCATCTCCGTCAAGCTGCGAGCGCGGCCCCGCTCGCTTGCTTGTAACGCTTCAGCATCATGACCTTCAGTTGGCTTGAGGCGGTGCAACTCCATCAAGAGATCTATGTAGAGTTCATAGGGATCGCGCTGTGAAGCGAAGTAGGACGCACGAAACTGCTGGCTGCCGGTTCCGGCGCGCACCGCTTCGACTAAGGAGAGTGCTTCTTCGATTCGTTGGCGGGCTTCAGACCGATTCCCAAGTTGACGTTCAGAGAGCGCGATGCCTTGAAGCATGATGGCCACTCTGTTCTTATCTCCCAACGCGCGAAAAAGTGTGAGGGCTTGACGGTAATGCTCTAATGCCTTTTGCGGCTGAGCCAGCTGGTTATAGACGTGCCCCATGTTTCCCAGCGTGTTGGCTTCCTCACGCCGATTACCAGCCGCGCGCCTCAGTTCGAGCGCCTGCTGGTGATAGTTAAGAGCTTTCTCCGTGTCGCCCAGCGCGGAGTAGGCGATACCCATGAAGTCGAACGTCGTCGCCAGCCCGTTTCGATCTCCCAGCGCCTGCCAGATAGGCAATGCCTGGTTGTAATGATCAAGCGCTTTCCGCGGCTCAGCTAATGAATTCCAGACAAAGCCGACCTCGCTCACGGCGAGCGCTTCACGCCGCTTATCGCCGACGGCCCGCCCCAGCAGGAGGGCTTGTTGAAAATAGTCGAGAGCCTTTTTCGGTTCACCGAGCGAATAATAAATTACACCGAGATTCTGAAGCGCGGTGGCTTCCCGGTTACGGTCCCTCATTAACCGAAATAACGAGAGTGCCTGGCTATAGTTTTCCAGCGCCTCCTGCCAGTCGGCGTTCTGATAATAAATTCTGCCAATATTATTGACGACGGAAGCTTCGGAAGCTTGATTTCCCTGTTTTTGAAATAGCAAGAGAGCCTGTTGGAGGTATCCGACTGCTTTGGCCACTTCGCCCAGGAAGTCATAAGCACTGCCCGTTAGATTAAGCGCGAAGCCTTCCATCGTGTCGTCGCCGAGCGCCTTGAAGAGCGGGAGAGCCTGACCTGTGAATTCCAGAGTTGATCGAAATTCACCGAGCTCGGCATGCACGAGTCCGAGCGCATAAAGAGTGAGGGCCTGCCCGTCGCGCGCTCCCGCCATTTGGAAGAGATTCAATGCCTGTTTGTATTTCTCAATGGCGGCCCGTTTTGAATCGACTTTGCTTTGCTGCCGCAGGTTGTCCGCTTCTTCGAAAGCTCTTCGCGCCGCGACATGCTCGCCATCTGCCTTGGCGGCTTCTCGTAAGGCGACAACTTTTATTTCATAGCGCGCAGCAGGAGCTTTGTCGTTGACGGCGCGGACTTCAATCCGGTAATCACCCGCGGTCTCGGCGATAAAAATGACCGGCTCTGTTCCCCAACTGCCGTTTGGTGAATCGACACTGAAGAGTTGCTTGCCCCCGGGATTAAAGGCCGTGGCCACTACGTCTATTCCACGCTGCGCGACGAGGACATGCAGGAATTGCCCAGGGGCTAAAGAGACTCGGAAGTTTTGGACTTCGCCGCCCTTCAATTGTCTTTCGAGGATGGCGGCGGGCGAGAGCGTGGTTACTTCCTGCTGAAGAGCCTTCGCAGGGGACTCTCGCGATGATGGATGTGCGAGGAGGTTTGCATCGCTGGATAAGAAGAGGAGAAAGCAGACGCTTACAAACATGGACGGATGAGCGATGCGCGAACCGAACCGCTTCGCTGGAAAGCAGCGATTGGAAGATCGCAGCCGTATGGTTGTTGTAAACATGATCCAAAACCAGTTTCGAGTTCCGAGTCTCAAGTAAGTTCATGAGCACTTGAAAACTCGAAACTCGAAACTCGAAGCGCCGCCGGAGCAGACTCTAAGTGGTTATGGCCTGACCCTCAACAGGAGGCGGCATAGGGGTTATCGTTCCAGATGTCCAGGCATCTTCTCCATCCGGATCGATCCGCGGATGAGTGCCGGTCCAGGAAACAATCCCTGATCCGCTGCCGCCATTGTTGACATAGGTCAAGCGCTCTTCAGTATCCCTGGCCCTTAGCCTTAGCCTTGTCCTTGCGTGGATCTTTTTTCGGTACCGGGGTTGTCGTGTCGGAGGTCCAGGTATCAGTTCCGTCCGCAATCCCTCTGGGATGACCGCCGCTCCAGTTGACACCTCCTGAACCTTTGCCGCCCCCCCTTGAGACATAAGTGCCGGTAAACGCCACAGTCCCGTAGTCTTCCGGCACGGGTGAGATTGAAAATGAACCGCTTATTGGGGGCTTCGATCCACCACCGGTAGTGTCCAATATCGGGGTTATTGTGAAAACGCCAAGCGGACAAGAGTAAGTCGTTGTGCCTGTCAAAGGCATCGGGATGGTGCCACTAATTTCAGGGCGACCTGAAACGTTGATGTGTAGTGTTGCCATTGTATTACTTTCCTCCATTTCTCTGGGTCTGATGTGCTCAAGTTAGAGCGGTGAGTGACCGTCACATTCTTCATATACGCGGTTGCATACTTCACAGTGACCGTCACATCTCGCGTACGCGGTTCTAGATTTCACTCATTAACGCGAGAATTCGGTTGGAAAACCACCAAGGCGGCGGTGGCCAGTAATGGCGGCACCGAGGCCGGCTTAGCCGAAAAGGCCGGTGTGTTTGACCTGACAAGCTAGAAACGCTCGAGTGGCCGCATCATATTCCTGCGACGAGTCAAGGTCAATCGTTTTCCGAACGGACGAATCCGCTTTCTCAACAATCACGATTGAGCGATGGTTAATGATGTTCCAGTTTGATAGCGTGGATCAAAACCGGCTGGGAAATGCTGAGGCTCGTCTGCTTTAACTGATCGTCTTTCTCGATCGTAGGCTTCGCGCCGGCGTGTGCGCTTAAGAATTTTTGTACACGTGTGTTCAGATCGGCGTCTTTGATTAGGCCCCGATCTTTCAGATTCGCAAACTGCTTTACTGCTTCCAATTCGGGTACAGCATTGGCGGTAAATACCAACCACAGTTTTTCCGTTCCTTCTTCCGCGTCGAATTGAAACCAGCTCTGCTGCGGAATCTCGACTCGTTGATTCTCAGCCAGATAAGACAAGCCCTCGTTGGCTGTGGTTGAAGGAAACAGAACGACAAGAGACGGGGTGCTGCCGGCGCTTGCAGGACCTTCGTTCAGAATGTAGAGATATCCCGCTTGCGAACTGCTGACATTTAGTCTGACTCGGTAGTCCTTCTCGAAGTTTATCTCCCCAGCCAGTCTGAACGGGTCCTGGAACGGTTGTCCATTTCTATATTTCTGCACCGTCATCCAGTAGCTGAGCTTGCGTTCGGAAGCAGCACTTGCAGTCGGAGCTGGAGCCACGACAGTCTCACGTCGCCGTCGCGACCATGCGGCAGCAATAGCCAAACCTGCGACAAGAACTAATACCAGGGCAAGACCCGCAACTAGCTTAGTGCGAGCTGGACGGTCACCTTCACGAGGCTCAACTTTAGTGCTTCGTGGTTCGATCGAATCGGTGCCAGGGATAAGGTTCTTATCGGTGGTCGCGGTGACTAAATCCGGCGAGGCAGAACGCTCAATCTCCAGGTCTAGCTCCAGCCGTTTCTTCAGATTGCGCAGGTCGATCAACATGTCCTTTGCTGTTTGATACCGTTCGTCGGGATTCTTTGCCAGGGCTTTACTGACAATTCGTTCCAGCTCCGGAGGTACGCTCGCGCCGAGGCTTTGCAGCCGCGCGGGCTCTTTATCGAGGATGTCTACGATCGTATGGCTACTCGTTGTGCCGGTGAAGGGAACGCGGCCGGAAACCATCTCATAAATTACAACTCCGATGCTCCACAAATCGGTTCGTTCATCCACGCGTAATCCCTGCGCCTGCTCGGGAGACATGTATTTGACCGTGCCGATCACAGTGCCCGGCATAGTGGGTACCAACAACTCGGTGTTGGCCTCAGTATCAGAAGCGGTTGATTGTCCGGATGTTTTCTCCGTAAGTTTTGCGAGGCCAAAATCCAGCACTTTAACGACGCGGTCACGGCGCCGCACCATGATGTTTTCAGGCTTGATGTCACGGTGAACAATCCTGGCTTCGTGGGCGGCGTCGAGGGCCGCAATCACCTGAATGCTTATGTCGATGATTTCCGGCAGCTTTAGTTTTCTGTCATGGAGTTGGTCGCGCAAAGTTGTGCCGTCGACATATTCGCACGCGATAAAGTGCAGCGTCTCAATGTCGCCAAACTCAAAGATAGTCAGGATGTTTGGTTGGTTGAGTGAAGACGCGAGTTTTGCTTCTTGTTTGAAGCGCTGCATCCTTCGTTTGTCAAAGGCGACATCCGTGGGCAGGATCTTGAGTGCCACAGTGCGATCGAGTTGCGTGTCCTCGGCAAGGTAAACTTCACCCATACCGCCAGCTCCAAGCTTCCGGATAATTCGGTAGTGACTTATTCGCTGTTCTTTTTCCAGGCGGTCCTTGACTTCGCTGTCTTGGGAAAACAGCGATTCCGCAGCTTCCGCTACCGCCGGCAAGTCAATGAAATTGTCGTTGTTCGCCTGCTGATGCGCCTCGATCAGACGCTCGACATCATGCCGCAACGATTCGTCAGCGCCACATTGGGCCGCGACGTAAGCGACTCGCTTTTCAGGTTCCAGCGCGAGCGCCGATTTGAATATGCCGCTAACCTGCTGCCATCGTTCAGGCTGCATCAGGCCACACTCCCGCTCAATTCCTGATAGAGCCAGGCTCTTGCCATGTTCCAGTCGCGCGTCACAGTGTTTTCCGAAATCTTCAACACGCCGGCAATTTCTTCATTGTTAAGGCCGCCAAAGTATCGCAGTTCGACTACCTGGCCGCGGCGGGGGTCCATTTGAGTCAGGCGATTCAAAGCCTCGTCAAGCAAAAGTATGTTCGAAGCAGGACCGCTCGCAACAATCGCGGTTTCATCTAGAGAAACTTTCTGTGCGCCGCCGCCGCGTTTTGCAAATGCGTGCCGCCGCGCATGATCGATCAGAATGCGACGCATAATCTGCGCGGAGATGGCAAAGAAATGCGCGCGGTTTTCCCAGTGGACATCTTTTTGTTCAACGAGGCGAACGTAGGCCTCGTTGATCAGGGCCGTCGTTTGCAGCGTGTGATCCTTTCGCTCACGCTTCATATACCGGTTCGCCATCCGATGAAGTTCGTCGTAGACGAGTGGATACAACTTGTCCAGCGCAGTTTGATTTCCGTTGCTCCATTCAGCAAGCAACTGTGTGATCTCATGCGGTGAACGGACGGGATCCATCATGTACTAGTTTTGGGATAGTGCAGCGCCTTGGTCACAACTTGGTCCTAAGTGTATCACTTCACATGCCGCGGGCCTTACGACTGGAGAAACGTAAGAGCGGGGCAAGCCCACCTTCCTGACCCTGAGCTGACTAACGGTTCATGATGGTTCCTGATCGAATGACTTTCAAGGTGAACCTATCGGGCCGGGCTCGTCAGCTCAGGGTCAGGAAGGTGGGCTTGCCCCCGCTCTTTCGCCTGTTATACTCCTACGAAATCATCAGGAGGCAATTGAATAATGACCGTCAGAAATGTGCGCAGGCTGACTCTGATCTCCGTCCTTATCTCGGTGAGCGCGCTGCTAGGATCGAGCAATCGCGCAATGGCCCAAACGCCGACCCTGCCGAACGAGACGCCGCAGAAGATCCAACCAACGAATTACGGATTTGACTATATGCGTCGCGAGGTGATGATACCGATGCGCGATGGCGTGAAGCTTCACACCGTCATCCTTGTTCCCAACGGAGCCAAAGATGCACCCATACTTTTAACCCGTACTCCTTACAACGCCACCGAGCTCACTACGCGAACTAACAGCTCGCACCTTGGCCCGAGCCTGTACGGCTACGACAACGCCACCGATGTGATTGTCGAAGGAGGCTACATTCGTGTGGTGCAGGACATCCGCGGCAAGTATGGTTCTGAGGGCGATTACGTAATGAACCGCCCGCTGCACGGTCCTCAAAACCCCACCCCAGTCGATCATGCGACTGACACCTACGACACCATCGATTGGCTGGTAAAAAATATTCGTGAGAGCAACGGCAAAGTCGGCATCCTCGGAATTTCCTACGACGGCTTTCTGCCGTTGATGGCGTTGGTCAATCCACATCCGGCGCTCAAGGTGTCTGTGCCAATGAACCCGATGGTCGACGGCTGGCGTGGTGACGATTGGTTTCACAACGGCGCCTTTCGTCAGCAGGGCATGAGCTACATCTACGATCAGGAAGCCACGCGCGCTAATGAGGTGAAGTGGTGGACCAGCCACTTCGACGATTACGACATGTTCATGGAAGCCGGCTCGGCTGGAGAACTCGGACGCCGCCGCGGTCTGGAGCAAGTCGGCTTTTGGCGCAAGCTGCTCGAGCATCCGGCGTACGACGCGTTCTGGCAGGATCAGGCAGTAGACAGAATTCTCGCGGCCCAGCCTTTGAAGGTGCCGGTGATGCTGGTGCATAGCCTCTGGGATCAGGAAGACATTTACGGTGACATCGCGGTCTACAAGGCGATTGAACCGAAGGATACGCGGAACGACAAGGTGTTTTTGGTCATGGGGCCCTGGCACCACGGTCAGGAGATTCGCGAAGGCAGCGCACTCGGCGCTATCAAATTCAACAGCGATACGGCGCTTACTTTTCGTCAGGAAATATTGCGGCCGTTTCTGGATCACTATCTTAAGAACACGCCAAAGGCTGATGTCGCTCCGGTAATGGCGTTTGAAACAGGGACGAATCAGTGGCGGCGACTGTCTTCATGGCCGTCCGGCTGCGAGAGTGGTTGCACGCTGCGACCCACTCCCCTTTATTTGCGCGCGAATTCAAAACTCAGTTTTGACGCAGCGAAACCGGGCGAAGCTGGTTACGAAGAATACATCTCAGATCCGGCCAGGCCGGTGCCCTATCGCGCCCGACCGATCGACGGCACCAGTTGGTCGCGTTGGCTGGTTGACGATCAACGTGAAGCTTCGGGACGGCCGGACGTTGCAGTATTTGTTTCTGACAATCTGACAACGCCGGTCAAGATTAGCGGCGAGCCGATCGCTAACCTGATCGCTTCCACCAGCGGCACTGACTCTGATTGGGTGGTCAAAGTAATCGATCTTTATCCCGATGAGGTTGCGGGCCAACCAAACATGGGCGGCTATCAGTTAATGATTTCCGGTGACATCTTTCGCGGGCGCTATCGCGAGAACCTCGCCGAGGCCAAACCAATCGCCGCGAACGTTCCGCTGCTCTACCGCTTTGCCTTACCAACCGCCAATCACGTTTTTTTGCCAGGTCACCGAATCATGGTGCAGATACAATCGAGTTGGTTCCCGCTCTACGATCGCAACCCGCAAACATTTGTGCCGAATATTTTTTGGGCGAAACCGGGCGATTTTCGCAAAGCAAATCAAAGAATTTATCACACGGCGGGCGATCGGAAACTGCAAACTTTCATCGAGTTGCCGTTGGTAACGACACGATAGAACAGCGCGGGCGCGATCCGCAGTAACACATGAACAGTGGCGCAGTTTAAAGTTTTTCTCTGTGCAACCTCTGCGACCTCTGCGTCTCTGTGGTGAATTTCGATAACCAAGTACTAAACCACAGAGACACAGAGAACACCGAGGACGCACAGAGATGACAAATTGCGACACTACCGGAACAACGAGTCTGTTAATTTCAGAAGTTGAAGGAGAGAGACAATGGCAGTCAAACCAATTCCAGAGGGTTATCATTCGGTAACTCCTTATTTGATCATCGAAGGCGCGGGAGGGGCGATCGAGTTTTACCAGAAGGCCTTTGGCGCTAAAGAGCTTTTTCGCTTTCCGACGCCGGACGGAAAGATCGGGCACGCGGAGATCAAGATTGGCGATTCGCCGATCATGCTCGCGGATGCGTATCCTGCCATGGGATACAACGGTCCGAAGTCGCTGGGGGGTTCGCCGGTGAGTCTGATGATCTACGTCGAAAACGTCGATACACTTTTCGACCAGGCTGTGCAGGCAGGCGCTACGGTGAAGGAAGCTGTGACAGACAAATTCTACGGCGATCGCAGCGGCTCACTGATCGATCCATTCGGTCATGTCTGGCACCTATCGACACATAAGGAAGATGTGTCGGCGGAGGAGATGGAAAAGCGCGCGAAGGCTGCAAGCGCCGGGTCCTCCGGAGCGGGACAATAGAAGACCATGCGTAGCGGGCGCTTCAGGAATCGGTCCTGGCGCAGTTTTGAGCTCTCAACTACTTTCATTCACACCGCGGCTTTAGCCCGGTGGCCAGAAAGTTGGAAGGAAACTGAAACCGTTTAAACGGTTTTCGTTTCGTATGGTCCTTAGATCCACCGGGCTAAAGCCGCGGTGTGAATGAGAGCTTTGCCTATTAACTGTGAGTCTTCAGATCCGCCATGACTAGTCAAGGCAACGCCATCGCAGATTTCACTTCAGAAATCCTGCAAATCGAGCGCGACATCATGTCAGCCATTAAGAGCAAAGACACGGTAGCGCTTGAACCAATGCTGGCGGACGAGTTTATTTATAGAACACACTTCGGCGCCGAAGCCGATAAGGATGCGTTCCTGGAAAGCATTAACTCATTTCCGGTTGAAATTATTTCCTTGCGTGGCGAAGAACTGAGAGTGAGTGTCTATGGCGATACGGCGGTCCTAACAGGTGTGCAAGTCGCCGAGGCTCGACCTCCCGAAGGAGAAACCGAGGAAAGTACCGTGGCCTTTACTGACGTGTTTGTACGACGCGACGGCCGCTGGTTAATGGTGTTGGCTTACGGAGTGGAATTGCCATCGGAAGAGCCCGAAGCCATTTCAAGGGGCCTGGCCTGAAGTTGTCCAAAGTTCAACGTCCAATGTCCAATGTCCAATGTCCAATGTCCAACGTCCGATAGCTAGAATCAGAACTCTGCCTGTTCAGCTGGGACCACTTGGTTTTGACGTTGGACATTGGACTAACTTGCTAATTCGCAAACTAGTACTTCCAGTTGCAGACGTGCGCCCTTCGGCCCACCGCCTGCTAGCGACGTTTTAATAGCCAGATCGGCCGCCGCGATGAGTTGGATGCCGCGCGCAATTTTGGTTGAATCGCTGCGCTGTAGAGTATTCATAAAAGCGTCGCGTTTTGCCGGCGGCCCATAGATGAGTCGATACACTTCGTCACGGGCTCCCCGCTTCAATAACTCCTTCGCCAGAGCCAGTCGATGATAATTTCCGGCAATTAAACCCACCAGCATCACCGGCGCCACGTCGTCTTCCAGTAAGCGATGAAGCGTCTCAAGTGCGCGCCGCCGATCGCCGGCGATAAGCTGATCCCCCAGGTCGAAATTTGAAAGCTCTCGAGAGCGATCAATTAACTGATCAACCAGCTCGGTCGTAATCTGACCGGTCGGCATCGCGGCCGCCGCTAGTTTGTCCAACTCCGACGAGAGTGTCTGCAGGTTGGTGCCCACCAGCCTCACGATGTCCGTCAACACTCGATCATCGGCCGTCGTTTTTAGTTCCTTCAAGCGCGTGCGGGCCCAGGCTTTGGCCTCCGCATCTTTGACGGCAGGGAACTCGACCAACGTACAAGTTGTCAGCAAAGTCCTGGTGAGCTTTTTTCGCTTATCAAGATCGTCGGCGGTAAAAACTAGTACCGTTGAATCGAGCGGACGATCCAGGTAGCGGATGATGATCTCTTCGTCAGTCTCCCGCAGTTTTGCAAAATCTTTAATTCTGATCACGCGCCGCTCGGACATCATCGGCATCTGCTCCGCCGCCGCAATCGCGGCCATGGCTGAATCGGTGAGAAGACTGAAGGTCGATTCGTTGAATTCTCGAAGCAGAGTGCCGGTCAAGGTGGCGTCCGCAATTTTTCGCGCCGCGATATCACGCAGATAACCTTCGCAGCCAACCAGCAAATAAAGCGGATTGACACGGCCTGCGGCCAGCGAGCGATCGAGATCCGCGCGCGTGAGTGTGGTCATTTCGAGAGCTGAACGGCGTTGGTCAGAGTGGAAACAATACTTTCCGCGAAGTTTCGCGCCATGCGCTCGACCGCCGGATCTTCTTCGTTGAAGAAGTTGCGGGGATCGTTGGCGAATTCAAACTCGCCGCGAAAGACAAAGTTTTGATTGTCGTAGAGTACCCGGTTCTCAGTTTGATCGCGTACGGTAATGGCCGCTTCAATGGTGACTTCAAAAATCCTGGCCCGGCCCCTGTCATCAAGCAGCACGCCGCCGTAACTGAAACTTTTGATAACGCCTTCGATCACGGCATCAGCACCTTCGCGACTGCCTTGTACGCGCAGCCCGCGCCCGCGGTGAATCAACTCGTTAACCACCGCTTCAGTGAAACGCGATTCGATTTTGTAGCGCAGCGCGTTGTTCTGAAATGCCGGCACAGCAACGGTCCGAATGCGCGACGGCAATTGGTTTTTCGTCACCGGCTTATAACATTCAGCGAAGCCGCAAACAAAAAACAGCGCCAGCAAAAATACTGATAACCGAATGACTTTTGGCATTGAAAGGCTCTCAATCGAGATCAGGGAATCAAGTTGAAACTCGCTTCGGATTCTCTCTCACGACGTGTGCTTAGGCAAGTGGATGACCATGGTGGCATGAGTACCACCACGCAGTAGCGCGTCGGTCTGCCGCGGCTTCGCCGCCTGATGTGCGGAAAGGCTCTGCCTTTCCGAGGCTCCATTAACTTATCGGGGCTGCGCCCCCAAAGAGAGGG
>DASZDU010000314.1:0-7956 GCA_035941655.1 Pyrinomonadaceae bacterium | reverse complement strand
GCACTCGAAGTCGATACGATTGAAACTATGGGAAACGGAACATGAAAGACATCGTGAAAAAAGGTCCGGCATCCTACGAAAACTGGAAAGCGTCTCTTGTTGGGATTCCCATGCAGAGCGCATTTGAATATCCGTTGTTTACCGATGCCCACATCGTCGGACATGACATCGAAAACACTGGTCCATATCGACTCATAAATTGCGTAAATGTCTTGCACAAGAGCCGACCAGCACTAATCCTGCATGCAGAAAACTATCTACGTTACGACCCGGAAGTTAAGCTGGAAACGGATGACGAAACCTATCATGGCGGGTACCTTCACGACGAAATCGCTGCATTGGTGTCGCTCGCGTTAGGTATGCGGCTCAAAGCTGGGGACGCTACTCGGAGTTACGGACCCGAAGATACGAGAGGTCGCCCAATATCGTACGGCTTTCATGAGGATCCAATCCCTCCTTCGATTGATGAGCGGCCTATCGTAAGGAGTGCAACAGGCGAGCATCAATTATCAGCCGCCGCCGCGTTTACTACGCGTGGAAACCGCAAACGCCGTGTCAGGCCTGCCATTGTTGCTATCCTAGGATTTGCATAGCCCAGATTATCCGCGGTCTGGCTAAATGGGTCAGGCTTGCAATTTTGCGATTCTCCACGCGATCCGATCAGATTGTCTATGCGACTCGTGAGAATCGCAAAATCGCAAGCCTGACCCGTTCTTCTTTGGCCAGTCATTTTTTCGGCTGGGCCGATCGGGGCTTGAAGCTGTGATTCCTGAAAACTACTCTGGTTTAGCATTTGTTAGCGCCTTGCCGAGCCCCGCTGCGGGTCTGCCGAGCAATAAACTCGTTGACAGATAGACCGATTTGTCATAAATAGGTGCCCATCTCAACGCGCTGGTCTCCCGTAAGGAGCCATCCCAAGCATTCATCAAATCAAAAAGCCGGCGTTACCATGGACAAGATCCTGGATATAGCCACAAAAGTTTCCACTCCGATTGCAGTTTCGGGATTGGTTGTGGGTGTCCTGCTAATAGTGTTCTACGGAATACTCAAATTAAGAATATTTCCGAAGCTTAACCAGACAATGGGTAGAGACGTGATTTCTACGATGATGAAATACCTCTACCGATTGGCATTGGTGTCGATCGTGTTGGGTTTTGTTGCATATCTCACGCCGTTTGTCCTGGGAGCACTTTACCCGCGGCGACCTCCACCGCCCGATTCTGCAACCTGGCAAATGAGATTTGATTACACACTCAGAGATGCGATTCGGAGGGTGGCCGAGTTGGACAGTCATCCTTCGGTGAGATTTGAGAGGTGTAACGACGCGGTCATGAATATCAAGGTAAAGAAGGGAACCTACTCAGCGAAGAATTATGCGGCTATTATTCATCAACTTCAATACAACCTGATTGAACCTGTGCCAGCGATTCAGCAAGGCAAGGACATCTATGAAGTGCGCCTTAACGAAGGAGGTCTGTATGAGATTGTTTGTCACAATTAAGTTGCGATTTGTTCTGGCAGCGTCGGCTCTTCTTCTCACTATGGCTTCGCTGGGCTTTGGACAAGTATGTCAAAGCGAAGCCGGAACCGTAACCTGTACCGACAATCAGGAATGTAGTTGTGAAACAAGAGACGGAAAATTCTATGGGCGATGTTTCAATGTCGAAGCTGATTCAAGTGACGCGGAAATTGTAAGTAAAGCCATGGGAACGACAGTTACCGATGAAGAGTTGAAAAATGATCCCCAACTTCAGGAAGGATTAAGGAAAGGTAAGATTACGACCAAAGACGGCGCTGTCATCACTCTCAAACCGATCGACCAGATAAGAGCGAGGTTCCGCCCGCTTCCCGGGTTGCTGAATCGACCTATCTCGATTGATCGAACACAACTTGAGAGTCGCTTTGACGAAGTAATTCGAACCGAAAGTGTGGATAGAGCGATTGAAGGATACCAGACACTATTAAACAATTCCCTGGTAACAATAAACGGTAAGCCCACACTTCGTCTTGAAAGCCTGGGCGAAGAAGCATTAAAAAAGAAGCTTTATGACGCAGCGATACGATTCTTTCAATTGAATGTTGAAACATATCCGGAGCTTGGCAGAGCTTATTTCAAATTGGCTGACGCGTACGAAAGTCGTTTTAAGCTCGGAGCAAAAACCGAAGACCGAGAGAATGCAATCAGGAATTATGAATTGGTGCTGACGAGTAAGATTACCAACCCAATTGTGAGAGACCGGGCTCTTGAGCGACTCAAATCGCTGCGAGGCCAGTGATTAGTTGTTCGACCCGAGACGAAGTTATGGAAACTTCGAATTGAGGTCAGGCCTGCGATCCTGCGATCCTCGAACCTCCATCTAACAAGACGTTCCCTTTGCTCCCCCGCCGCCTTTAACCCAATGACTACTCCGCCTCTCCCCGAACAGATTGAACTTCTTCGCGACCGGATGTGGCGGCAATGAATGGTGAATGATAGATGATAAGTGGTGAATGGATGAGCGGGGGTGCCGGGTGTCGGGTATCAGGTGCCCAGCTCATAGCGAAAAGAATGAAAGACTTCACATTGAAACCTCATACTTAATAGGACGTTCAGGATCGCTCGCAAGAATAAGGTTTCGGCGAGAAAATTATTGAAGACACTTTCACATCGCGGCGTGAAGAACCTCGCAAACAGAAAGAACTGATTGCGCCGGACGCGCAGCCCGGTTTACGCGGTGTCGGAACCGCGTCCACTATTTCCAACTCGCTTTGCATTCGGCGGAAGTCCCTTCGCCGAAGATTATTCAGCTGCACACAAAGTTTTCTGACAGGAGGATAAAGTGGCTAATCTAAACACAACCCAAATCGCACAAGATCTATTGGGTCCTTGCCAGCGGGCTTATCATCAGGACCTTACAACTCACGCCAACCAGCCGCATCTGAAGATTGACAAGCTCGGGGCGGGCGATTTCATCTTTGTCGACTCGGTTCCTCCGGGTCAAAACCCTGCACATGCTTATGAGCAGAAAGGGCTGCTGACTTCGGTGGAAAGGCCTTCAACCGCGACCACTAACTTAGGTCATTGGGCCGCGGTGAACGGCCAGAACATCACAATACCTCAGCGATTCGTGCTAACCGGAACATTCATCGAACCAAAGAAAGTATCACTCGATCCGAATCAGCCGCCGCCGCAGGGCACGTACGCTCCATCTTTGCTGTTAAGTTTCGGCACGACCCTGACGGGTGCGACGAGCCAATTCCGAGCAACGGGCCAACGTTTGAACGCACCGGGTATTGCAAGTCCGGCAAACCGGCCCGATATTTCACCGGAACTTTCTAACAAGGTCATCGACCCGCAAAATCCGTCACCCTTTACGCTCATCCTTTACGTTGAACGGGGCACCACAGACAGCGAAGGCAAAGCGATGCTCTTTGTCGGGGCTGACGAAGCCGATTCCTTTCCGTTTAACTTCGGCAATGGCCTCACCTCGGCTACGGTTCTTAACAACATCCGCGTCGGAGTGGGCACGGCCAGCGGTGGGAACTACAGAGCGTCAGTTTATGTAACGGAATTTGAGATCTGGGCGCCCAACCCGAATCACTAATCGGTTGGGTGGAGAGACGCAGAGGATGCTGAGATTGCGCAGAGCGTCAGATTAGGATACGACCATTTGAATGCCTTTCGGCGCCAGCGGAAGCGATCTTAAGCGCACCACTGTGGCGTTGAAGATAGCGTTAGCTACCGCGGGTGCGAGGCCCACAATCGGAGTTTCACCGGCGCCCGCAGACGGCAGGTCTTTGCGATCCACGAGAACGACCTCAATCAAAGGGTTATCACTGAAGCGCGGCGACCAGGACTCGAACCTGCGACCTACTGGTTAAAAGCCAGTTGCTCTAGCGACTTAGTAGGCGGGTTTTCTGTTTGATCTGAAAGTAACGAGTCGCTTTTCTCCCTCCCCCTTTGGGAGAGGGAAGGGGAGAGGGATTAGCGGGCTCGCTAAACCCTTCCCCTTTTTCCCCTCCCCAGAGGGGAGGGGATGAAATCAAACCACGACTCACCTCCCAAACCGCGACGCAGTAAGCGTCACATCTGCGCGGGCCCAGGCTTTCTTGAACCGCGCTTCGACTAACGCGGCGTCTTCGTTCTTACCTTGCGCCTTCAACGCCTGCATCAAGCCGTATAAGGCCCAGCCGTTTTCACGATTGCGACGCAGGTCTTCCCAGTAAACAGTTTCGGCTTCGGGCGCGCGACTCGCGGCCAGCAAGATCGCACCGAGCGCGTGACGCGGCGGATAGTGAAACTCCGAAGGTTCTGTGTAAACCAAAGCGTCTTCCAAACGCACCGCGCGTTCTAGATGAGGTATGGCTTGATCGTAGTTCTTTTTCGACGCAGCAATCTCGCCCGCCAAAACTTCCTGAGCGATCGAAAGGATCGCGCGACCGGTGTTGGGTGAGAACAATGGCTGGTCGAGCGACTTGTCCCCCATTATTTCTTTCAACTTCGCGAATTCCTGCTCCGCTTCGCTAGTTTGGCCTTTACCGAGGAAGGCCGTTCCGCGCGCGTAATGCCACTGGCCACTGAGGTAGGCGCTGGTGTTTGGCGGTTCAGGCTCGGCCAACATTTCGTCCCACTTGCCGAAACGCGTTAAGGCAAAGTAAGGGACTACGCGAAAGCCCGCGAGCAACGGCACCGCTTTCAAGGTTTCATCATCCACTCGCGACGCCGCCTTCCGTGCATTTTCGATTGCCAGCTTGCTGCGGCCGTCAGCCGTCGCGGCGAACCAGAGGAAGTGCAGGTTGTGCGGATAGTAGGCCATCGGGTAGAGGCCCTGCGCGCGACACTGCGAGATGTAGTCTTCATCGGCGGCGATCGCCAGCTCATTGCTGCGCGCAGCGTCGGCATAGCGGCCCACGCGCTGATAGATGTGTGCCGGCATGTGCACCATGTGACCGGCGGCTGGCATCAGCGTGAGCAAACGGTCGGCTGCGGGCTCGGCCTTATACGCCTCGTAGGCTTCCATCAAATGAATGTACAGATGTAGCGCGCCGGGATGATTGGGATTTTGGGCGATAACCTTTTCCGTGAGCGCCACGATTTCCGTCGTGCGTTCGTAAGGCGTGCCGTCGCGCGTCCAGTAACCCCAGGGCCGCAAGTCCATAACCGATTCAACGTAGAGCATCGCGATGTCCTGGTCATCCGGGAATTGGAGGTGAACCTTGCGCATCGCATCGGCATAAGCGACGTCGCGCGCTTTGCGATCTTCAGCACGGCCTGAATAGCGTTGTGCCAGCGCGTCGATCAACGCCTGCTCCCGAGGTGAAGCTTGTGCTTTGAGCGTGATGGCTTTTTTAATGACTTCGACAGCTTTCGGCTCGTTCGCTGGGTCCATCGGCGCGTTGATGTTGGGTCCCAGCGCGAGTGCTTCGCCCCAGTACGCCATCGCCAGAGACGGATCAAGTCGCGCCGCCTCGCGATACGCGCGCCCGGCTTCCGCGTGATTGAACGCATAGGACAGATTTAGTCCCTGATTCATAAAGAGCTGCGCCTGGCGATTTTTGGTAGACACTGGAAAGAGGTGGTTTCCAAGCTTCTGTAGACGTGGCGCGATCGCTCCTGTCGGCGACACCGCTTGTTGAGCTGGTTCTTTGTAGTGAACGTGATTGGGCGCTGCCTTATTGTCCTGCGCGAGAATGTTTTGCTGAGTTAAGAAGGAAGCTACGGAAGCTACGAGGGCGGCAAAAACGAGTCGTGTTAATTTCATCGACTTATCCTCCTTGAAAGAACGTCTCGGCCTTTTTTAATGTTTATCTTAGCGATGACAGTACGTCAGCGATTTGTTGATGAAGAATTGAGCCGAGCAGGACTCGAACCTGCGACCCACTGGTTAAAAGCCAGTTGCTCTACCGACTGAGCTATCGGCCCACATCTCTCAACTTGAGTGTTGGCATTCTAACTGACCGTTAAGTCCAACGTCCAATGGGCAATGTCGAACGTCGAATGTCACTCAAATAGTTCAGAGTACAACCTTCAGGTTGCTCATCCCGGAACGCACGCAAGCTAAAGCTTGTACTCTGAACTACGGGCGCCATCCGGACGTTGGACATTGGACTAAACGTCGAGCCAGCGGCCGACGGCGGAGTCTTTCACGACGATTGTTTGCGAGCGCTCCGGTCCAGTGGAGACTAAGCCGATCTCCACGCCGACCTTCGCGGAAAGGAAATCAACATAGCGGCGCGCGTTGGCGGGCAGGGAACTCATCTCCGTGGTTCCTACCGTCGAAGTTTGCCAGCCGGGCAGCGTCTCATAGATGGGCTCAATGCGACGCAGGTCCTGCGAAACTGCGGGCAGAGACTCACACATGCGACCGTCGAGTTTATATCCGGTGCATACCTTGATCTCTTCCAACGCGTCAAGCACGTCGAGCTTTGTAAGAGCGACGGAAGTGAAGCCATTGATCTCGGCAGCGTAACGCGTAGCGAAAGCGTCGAACCAGCCACAGCGGCGCGGGCGTCCGGTCGAGGCGCCGTATTCGCGGCCGCGTTCGCGAATCAGTTGGCCCAGCTCAGCTTCGCCTTCCAACATTTCAGTGGG
This sequence comes from Pyrinomonadaceae bacterium, assembly GCA_035941655.1. Lineage (GTDB taxonomy): Bacteria > Acidobacteriota > Blastocatellia > Pyrinomonadales > Pyrinomonadaceae > PSRF01. The sequence goes on along the minus strand of DASZDU010000314.1, from coordinate 1,385 downwards.
GAAGGGACCTTCGCCGACGCGTGTCGTGTAAGTACGCACAATGCCGAGTACGCCGGTCAACCGATTTGGCGCCAGACCTGTGCCGATGATCGCACCACCGGCGACCGTGTTGGATGATGTAACGAAGGGATAGGTGCCATGATCGACGTCGAGCAACGTAGCCTGCGCACCTTCGAGCAGAATAGATTTACCTTCGGTGGCTGCCACGTTCAGGTAGTGAGTCGTGTCGCCGATGAATGCGCCGAGGCGTTCTGTGAGGCGTGACATTTCATTGAAGATCTCTTCAGCGTCGAGTTTGTCGCCGCCGTAAGCCTCGATGATCCGGTTCGCATCTTCAAGATTGCGTTCGATGCGCGAGCGTAGCACCTCCGGCACCAGAGCGTCGGCGGTACGTATGCCGCGGCGTCCAGCCTTATCTTCGTAGGCGGGGCCAATGCCACGCAGCGTCGTGCCTACCTTCTCGTTGCCAAGCCGCTCTTCACTCGTATGATCCAAAGCACGATGATAAGGAAAGATCAAATGTGCCCGAGAACTGATCTTTACGCGTTCAGGAGAAACTTCTATCCCCTGGGTCATCAACCGATCCGCTTCCTCAAAAAACGCTTTGGGATCGATGACCATTCCGTTGCCGAGCACGCAAATCTTGCCGCGATGAACGATTCCTGAAGGCAGCAAATGCAGCACAAACGATTGATTGCCGACCTGAACCGAATGGCCGGCGTTATGTCCGCCCTGGTAACGCGCCACGATGTCGAAGTGTTCGGCAAGCAGATCAACTATCTTGCCTTTGCCTTCGTCGCCCCATTGCGCGCCTATGACTACGATGATTTTTGACATAAGAAGTAAGCAAACAGTAAACAGCAAACAGTAAACAGTAAAAAGCAAAACACGACCTTCCAATTCCGGCTGTTTGCTGTTTGCTGTCCGCTGTTTGCTATTTGCTAGGCAGTCACCGCGCCGGCAACGTGTTTCTCGATCATGCGCGAGATGGCGTCTTTGGAAGTGGCGCCGACGACGCGCTCTTCTTCCTTGCCGCCTTTGAAAACAATCAGAGTAGGGATGCCCTTGATACCGTACCTTTGCGAGATCGCTGGATTGTTATCGACGTCTACCTTCACCACGCGCGCCTTCGAGGCATACTTTTCCGCCACCGCAGCGACCGTAGGCTCAAGCATGCGACAAGGGGCACACCAGGTGGCCCAGAAGTCACCAGCACGGGTTTGTCAGACTGCAATACATCTTTTTCAAAACTGCTGTCAGTAACTTCATTAACGTGTTCGCTCATCGCGTAGCTCCTCTTTCGCTGTCGATCCGTAGTTCACAGTTCCGGCTTTAGTTAACGCACCTAAGACCAAACTAAAGTTTGAACTCTAAACTGCTTGCCA
>DASZDU010000313.1:0-3334 GCA_035941655.1 Pyrinomonadaceae bacterium | reverse complement strand
GTTTATTCGGTGGATTTGAATGAAACCGCAAGTTTTTCTCTAAACGAAAACGTAAGCAATTCCCAAACTTTACCCAAGAGCTGGGCCAGTTACATTCAAGGCATAACCCGTACCCTAAACCTTGCGGGACTTCATTTTGGCGGAGCGAATTTGGCAATTTCATCAGATGTTCCGATCGGCGCCGGACTATCCTCTTCGGCTGCACTTGAAATTTCGGTTGGTTTCGCGCTCGCGGAAATGGCGGGACGGGAAGTTAGCCTCCTGGATCTGGCCAGGGCTGCCCAGCAGGCTGAGCAGATTTTTGTCGGTACTAATTCAGGTTTGATGGACCAGTTGACGGCCGCTCTTGCCGAGGAGAACCACGCGATGTTGATTGATTGCCGCTCACTCGAAGTGACGCAGATCCCGATGAGGCTGCCCACCACTGCGATAGTGATCTGTGATACTCGAGTGAAACATGCCCTGGTAAATTCTGCTTACAATGAACGCCGCCTGGAATGTGAGCGTGCCGTTGAGCTTCTCCGTGAAAAGAAACGGAATATTCGGGCGCTGCGCGATTTGGAGATGGCTGATCTGAATGTTGTCGAGGATCTCCCGGAACCCGAACGTCGAAGGGCGCATCACGTGGTTACTGAAAACGAAAGAACATTACAAGCCGCAAAAGCCCTAAGAGTGAATGATGCTGCTAAGCTCGGGAAATTAATGGTGCAATCTCACGAATCCTTGCGCGACGGCTTCGAAGTTAGTTGTCGTGAACTGGATCTGATGTTTGAACTCGCACTAAGCCAGGAAGGTGTCTCCGGGGCGAGGATGATGGGCGGCGGATTCGGGGGCTGCACGATAAATTTGGTAGAGCGCGAGAAAGTCGAGACGTTCGCTGCGGACATGACTGTTGGCTATCAGCTGGCAACCGGCCTCGTCCCCCTTATCAATGTGGTCCAAGCTGGTGGTGGAGTGAACGAGTTGCTCGTTGAGTAGAAATACATTCGTACGACTGATCGATGCCCTTTGAATCAGAAAGAAGTTCCGCGCCCCCAAACTTGGTTTATTTAATAACTTCAGTGGATCGAACCTGGTAGATTGCCGCCACAAAGCTTCGCGCGGTGACCGCAACCGTTTCAAAGTCGCCTGCTTTAATCGCCTCCATATTTATGAGCTCCGAGCCTACACCGAGAGCCATCGCCCCGGCCGCAATTAAGTCGCTCGCCGTAGAAAGCGAAACACCTCCAGTAGGGATTAGATTTATGTGCGGCAGAGGCGCCTTCAGCGTCCGCAGATATCCTGCTCCGCCAACCGCACTGCACGGGAATATCTTGACTGCATCCGCGCCCGCTTCCCATGCAGAGAAGACTTCGGTTGGTGTGAGCGCACCGGGGAAAACCGCGACCGACCGATCCTTGCACAACTCGATCGTCCGCAAATTGAGTACCGGACTAACCACAAATTGCGCGCCTGCATCAATACAGGCGTTTGCCGTCTTATGATCGAGGACGGTTCCAGCGCCTATGAGAACATCATCGCCATAACGAGTACTAAGCTTTTCGATGACCTTAACTGCATCAGTCACGGTCAGCGTAATTTCCAGAATAGGAATACCGGCTTCACGGATAACCTCAGCGACCGCGATAGCCTGTTCCCCTGATTCCACGCGCACGACGGGAATGATCCCAACCTCTCTTAAGCGTGTAAGTACCAAACGCTTTTCCATTAAATTTTAACGCGCGACTCGCGCCGTTCCGCCTTTCATCGCTCGTTCAACCTCCGCTAGAGTAACCATTGTCGTATCGCCGGGCGTGGTCATGGCCAACGCTCCATGTGCAGCGCCGCATTCTACTGCCCACTGCGGACCTTTGTTTTCAAGGAAGCCGTAAATCAGACCGGACGCGAACGAATCGCCACCTCCAATCCGATCATAGATCTCCAGGTCCTGGCGAGTCGTCGCTTGATAAAGCTGACCCTCCGAATAGCAAATTGCACCCCAATCGTTACGGGTTGCGGTCGTAGCCTGACGAAGCGTGGTAGCCACAGCCTTCAGATTTGGAAATTCCTTCATGGTACGTTCGATCATTCGAGCAAAACTATCGATATCCAGCGCTGAGTGGTTTTCATCAAGGCCTTCGACTTCAAAGCCCAGCGCGGCGGTAAAGTCTTCCTCGTTTCCGATCATTACATCGACCAGCGACGCAAGCTCGCGATTTACTTCTTGAGCACGTGCTTGCCCGCCGCTGGCTTGCCAGAGCGAGGAACGATAGTTCAAGTCGTAAGAGACAAGCGCACCGCTTTGTTTGGCCATTTGCATTGCCTTTTTCGCCACAACGGAAGTCGTCTCGGACAGCGCCGCGAAAATGCCGCCGGTGTGAAACCAGCGGGTTCCGTCGGTGATGAAGACGCGCTCCCAATCAATGTTGTCTGGACTTAGCTGTGAAACAGCAGTATGACCGCGGTCTGAACAGCCCAAAGGAGCGCGAATACCAAAACCACGTTCTGTAAAGTTGAGGCCATTGCGTGCCGCGCGGCCCACACCGTCAAACTTAACCCAATGAACATAGGATTGGTCCACACCGCCTTGATAGATTAAGTCCTGGACTAGTCGGCCCACCGGATTGTCCACCAACGCGGTCACTATCGCAGTATCCAAACCGAAGCATCGCTTCAAGCCTCGGGCGACGTTATATTCTCCACCGCCCTCCCAGACACGAAAGCTACGTGCACAGTGGATTCTTTCTTCCCCCGGATCGAGGCGAAGCATCACTTCGCCAAGGCTCACAAGATCCCAGCGGCAGTTGGACTTCGACTTTGGCTTTACCACCCCGGCCATCGGTTTCCGCGCCCCTCTCAGTATTTGCCTTGCATTAAACGTTGCGCAATCTGATTCGTGTCAGTTCGCTAGTCCGCCAGCAGTGTCGCGCGTCCACAAGCCCAGACGTTCCGCACACTCGCGCAGAATGTTTGCCTCCCAGGGAGGACGCATTCGAGCGTGCGGGTGGGGCACGGGTGTAGGTATGGCTCCCCGCAGATATAAAAATGTTGCTGCCGAATGTTTATAAGCTGGTACAGGTGGCCGGAAGGCTACATTACCGAGGTGCTGCAACCCGTCGGAGAGAGCGTAATATGCGGGCTCGCCGGTTTCCCACAGCAAATCGCGCTCAGCAAACTTGTCGGGTGCAAACGTGGCCAGACCAAGAAGGTAATCGGAACCATATTCGATCATATTGATCCCGAGGTCATTGCCGGTGTAGATGTGAAAATCCGGCCTGCGCTCGTCGCGCAACGCTAATCGTTCCAACTCCTTAATCCGATCTAAAGAAGAGTGCTTCAGCCCTTTCAGTTCCGG
>DASZDU010000312.1:0-23324 GCA_035941655.1 Pyrinomonadaceae bacterium | reverse complement strand
GTCAGATCGGGAAGGACTGCTGTCAGGGGAAGATGCATCGAAACGTATTGTAGCGTATTTCAATGGCGGTGACGCTCAGTTGGTCAGTAACAAACAAAAGAAATTTTCCATATATGATTTTTCATTTCTCATTTTCCATTGAAAGAGTTCAATCTCACTAGTGAGGCTCAAAGGACAAAATTATTGCGCCTTCTCATTCTGTCGTTGTTGCTGATGCCGCAGGTCTGGCAATGGAAAATGAGAAATGAAAAATGGGAAATGGAAAATGGCTTTCGATCTAATGTTTTATGCCCACTGCCCACTGCCCACTGCCCACCGCCGACTGCCTTCTGCTTACTGCTTACTGCTTACTGCTTACTGCTTACTGTTTGATGCCTTCTGTTTCTCCCAGAGCATCAGTTGTTTCAGGAAAGCGTGATGCGCCGCAAAGCTAGCGATGGAAAGACCAGCAAGTCCGTCGCGAAAACCTCCTTTGAGAAAATAACTCTGGATGAAAGCTGCCGGTGCTGCGGAGGCGATTCTTAGTGGCGAGGTCTGGCGGCCGGCCTCAAACATTTGTTGGGCCGCGAGCGGTGCGTAACGCTCGCCAATCATGCGGTGGTGATGAGCAGAGTCTTTGACGCTATAGTGCAGAATATCGCCGGAGAGTTTTTCGATGCGGGCCCCCGCATTCATCTTCACAGATTCGTGGATGTGTCGCGGTTCCCAAAAGCCACGGGATTTCCGGAATAGCCTTAACTGCCAATCCGGATACCAGCCGCCTCCTTTGATCCAGCGGCCCTGATAGTACGATCGGCGCGGAATTCGATAACCATCCGCAAGCTCACTTTCGGGCCGCTCGCTTAATTTTGTTATGGAAGCTCTCAGCTCATCAGAAACGCGTTCGTCCGCATCCAGACTGAATACCCACTCATGCCTTGTCTGTTCGACAGCGAACTGCTTTTGTGCAGCAAAACCAGGCCAGGCGTTATTAATTATTCGAGCTCCGCAGGCTTCGGTTATCTCTCGTGTCTGATCGGTTGAACCGGAATCGACGACGATAATCTCATCGGCCCAGGCCAGTGATTTACAAGCGTCGCTGATATTTGCTTCTTCGTTGAAGGTGATGATGGTGGCTGAAATCTTCATCGACTGTAACGCAAACTGTCAGTTTGCGGGCGCAACGTAACAGATCGCGTTATAGGAACCAAACTGGCAATAGGGTACGACAACGCAAACTAACAGTCTGCGTTACGAGGTGACGATCGAAAACGAGTAGGGGCACGGCATGCCGTGCCCCTACCACAACTGAAATAAGGAACTTCCTACTGTGTAGGCGTATCGACCAGTACGTTGTTGGCGCGCAGGGTTGTTGAGGTCGCGCGTTGCAGGTCCGCCAATGCCTTGTTGTAATCGGTCTCGGCGCGTAACTCAGCGTTGCGTGCGTTAGTCAGTGCGTTTTCGCGCTGGAACAGCAGGAAGGTTGTTGAACGTCCGACCTGGTAGAGTCGTTGTTCGCCTTCCAGTTGCATTTCAGCGTTTGCGCGCGCTTCACGCGCAGCCAGCACGCGTCGGCGGGAAGTCTCCACAGCCTGAGCGGCATTCCGCACATCAACCTCGATCAGTTGATCCTGAGAACGCGTTGAAGCCTGAAGCTGCTCTTTCTGAATCCGCGCGCCGGCCAGGTTAGCTTCCGCCGTTTTGTTCTTCAGCGGCAGCTGTATGGCAACGCCTACGGTGATGTTGCGCGTCTTCAAACTGAACAGGTTGCTCAGGTCCTTACCATAGCCACCGATTAGATCTGAATTCGGTCCACCGGTCGACGCGATCAGGGGAACCGTCGCCAGCGGAAACATAGCCCTGGTTTGGATGTCGCGAATCTGCTGCAGCAGAAAAGCGGAGGCGTTGGTAGTCGGATCGCCCGATATCAACGGAAACAGTGTTCCCGCAACGGGCGCGCCCGAGACGTCTTTACCTGCCAATCCAGTTGTAGCTACTGTCGACTGAATATCGACCTGCGGACGGGTTTGGTTCTTGAAATACTGAATATCGATATTGTTGATATCGTCCTGGAGACGCAGCCGTCGCAGCTCGGGCCGGTTCTCTCGCGCCTCCTTCAAGGCGTCGTTAAGATTGACGGGCGTTGCGTCGAATGTGGGCGTGTCTGTCGGCGTAAGTTGGGCCGACCATTCCGGCGCCGTCGAGTCTTTGATCATCAGTTGCTTCAAATTGTTCTCGGCAATCGAAACATTCTGCACTGACACGAGCAGGGCCGATTCACGGTTGGCTAGTTCGGTCTGCACTTCGGCGCGTGCGAGTGGCGCCTGAGTTCCGACAGCGATCTGGGCCTCGACGCGGCGCAGGTTTTCGCGCGATAGATTGAGATTCGCAAGTTGGTTTTGCTGATCGCGAAGCGCAAACACCAGTTCCCAATAGGCCTGCTGCACGCGCGAGATGACTTCGATTGTGCGCAGGCGAAAATCCGCATCAGACTGTTCCAGGCGCTTCTTCTGAATCCTGATCTGCCGTCGATTATTATCGATCGAACGGTTGCGCCAGAGCGGTTGTGTAAACTGCAGCGAAAGATTCGACGAATAAAAAGGATTGATAATACTGAAATTCGAACTTGTATTTGTATGCGAGTTGGCAAAGTTTAGCGTGTAGTTGCCACCGCCCCGACCAAACTGCTTGTTGAGCGAAGGGCTCAGAGAGTAGGTCGTATTAGTCGTAGTTCCGGACGAGCCAGAGCCACCCAGAGAGCTCTGTTGCGGCGTGATTCTCTTGTCGATCTGAGGAGTCACGCTGAAGATCGGGTCAAAAATCCCTTCGAGCGAGCGCAGTTGGGTTTCCGCGAATCGCACATCGTCGCGCGCGACCTCGATGTCGTTATTATTTTGCAGCGCCCGCTTGATCGCATCGTTTAAGGAAAGCGTCAAAGTATTGTCGCTGGTTACGCCCAGGCGAGTCAGGTTCGGCATGGGAGGTAACGGCTTCTGCTCGACCGCTGGGAATACTGGCTCCTGCGGTTCCTGAACCTCTGGCTGTTCGGGAGTCGGTTCCCCAATCGGGGTCGGGGATGCTTGCGGCGCCGCGGTTGGATTGCCCGGCAAAGACTGTGGCGGCGCCACGTTGGGATTTCCCGGGGGCGACTGTGGCGCTGGTTGCTGAGTTCCCGGCGGTGCTTGTGGCGCGGCTTTCTGAGTGTCCGGGGCTGCAGTCGGGTTCTGCGTTTCGGATCCGGGAGGCCGCGTAGCATCTCGCTGAGCCGGATTCGTTGTCGGGGTACTGCTGGGCTGCTGTGCCAGAGTTGCCTGGCTACCCACCAGCAGAAACACCGACAGACACAGTATTTTGAACAGCTCACGAGGCTCGGAAATAAGCATCACACCAAAAGCTCCTTACAGTTATCTATTCGGAAAATACTATCACTGTTAACAAACAAGTCTCATCCGATCAAGTGGTTACTACGCTATTTCCGTCGCTCCAGTTTCAAAAAGATGGCGCCAGACGGTCGCTTGACACTCAAAGCAACGCCGCATAATCTTGGGCTTCTTTTAACTCCAGCAAGTTTGCGGATCCCAAGCAGGCCAGTGATGCAGAGCAATGTGTGTGCCTTGCCGGCTGAAGCGGAGAGAAACGCGCGCTGGAATAATCGGCAGGAGGGCAGTTCATAATGGCGGTGAAGGTTGGCATCAATGGCTTTGGGCGCATCGGACGCAATATCTTTCGCACTTCTATCGGCGACCCCGACATCGATTTCGTGGCGGTTAACGATCTCACGGACACGAAGACGCTCGCACACCTGCTGAAGTACGATTCGGTGCTCGGAAATCTCGATCATGAGATTACTTCTACCGAAAATGGGATTCGTGTCGAAGGCGATGAGTTTCGCGTGTTTTCTGAGCGCGATCCGGCCGCGATTGATTGGGAGTCGGTGGGCGCTGAGATCGTGATTGAGTCAACTGGGATATTTACTAAAGCCGAAGACGCGAGAAAACACCTCCGTGGCAGTGTCAAGAAAGTCATCATTTCCGCTCCCGCCAAAAACGAAGACATCACGATTGTTCTTGGCGTTAACGAGGACAAATACGTTCCCGCCGATCATCACATAATCTCTAACGCCTCCTGTACGACCAACTGCCTGGCGCCGGTTGCGAAAGTGATTCATGAAAACTTTGGCATTCGATCCGCGCAGATGACTACCATTCACTCCTACACGAATGATCAGCAACTGCTCGATTTGCCGCACAAAGACTTGCGCCGCGCGCGCGCAGCCGCGCTTTCGATGATTCCCACGTCAACGGGAGCGGCAAAGGCCGTGGCGCTTGTGCTCCCCGAATTGAAGGGCAAGTTTGATGGCATCTCGGTGCGCGTTCCGACGCCGAACGTTTCGCTTGTTGACGTAGTCATGGATGTTGAGAAAGAGACGAGCACCGAGGAAGTGAACCGCGCGCTGAAGGATGCGGCCAACGAAGAACTGAGCGGCATTCTCGCGTTTTCTGAAGAGCCGCTGGTATCCAGCGACTTTAAACGAAATTCGAATTCTTCGATCGTCGACGCGGAATACACCAAGGTTATTAACGGGCGATTGGTGAAGGTGCTTTCCTGGTACGACAATGAGTGGGGCTACTCCTGCCGCGTGCGCGACCTCATCAAGTTTATAGCGGCAAAAGGCTTGTAGTAGTTCAACGTGATTAGAGGACTGTAGTTCAGAGTTCAATCTTTAGATTGCTCTTCGCAGACAGAAGCAAACTAAAGTTTGAACTCTGAACTGCTTGAGCTGCACCCATGCCGAAACTTTCCATTAAGGATCTTGAGCTCAAAAGCAAACGCATTTTTCTTCGCGTTGATTTCAACGTCCCGATCAAAGATGGGAAGGTCGACGACGACACGCGCATTCGCGCTTGCTTGCCCACTATTCAGTACGCAATTGAGCAGGGCGCGCGGGTGGTTCTCGCTTCGCATCTGGGACGTCCGAAGGGTGAGCGCGTCGAGAAATACAGCCTTAAGCCGGTGGCTGCACACCTAACGGACTTACTCGGCAAGCCCGTCGCTTTTGCGGACGACTGCGTAGGCGAAGAGGCTGAAGCGAAGGTTGCCGCGATGCGCGACGGCGACGTGCTGCTGCTCGAAAACCTCCGTTTTCACGAGGAAGAAGAGAAAAATGACGATGCGTTTGCGCAGCAACTGGCGCAGCTCTGCGATGTTTACGTCAATGACGCATTCGGCGCCGCACATCGTGCGCACGCTTCCACCGTGGGCATCACAAAATTCGTGAGCAAAGCCGCCGCAGGTCTATTGATGCAGAAAGAGTTGGATTATCTCGGACGGGTAATAACTGATCCCGTGCATCCGTTCGTCGCTATACTCGGCGGCGCGAAAGTCTCAGACAAGATCCCGGTGATTAATGCGCTCATCGATCGCAAAGTTGACAAGATCTTGATTGGTGGCGCGATGGCTTACACGTTTTTTAAGGCGGAGGGTTTTACGGTTGGTAAGTCGCTGGTTGAAAACGACAAGTTACAAGTCGCTGCCGATATTAAGAAACGCGCGGAGGCTGAGGGTGTTGAGTTACTGTTGCCGACTGACCATCAGGTCGTCGATAGCTATGAGCCAATCAAGGGCGACAAGATTATTGCGAAGACCATCCCGATTGAGTTTACCAACGCTGGTCACGCCGGCATGGACATCGGTGTCGAAACAGTGGCGCATTTTGCCGATGCATTGCGCGACGCCCGCACGATCATCTGGAACGGTCCGATGGGTGTGTTTGAAGAACCGCCCTTCAACGAAGGGACGATCGGAATTGCGCGCGCCGTGGCTGAAGCAGCGGACCGTGGCGCAACGGTGATCGTCGGCGGCGGAGATTCGGTCGCCGCAGTGACTCAGGCCGGCGTTGCTGATCGCATTACGCATATATCGACCGGCGGCGGAGCAACACTTGAATTTCTGAGTGGGAAAGAATTGCCGGGCGTTGCAGCGTTGGGCGAGAAATAAAACGCTGATGTTTTCAGCTTTGTACTTTGTTCTTAGCGCTTTGAACCCGTGGTCCCGTAGCTGACTGGTAGTCGCGGAGTACAAAGCACCAAATCCAAGAACAAAGTACAAAGATCAAAGTACAATTTAATTATGAGAAAACCTGTCATAGCCGGAAACTGGAAGATGTACAAACTGCTTGCGGAGGCGGTTGACACGGCGCTGGCGCTGAAGCCGCTGCTCGCTAACGCCAATCACTGCGAGGTGGTTATCGCTCCCGTTTTTACGGCGATAAAGACTGTCGCTGATCGGCTGGAAGGATCCAATATTGGAGTTGCGGCGCAGAACTGTGCGACTGAGATCGAGCAGGGTGCACACACCGGAGAAGTTACGGCGACAATGCTCCGCGACGCCGGCGCGCGCTATGTGATAGTTGGCCATTCAGAACGCCGGCAGTTCTATTGTGAGACTGACGCGATGGTCAGCAAGAAGTGTGAGGCTGCGGTTGCCGCTAATCTGAAAGTTATTCTTTGTGTCGGCGAAAGCCTCGAGCAAAGGGAACAGGGAACAGCCGAACGCGTTGTAGGTGGACAGCTTAGCGGCGGACTCAGTGGGTTGACAGCCTCAGACCTCGACCGTATCATCGTTGCCTACGAGCCTGTTTGGGCCATAGGTACCGGACGTACAGCGTCGCCGGAGCAAGCGCAGGAAATGCACGCGTTTATCCGGCGCGTTTTCGCGGATAGGTACACTGATCAAGCCTCGGAGGAACTGCGAATTCTTTATGGTGGCTCCGTCAAGCCCGACAACATCGCCGCTTTGATGTCGCAGGCAGACATCGATGGCGCGCTCGTTGGCGGCGCCAGTTTGCAACCAGACAGTTTTGCGAAGATTGTTAATTACAAGAGCGGTGAAAAGTGAAAGGTGAAAAGTGAAAAGTAACAAATAGGGCATGACGCGCTCGTCGCCCGTTTCTTTCTGAACTTTTCACTTTTCACCTTTCACTTTTCACGTTTCTTAGGAGACTTCATTGCTGACTTACACTCTATACGGACTTTTTATTCTCTCGTGCATTATCCTGGTTGTTGTAGTGCTGTTGCAGCCCGGCAAATCGGGTGCGGGCGATCTGTTTTCCAGTAGCGTTTCGAGCACGGCGTTTGGCCCGCGTGGCACCGCAAGCATTTTGTCGAAGATCACAATTGGCGCAGCGGCCGGTTTCATGCTTTTCGCGCTAATGCTATCGCTTCCGGGTGTAGCCGGTTCGCGTTCGGTTTTGCAATCAACTGCCCCGGAAGCAACGCCCACGCCAGCGCCGTTGGCTTCTCCAGCGGCGAGCGCGGTGCCGGCGGCTTCGCCGACCACTACGCAAGCAGCGACCACGACTGCTTCACCGGCTGCTTCGCCCAGGTAAAGCAAACTGTTAGTTTGCTACTGGGCGCTCCCAAAGCCAGCAGCGAGGAGCATTGCGACCAGCACTAGCGAAGATCGCAAACTAACAGTTTGCTTTACGAGGAACGCAAATCACGATTTGCGTTACAATTGTTATCTGACAACTTGAGCCGAAGTGGCGGAACTGGCAGACGCGCACGGTTGAGGGCCGTGTGAGGCGACTCGTGGGGGTTCGAGTCCCCCCTTCGGCACCAACCTATCTACTAAACATCCGACGCACGCTGACCCCACCTGGCGCATTCTCTCCAATCTACCCGCCTTCCGACTACCGGCGTTTATTATTTTTGCTCGAGCATCCTACGACCGAGGGCGCTACTGCGACCAATTACTAATTTGCGCACCGGCACGCGCTCGGTGTGCAACGTCTGTACTTCGATATGGCCTGCGGTCATGACGTCGACTACATCCAATTCGGCCAAACTGTAGAGCAGCGCATATCCCTCGATGAACTGGCCTGGATTATTACCAGTGTGCCTGTAGATGTTTTCGCACTCGATGGCCATTGCCTGATCTGCCTCAAGCACGCCGGTAACGAACTCCGAAATCTTGCCGGCTTTCTCCCCGGGCATGGCGAGAGCGAATCTCTTAAAGTAGAAAACTTTATTACCAACGAGAGGGTTGGGATTATGAACGTTGATCACGGTGAAGTATTGACCGGGCGCAACGATTCCGTTCTTTTCGTCGGCTTTGCCACAGACGAATTTGGCTGCGTACATCGAGAGCGTCAGCCGGGCGATTGTTTGGGCATTAGTTGCCGCTGGAATTGCCGATAAGACAACGAGAAGCAAGAGTGACACTGAGATGGATCTTTTCATGGTGAGCTCCTTTGCGGGTTGCCCGCAGTTTGAGGTAGTGAAGTTGAGAATCTGAAGCCATTGAGTTTAGCGACAGGTGAATACGCCTTACATCGGTGATGAAAACATTGCTAACCCGACCGAAGGTTGAGAGCCTCCGGTCGGTTAGCGCGTGGGATTGCTCGTTCGTGAGTTTCAGTTTGACATGTGTTCTCAGTTACTGATGTCAATTGCGAAAGCAGCGGTTCTGGTTATACCTCCGTTGCCCAGGCTATCGCCGTCCGTAGTCTTGGAATAGATGGTCAGAAACACCGTGAACGCACACTTCTTGCGGGTCGGTTCGAGGTCCGTGCGAAGCATCTCGGCAAAGGTATTAGTCGGACTCGTTCCCGGGCCGTCTGGTGGTTTACCGACGTTCGCGCTGCTGGAACCCAGCAAGGTGCCCGTTGCTCCGGCAGCCGAACCGAGGCCACGTTGCCAAGAAATCGAATGACTGAGCTGAAACATCTCGTTCGGGTGATAAGCGCGATAACCAATTCCAAGAGTCGAGGTTGGCGCTCCTCCCAGGAACAAACACTCCGAATTGAAGATCAGACCATCTTTGATCAAGTTAACGATCTGCGCGAAGAGATCGCTATTGTCCCACCAGAACATGTGAGTCAGCGCCGCAAATGGCACGTTGGCCGTATCGCCAATGTCCTGATAACGTCGCCGGAAGGTGAACGGCACTGGTGTTTCGATCACGGGCAGTCCGGTTGCGGTCCCGAGCAAGCCCGTGGGAGCGGTTCCGGTTGGATGTAACCGATGACCGGCGGCATCAAAAACCTCTAACGTTACAAGATGACGTTTGGTCGGGTCATTCCAACGCGAATCGTTGGTGTTGAGAAAGCCATGATATTGGCCCGCATTCCAGTCGGCATCGGCGTCGTAAGGAATCAGAAACAGGTTACTCTCCTCGCCTACTGGAAAGGGCCCCAGGTTTACGGGCACGATGGCTACGCCGGTCGAAGTGACTATGGACTTCTCCCATGCCAGGCCGTCCGAAAGATAATTGCGGGCGCCCGTTGGGTGACCGCTACTGTCAGCCTCGGTGATGCTGATGCGGTAATACTTTGCTCCTACCGGCGCGTTGCGCATGTCTTCGCTAAACTTGTAGTTCAGCTTAAGCGTGCCGCCCCAGTTACGATTCAAATTTGCTCCAACCGCGGCAGCGGGGGTAGGCGAAGGAAACACGGTTCCGTCGTTGTATGCCGGCGCCGCAACTCTATCCCAGCCCGTGGCATCCGGCGTCTTTAGATTCCAGCTTTCGGTGTCACCGATGATATCCAGGTAAACGTAAGCGCCGCTGCCGGGCTCGCCATTGTCGCGGCACGAGAAGGCCAACGGACTGTACGACGTAAGGGTGGCATCGTCGTTCTGGCGGAACCAAATATTCGCCGCGACGCCGTTGTAGACGGTGAAGGTCAACCCGAAAATTGTCTGCTTGACGATGTAGGCATACTCTTCGTGGCAGAAGGGGCGTAACAGGCGCGGAAAATCTCGCCAGCAAATATTGAAACGGCCATCGGGATTGATGACACCGTGTCCTACTAATCGCGGCACGCTGCACGAGTAGCGGCGACAGAGCAAGTATTGGCGAGCGTTGATGTATTCTGTCAATTCTCTTTTCGGCAGCACGCGAATAGCGGACAAGTCGCGATTAGCGTTAACAGCCATTTCGTCCAGGGTTCCATCCTTAAGAAAGATCTGTTCGAGGTAAGGTGGGGGGTCGGGCGGATTAGGTATGGGTGGAAGATCCGGGATAACGCTAACGATTTCTTCAAGGTCGCGCACTAATTCCGGCAAGCGCGGATCGTCGATGATCCAGGGTTGGCAACAGCAAACGCGCCGATAAACTTCAACCGTGCCGTTACAAATTGTCTGGCATCGGTAAGGCCAGTAAATCAACTCCGGAAGCGATTTCGCCCGTCCGAGCACGCTGATACTTTCCTTCGTTGTCAACGATGATCTCGCAGCGGTCGACACAGCGTCGATCTTAAAGGCGGGTTGGACCGCTAAGGTTAGCAGGTCGTAGTACCACCAGGGTCGTCGCCGACAAAGTCGGACCGTGCCTGTTACGCAAGTCACAAAGAAACGCCATCTTTCCCAGATCCCCGGTGAGATACTAACTGCACCGCGTTGCACTAGTTCTTCAAACTGACGAGGTCGATAGCGCACTGTGGTGCCGGCATCAGCGGCGTCAGCCTCCTTTGGTCCGATCAGAATTCGATGAGCATTCTTGAATGCCTCCTCCGGCAGCGAAAAAAATCCCTTTTGATCAACTTCCGCTACATACAGCGGCTTAGAATCCGCACCTATGGCTGTGACGACCACAGCCGGAGTATCTTCGCCCTCCTTGAGCCCGACGAGGTTAAGTTGCATCTGACGGCCTCCTGTGCCGGCTTTAGACTTATAATTGTCAGCCATTGAACTACTCCTTTTTTGTGTTTTGACAACATTGAGATTCTCTTAGCGCATGCGCACAACACGGTTGGGCGGTCTGGCGGTGCGCTGCAAATTGACGGAAGAACGCACGGTTCATCCGGCGCGTATTGGCCTGGTTAGACTCGTGTTTCCTCAAAAGAATGATGTGAGACCAGGATTGAGGCCCTCGGGGCAGTAAGAGATACCCGGAGGGGTGCTTTCTGTAATTGCTCTCCTAATTTGTATGTTGATCCAAGGAAAGGCATTTCAGGCCGGAGGACGCAAAGTAAGGAATCAGATAAGCATGACTAATCATTGAAAGCCTGCCTGAGTATTCGATCCGGGTTTTCGGGACTGGAAATGAGCGTTGGTTATGGCGGGTGCAAAGCGGCGTTACGTTCGCTTGCAGGTGACATTGGCGTGCAGGTGACATTGGCGTGGTCTCGTCCGCCTCTCCGAGATTTTGAACATTTTTCGAAAGTGGGACTGAGGTATCCCGAAACCGAAACGTTTCGGGCACTGAAGTTAACGACTCGCCTCGCATTTCCTTCCTCGCCGCGCTTCAAACTAAGAGTTTAGTAACGCTTCAGATGCATGGTCTATCAGCCTGCAGAGGTGATTCTGGTCCAGCATTTCGTGCTGTCAAGTCACTTGAAGCGCCCTTGGCACAGCCTTTGACATAGCATGCGCGGCGAACTGTAAATTTTCAAGACATCTTTTGAACAGCAACACATGCAGTTCGCGCCTACTCGAACGGTTTACTTTTTAAGTTCATGGATATCAAACGCACTGGAAAAACTAAACTCAAGAAACGGATCCGTAGCGGAATCTTGATCGGCGTCGGTCTAATCGCCATCGCCGGCATAACCTTCGGCCTGACCAGGCTCAAACCGGCGGCGCCTACACTCGATCGCTCCACCGCTGTCATCGACACCGTCAAGCGGGGCCAGATGCTGCGCGAAGTGCGTGGCAACGGCACGCTGGTCCCACAAGACATCCGCTGGGTTCCGGCACCCTCCGAAGGAAGAGTGGAGAAGATTCCCGTGCAGGCCGGCGTCGTCGTGGGTTTCGACACGATTATCGTCGAACTCTCTAACCCCAAAGTTGAACAAGAGGCCATGGACGCCGAGTTTCAGGTGAAAGCGGCGGTGGCTGACAAAGAAAGCTTGCGACAGCGCCTGGAAGGCGAGGCGATGACCCAAAAGTCGACTATTGCCCAAATTAATGCCGAGTACAGCCAGGCGAAAATACAGTTGGATACTGACGAAGTGCTGGGCAAGCAGGGCCTTGTACCTGATTTGGTGCTGAAGATTTCGCGTATGCGCTTAGTGGACATAGGCAATCGGCTAAAGGTTGAACAACAGCGTCTTGCCGTTAACGCGAAATCAGTTCAGGCACAACTGAATGCGCAGGAATCGCGCATCGCGCAGTTACGCGCCTTAGCTACTTTGCGTAGAGATCAGTCTGCTGGACTAAAAGTTCGCGCCGGCACCAGCGGCGTGTTGCAGGAAGTTGCCGTGCAAGTGGGCCAGCAGCTAACGCCGGGCACAAACATTGCCCGCGTGGCCGATCCCGCTTCGTTAAAAGCCGAGCTGAAGATTAATGAAACGCAAATCAAGGACGTCAGGGTGGGACAACCAGTAGCGGTCGATACGCGCAACGGAATTATCCAGGGCACGGTGATGCGCATAGACCCAGCGGCGCGCGAAGGCACGTTCGTCGTCGACGTAGCGCTCACCGGTCCAATTCCAGCCAGCGCCCGACCCGATTTGAGTGTCGACGGAACAGTCGAGCTGGAACGTCTCGAAAACGTTTTATACGTGGGCCGCCCAGCGTTTGGCCAGGGACAGCAAACGGTCAAGCTGTTTCGACTGAGTCCGGACGGACAGGAAGCCGTGCACACTCCTGTCACTTTAGGCCGGAGTTCAGTAAGCACGATTGAGATCGTCGACGGACTTAAGGAAGGCGATCAAGTCATTTTGTCAGACACATCATCGCTGGATAGTTATGACCGTATCCGCGTGCGTTAACGATAATTAGTTTAGTTGCGTCTTACGGCTATGCCGTCTTGCACGGGTTATGTCAGCACGCAATGAATGCGCGATGCCGGATGGATTCATTCCGTCGCTACGCGACGCAGGCTTTTTAAACACAGCCCTGACCAGGCCTTGAAAGGCTAAATTCAGCTCGACGCTATGCGTCGCAATGCCGATTCCTGATCAACAAAATTCGAAGGAGACAAAAATGAGTTCAACCGATCCCCTTATTCACCTGGCAGACGTCAAGAAAGTCTTTTACACAGACGAAGTCGAGACGCATGCGCTGTCAGGAATACACCTTGACATCCAAAAAGGTGAATACGTTTCCATTGCCGGTCCTTCGGGCTGCGGCAAGTCGACGCTGTTGTCGATTCTGGGCTTGCTGGACACGCCGAGCGACGGTGAATACGTGCTCAACGAGAAGCCCGTCGAGAATCTTTCAATGTCGGAACGTGCGCGCATTCGCAACCGCGAAGTCGGGTTCATCTTTCAGAGTTTTAATTTGATTGGTGATCTCACGGTTTATGAAAACGTCGAGCTGCCCTTGACCTATCGCGGCATGGGCTCAGCGGAGCGCAAGAAGCGTGTGACTGACGCGCTGGAAAGCGTCGGCATGGGCCACCGCGCAAAGCATTTGCCCAGCCAGCTTTCGGGCGGTCAACAACAACGCGTCGCGGTCGCGCGTGCAGTCGGCGGACAGCCGAGCATCCTGCTGGCTGACGAGCCGACGGGTAATTTGGATTCGACCAACGGTGAAGCAGTAATGGAGCTTTTACGTGATCTCCATCGCGGCGGCGCCACGATCTGCATGGTTACGCACGACGCTCGTTACGCACAGCATGCCGACCGTATCGTCCATTTGTTTGACGGCGTCATCGTCGAAGAAGAAGCCGGCGCGAATCGGCGTGAAGTTGCAGAAGGAAAACACGACGGCAAAGAGAACGGCTTCGGAGCGACCGGATGATTAGCCTGCACAACATTGAGAAGGCGTTCTCGCACGGTCCGGCGAAGACCTACGTTTTGCGCCGCATCGACTTCGATATCCAGCCCGGCGAATTTGTTTCCATCATGGGGCCGTCCGGAGCAGGGAAGTCGACGTTACTTCACATTCTCGGCATGCACGATCAGTCGTGGACCGGTGAATACTATTTTGACGACGTGGCAGTGCATTCGCTCGATACTAAAAAACGGGCGGCACTGCGTAATCGCAACATCGGCTTTGTATTTCAAAGCTATCACCTGCTCGACGACCAGACTGTGTTCGAGAACCTCGAATTGCCGCTGTCCTATCGCGACGTCAGCAAAAAAGATCGGCAATCGATTGTCTGCGACACCCTGGACAAGTTTCAGATCGTCGGCAAGAAAGATCTCTTTCCCAGCCAGCTCTCCGGCGGTCAACAACAACTCGTGGGCATCGCTCGCGCAGTGGTGGCAAACCCGCGAATCATTCTGGCAGACGAGCCCACCGGAAATCTCCACTCCAGCCAGGGCAAAGAGATCATGGAGATGTTCAAACGACTGAATGATGAAGGCACGACAATCGTTCAGGTCACTCACTCAGAAACCAATGCGGCCTACGGCAACCGGATCGTGCGACTGGAGGACGGGTGGGTTGTCAAGGAGTAACAAGCGTGACGGGAAGTCTTATGCATACCCCGAGCTTACACACGTTGCCGCCCCCGACACCGCGGGCGCTGATCGCCGATGATCAACCTGATGTGCTGATTGCGCTGCGTTTGCTTTTGAGAAACGCCGGCTACCAAACCGAGGCGGTGACTTCACCGGCGGAAGTTTTGGAAGCCATCCAGCATGGCCAGTTTGATCTGGTGCTGATGGACCTCAATTACGCGCGCGACACTACCTCCGGCCAGGAGGGCCTCGACCTAATAAGCAATATCCGCAGGATAGACAGTTCGCTGCCCATCGTTGTTTTGACCGCCTGGGGTTCCGTCGAATTGGCGGTCGAAGTGATGCACCGTGGTGGGCGCGACTTCGTGCAAAAGCCCTGGGACAACTCAAGACTACTTAAGAGTCTGAACACTCAAATCGAAATCGGTCGCAAGAAGCGTCAACAGCGGACCATCGATGCTCAAAGTCGCACGGTGAGTGAAAACCTGCAGCAGGAGTTGGAAGAGTCGAAAGAAATCCAGGCCGCGCTGATGCCGAAATCGTTGCCCAGCATCGATGGATTCGACATTGCAATTGCCTGGAACCCGGCGCGCGGCGTGGGTGGCGACTATTTCGACGTCATGAAATTTAGTGATCGTCACACCGCGCTCTGCATCGCCGACGTGGCGGGTAAGGGCATGCCGGCAGCGCTGTTGATGTCGAACGTGCAGGCAGTGCTGAAGTCTTTTGCTTCTGACGTAGCAGCGCCGGGAGAGTTGTGCGGGCGCGTCAATAGTGTGATGTGTGAAAACACCGTCACGCATAGATTCATCACTTGCTTCTACGCGCTGCTCGATGCTCAAAACAAAACGCTCTCGTACACCAACGCCGGCCACTGTCCGCCAATGTTGATTCGCGACGGCGAATGCCTGCGCTTGAAAGAAGGTGGACCGGTGCTCGGCGTGTTTCCACGGGAGCCATATGTGGATGCCGACCTTTGTCTGCAAAGCGGAGACTGCCTGGTACTTTTCACCGATGGAGTAACAGAGGCGCGAAATGCCTCCGGCAAAGAGTTTGGTGAGGACCGTTTGCAGGAATTGTTAATCAGCGGCTGCAAACTTTCCGCAGCCGATCTGCGCGATCGAATCATGGGGGCCGTAAACGAATACAGCGATGGCGAAGCCTACGACGACGCCACGCTGATGGTGGTCAGAGTCGATTAGAGGCCAGCAGTTCAGAGTTCAGCCTTTAGGCTGCGATTGTGGTTATCGATTGAAACGCAAGCTAAAGCTTGAACTCTGAACTGCTTGAATGCCGACGGAGCTGGACAGACAGTCTGTCTTATTGAACGCGAGGGAGAACTGCGATGGATTCATTGCTGCGGGATTTGAAATTCTCGGTTCGCTCCCTGCTAAAGTACCCGGCCTTTTCGGCTGTTGCCGTACTCACTCTCGCACTGGGCATCGCTGCCAATACCACTATCTTCAGCACTGTCGACGCGCTGCTGCTCCATCCGTTCTCTTTTCCAAATCAAGAGAGACTGCTGGTTTTGTGGGAACAAAATCGAGCGGTTGGCAACATACGCGGCTCAGTCGCTCCGGGAAACTTCACCGAGTGGCGTGAGCAGAATGAATCATGCGAAGAGCTGGTAGCAATCGATCAAATATCCTTCAATCTTTCCGACGGTGATCATCCCGAACGTTTTCCCGGCTACGGTGTGACCCGAGGGTTTTTTAGTGCGCTGGGCGTGAAGGCTGCTTACGGACGCACCTTCCTGCCTGAAGAAAATGAAGCTGGTCGCGAGCAGGTAGCGGTGTTGAAGCACAGCTTCTGGCAACAACACTTCAACGGCGATCCGAACATCGTCGGTAAGACGATTACGCTCAACCGCAAGCCGTTCACGGTTGTAGGCGTGATGCCCGCGGACTTCAACTACCCGTACAACGGGGGCGAGTTGTGGACGCCGCTTATTTTCGATCGAGAAGAACAACAGGATCGGGGAAACCACTACCTGCGAATCATCGGTCTCTTGAAGCCCGGTGTTACTCCGGCCCAGGCGCAGGCTGATATTGGCGCCATTGCCAAACGCGCGCAACAACAGTTTCCTGAAACCAACAGTGGTCGCGACGCCTCCGTCGTTACGCTAACTGACGACGCAGTCAGAGGTGCTCGCACGGCCGTGCCAATCCTGATGGGCGCAGTGGTGTTCGTGCTGCTAATCGCTTGCGCCAACGTCGCCAATTTGCTGTTGGTGCGGGCTGCATCGAGACAGCGCGAAACTGCGGTTCGCTTAGCACTCGGCGCGAGCCGCGCGCGTTTGGTGCGTCAGGCGCTGACCGAGAGTGCCCTGCTCGGATTGCTCGGCGGCGTGCTGGGCCTGTTGGTTTCGGTGTGGGCGATCCAGGCATTGGCCCATGGCATACCCGAAGGGTTTTCCAAATTCATTCCTGGCTGGAACCGGCTGGGTATTAACGTCAACGTTCTCCTTTTTACTTTTCTGTTGTCGATGCTCGCCGGCATGGTCGCAGGCCTGGCAGCCGTGTGGCATGCGACGCGGACGAACGTTAACGAGGCGCTCAAGGCCGGCGGTCGCGGCGACTCCGGCAAAGCGGGACACAAGCGCCTGCGAGGTGGATTGATTGTCTCGGAGGTAGCGCTGTCGTTGGTATTGTTAATTGGGGCCGGTCTTATGGTTCGCAGTTTCGTCGAAATGATGCGCACAGATCTGGGTATCAGACCCGAGAACGTCGTGGCGATGGAGATCTCGCTGCCGCAGGAAAGTTATGCCGATGAAAACAAGCGCCGCGACTTTTATCAGCAGCTATCCTCCCGCGTGGAGACCCTGCCTGGCGTCAACAAGGCGGGACTCGTCAACATCGTTCCCTTCAGTTCCAACAACAACAGCTCTGCGTTTCAGATTGTCGGTCAACCGCCGTTTCCCAAGGGTGCAGCGCCCTATGTGGAGAGACGCGTTACCACACCCGAATATTTTGAAACTATCGGCACCGCGCTGCGGCAGGGTCGCTTGTTCACGGCACAGGACGATGCAAAGGCGACCCGCGTCGTGTTAGTGAACGAGATGTTCGCAAAGAAATACCTGCCGGGCCAGCAGGCGATCGGTCAACGAATCGACATGGGCGGCGGCGAAAAAGAGATCAAAGAAATCATCGGCGTGGTGGCCGACGTCAAGAACGACGACATCGACGAGGCAGCCGATCCCACGGCTTATCAGCCTTACCTGCAAACTCCTAATCGCACGATGAATTTGATTCTCCGCGGCACGCAGGATCCGACGCAACTGGTCGCTGGCGTGCGCAGCGAAGTGCGCGCGCTCGATCCAAATCTGCCCGTGTCTAATGTTAAGCCGTTAAGCCAGATGATCGACGAACGAATGTCGCCGAAACGTCTGATGACTTACATCCTGGCGATTTTTGCTCTCTGCGCTTTGGTGTTGGCCTCGGTGGGAATTTACGGCGTGATGTCATACGCAGTCACTCAACGCACCCAGGAGATTGGCATCCGCATGGCGCTGGGCGCGCGCGCGGCTGACGTTCTCAGGTTGATCGTTGGCAATGGTATGACGCTGGCGCTGCTCGGCGTGGCCATCGGTCTCGCGGGAGCGTTTGCGCTTACTCGTTTCCTCGCCAACCTGTTGTTTCACGTAACGGCGACTGACAAGTGGACGTTCGGCGTTGTTGGGTTGTCGCTCGTGATCGTTGCTTTGATTGCCTGCTATATCCCGGCGCGGCGCGCGACGAGAGTTGATCCATTAGTAGCTTTGCGAGACGAGTGAAGTCTTTTGGAGTGCGCTGACCTGTCAGCGCTTTGGTCGGTCGCGACCTGTCGCGACCCTGGTTCACTTGAATGATCGTGGGACTGCGGCGACAGGTCGCCGCGGAGCGAAAGCGCCGACAGGTCAGCGCACTCCAAAAAGGGGGGTTAAAATTGTGAACACACTTCTTCGAGACATCAGTTATGGAGTGCGAAGTTTACTAAAGCATCCGGGCTTTACAGCGATCGTTATCCTGACACTCGCAGTCGGTATCGGAGCGAGCTCCGCGATCTTCAGCGTCGTTAATACTGTTCTGCTTCGTCCGTTGCCCTACCGAAATGCCGATCGCATGGTTGTTATCCAGGAACTGGACCCAACCGGCAAACGAACTCAGGTCACTCCGGCCAACTTTCTCGATTGGCGCGCCCAGAACACGGTCTTTGAACAACTTGCCGCGATCCTCACGAGACCGGCGAATCTCGCATCCGCTGACCAGGCTGAGCGAGTTAATTTTGCAATGACCTCCGCCAATTTCTTTACCGTGTTCGGCACCGAACCGGCTCGTGGCCGATTTTTTATTCCCAGTGACGAACAGGCAGGTCACGCTCCCATCGCAGTCGTAAGTCATCAGTTGTGGCAGCGACGCTTTGGCGGTGATGAATCATTGATTGGCAAACCAATCACGCTGGATGGCAACACTTACACAGTGGTAGGAGTCGCGCCCGCTGGTTTCCAATATCCCAACAAAACAGATTTGTGGGTGCCTCCATACAGGCTTGCGCCGACGCTAAACGAACGCATGGATCCAACCCAGGTGCGCGGGTTTGGAATGCTGGCCACGGTCGCATTACTTAAGCCCGGCGTGCCGCTAGCTCAGGCGGCAAGTGAAATTGAAACCATCACCGCGCGTCTGCGTCAACAGTATCCCGAATCAAACAATCGCCGTTTCAATCGCGTCTATTCATTGCATGACTATTTGGTCGGTGAGACTGGTCCGATGTTGTTGATGTTATTCGGGGCAGTCGGTTTCGTTCTGCTCATCGCCTGCGCGAATGTCGCAAACCTGCTGCTGGCAAGCGCAGCCACACGACAGAGAGAAATGGCCATTCGCACCGCGCTCGGTGCCTCACGCCTGCGCGTGATGCAGCAGTTGCTTACCGAAAGCCTGCTGCTCGCCCTGGCCGGTGGAGCGATTGGGCTCTTACTCGCCTTGTGGGGAGTAGCTGCCATGACCAGACTCTTGCCGCGCGATTTCCCGCGCCTCGGCGAAATCGCTCTCGATTGGCGCGTACTTGGATTCACACTGCTTGCTTCGGTGTTGACGGGGATCCTTTTTGGCTTCGCGCCGGCGCTGCAGATTTCAAAGACCGACGTTCAGGAGTCGTTGAAAGAGAGCGGGCGCGGCGCATCCGGCAGTCTGCGTCACCACCGCCTGCGCAGTCTACTTATCGTTGGCGAGGTTGCGTTGTCGGTTGTGTTGCTTGTCGGCGCCGGTCTCTTATTTCGCAGTTTCCTGCAATTGCAATCGGTGAACACCGGCTTTAGCCCGCAACAGGTGCTCACCCTGCAGCTGTCTCCCGCCGGCAGCAAATACACCCGCGACGCTGACTACATCGCCTTTTACGACCAGGTAATTCAGCGGGCCAGCGATATCCCCGGTGTTCAAGCGGTGGGCGCCATCAACACACTACCTCTGGATAAGGGCCCTTTTGCGGGTTTCAGAATTGAAGGCCGCCCCCCTCAGACTATCGACAAGTGGCCCGGCGCCAACTATCGCACCGTGAGCACAGACTATTTCCGCACCATGAACATCCCGTTAGTGCAGGGCCGGGCATTCACTGATCGCGACACAGAAACTGCTCCGCTCGTGATCATCATCAATGAAGCGCTGGCGCGTCGCGACTTTCCCAATGAAAACCCGTTGGGTAAAAAAATCGGTCTTGGCAACAACGATGCGAAGGGACAGCCGGTCTGGTGGGAAATCGTCGGGGTCGCCGCCGATGTCCGAAGTATTGAACTGCGTGAACCTCCCATGCCGGAATTTTACCTGTCGGCACTGCAAGACAGCTTCAGAAATATGTTCGTAGTGGTCCGCACTTCGGTTGAGCCCACCAGCGTGGCCGCCTCGGTTCGTCAGATTGCAGCGGAAGTAGACAAGTCGGCGGCAGTGTCCGACGTCAAGACCATGGAAACCATCGTGAACGAAGCCGTCACGCAACCACGCTTTAATTTTTTCCTGCTGGGCCTTTTTAGTGGCATTGCGTTGCTGCTTTCCGCCGCGGGTATTTACGGCGTCACGGCTTACAGCGTCACGCAACGCACGCATGAATTTGGTATTCGCATGGCCCTGGGAGCGCAGGTCGGCGATGTATTGAGGATGATTCTCAAACAGGGAATGCTGCTGATCTCGATTGGCATAGCCGTCGGTTTAGTCGCGTCGTTTGCACTGACGCGGTTGCTCCGGACTCTGCTCTACGGCGTAAGCGTGACTGATCCGGGGACGTTTGTAGTCATCACGTTGTTACTAATGTTTGTCGCCTTGCTGGCTTGCTACCTGCCGGCGCGCCGGGCCACGAAGGTCGATCCGTTAACGGCTCTGAGATACGAGTGAACTTTTGGAGTGCGCGGACCTGTCGGCGCTTTGTTCGGTCGCGACCGGTCGCGACCACGGTTGGCTTGAGTTGCTCTGCGAGATTACGGCGGCAGGCCGCCGCGGAACCAAAGCGCTGACAGGTCAGCGCACTCCAAAAGTTGGAGGATCAGGTGGGAACACTATTAATGGATTTGCGGTACGGCTTGCAGATGCTGGCCAGGAATCGCGGGTTCACGCTCGTCGCGGTGTTAACGCTGGCGTTGGGAGTTGGCGCGAACACTGCGCTCTTCAGTGTGGTTGATGCAGTCCTCCTGAAAAAACTGCAAGTCAAAGATCCCGATCAGCTGGTCCTGTTCACAACCACCTCGAGCCAGGAGTTCAGCCCCGGGGGTTATACCGGCAGCACGAGGAGGGATGAGACGACGGGACTGCCCGTTAGGACGTCATTTCCCTATCTAACCTTCACGCGAATTAGGGAGCAGCAAACTCCGTTTTCCGACGTCTTCGCTTATGGCTCGATCAGTCTGAACCTAAACGCCGACGGGCAAGCCGATGTTGCTAATGGGCAGGCGGTTTCAGGTAACTACTTTAATGCCCTCGGCGTGCCGGCTTCTCTCGGACGCACCATCCAGGACGCGGACGACGGGGTTGCTGCCAGGCCAGTTGTTGTGCTTAGCCACCGTTATTGGCAGAAGCGTTTTGGCATCGATCAATCCGTAGTTGGTAAACAGGTAAATCTTAACAACGTCGCCTTCACCATTATCGGAGTCACACCTCCAGGCTTCGAGGGTACGAGTGGTGCCGGTTCAGCGCAGGACATTTTCATACCGATCGCGCTTGAGCCACAGATTGCCGGCGAGCGCTCGAGAATGAAGGGCGCGGGAATATGGTGGTTGCGGTTAATGGGCAGGCTGAAACCCGGTGCAACCGCCGAACAAGCTCGCGCGGCTCTTGAAGGCGTGTTCATCCAGTCCGTGCTGGATCATCGGCTGGAGCGCCATGCGCAAGTTGCGGCCCAGGTACCGGTTAAGCCTTTGGAGACGAAAGACTATCCGCATCTGGCACTGATTTCAGGCAGTCAGGGCGAAATAAACAGCCTCAAGTTTTACGAGCGACCGCTCAAATTATTGTTTGGTGTAGTGATATTGGTGCTCGTCATTTCCTGCGCCAATGTCGCCAACCTTCTGCTGGCACGCGCGTCATCGCGCCGCCGCGAGATTGCGGTGAGGTTGGCTTTGGGGGCAAGCCGCCGGCGATTGATTCGCCAGCTGCTGACAGAAAGTTTGTTGCTGGCAGTAATCAGTGGCGCGGTGGGGGTGTTGTTCGCGCTTTGGATCAAGGATGGCTTGTTGGCGGTGAGCGATTGGGATGGGATCGGAAGCACACTGAATCCTCGTCTGGATCTCCGCGTGCTCGGTTTTACGTTTGGCCTATCGCTGGTGACTGGCATCGTCTTTGGCCTGATGCCGGCTCTGCGCGCTACTCGACTTGATCTGACGCCGGCGCTCAAAGACAGCAGATCCTCCAGCGCAACTTCGCGTTCTTTTTTGAGCAGTTCACTGGTGGTGGCTCAGGTATCGATATCTCTTCTGTTGCTGATTGGCGCGGGCCTGCTGGTTCGAACGCTGATCAACCTGCAACGCATCGATCCAGGTTTCAACTCGCGCAACCTTCTCCTCTTTAAAGTTAGTCCCAACTTGATCGGCTACAAGGACGAACGGCTGGCGAACTTGTATCAGCAGATGTTCGATCGGCTTGAGGCGGTCCCGGGCGTGCGATCAGTCACATTTTCACGAGTCCCTCTGCTGGCGCAGGCATCAAGCGACCGCTCATTGTTTTTTCCGACCTCGGTTGCGGACGCAGATGGAAAGGTAAAACAGAGTGGGACTGTCTATTTGCACCAGGTGCGCGAAAACTTTCTCGAGACGATGGAGATACCGCTACTGCTCGGACGCAGCCTCAGCGCAAAAGATGATGCGCGCAGTCCCAGGGTCGCAGTGGTGAATCAGGCGTTTGCCCAAAAGCACTTTGCCAACGTAAACCCGATTGGACAGCGCTTTGGTTTTGATTCCGAGAAGACGAGCGAGGTTGAAATCGTTGGGCTTACGCGCGACGCCAAATACACTCGCCAACGCGACGATACACCCGCGACAGCTTACCTGCCATGGAAGCAGGAGTTGAGTTCGGTCGGAACGATGACTTTCGAAGTGCGCACCAATGGAAATCCGGAGTCCATCATTTCTGGAATTCGTCAGGCGGTGCGTGAAGTCGACAGTAACCTGCCGTTAAATGATTTCAAAACACAGGTTGATCAGGCCGATGAAACGCTGGCAATGGAACGCTTGTTTGCGAAACTGCTAAGCCTGTTCGGTTTGCTCGCCCAGCAGCTCGCGGCCATCGGACTCTATGGCGTGGTCGCCTACTCAGTGTCGCAACGCACTCACGAAATCGGCATTCGCATGGCCCTCGGAGCAAACCGCGGAAACGTGCTGAAAATGATTCTGAAGCAGGGGATGCTTCTAATTCTGATTGGCGTGGCTTTGGGACTGGCCGGCGCTTATGTGTTGACGAAGTATCTGGAAAGCCTCACGACCATGCTGTACGGAGTGCGGCCGCGCGATCCTTTGACGTTTGGCGTAACCGCACTGTTG
>DASZDU010000311.1:0-5606 GCA_035941655.1 Pyrinomonadaceae bacterium | reverse complement strand
CCACCGCCGCACATCCGGCGGCACAGCCGAAAAAATATGTTTATGACTTTTGAGGCAAAGCCGTATTGATACCGAGAACATACAAGCCTTGTTGCAAGCACTGCCCATAAGATCAAAAGGCCACTTCAGCAGTGGCCTTTGTTTTGCAATTTTTGGCTCCGCAGGTAGGACTCGAACCTACAATCCCGACTCGTCGGGATTAACAGCCTGAGAAGCCTGCGCCAATAGATTCCCACGAATCCACTTGGCGGATTTCATCCGCTTGATTTGGCGTTCACGCTGCACGGCGGAACTGCGGGAATTGTGAGTCTCCGACCAAACGAGTTTCCAGGGGCCGTTCTTTCGTGTGAAATGACCTTCAAAGCAATCGGTTCGATTGTGATCCTGCAAGCTTGAACAAGGTCTTGGGTCTGACCTATGTAAAACTTGCCTTGAGGGTTTTCCAATATGTATACCGAGAACATACCAGCGTTCTTGCAAGCCCTGACCAGAGGACCAAAAGGCCACTTCAGCAGTGGCCTTTGTTTTTGCAATTTTTGGCTCCGCAGGTAGGACTCGAACCTACAACCCTTCGGTTAACAGCCGAATGCTCTGCCATTGAGCTACTGCGGAATAAGCGCCCACACATAGTCTCAAACCATGCGCGAGCGCGAAGAAATTTTTATAACAGATGAGGCATAGAGCGTCAAGGCGACGCTTTTTGCATTTTGCTCAGCGCCGTCGAGATTGTTTTGCGGATATGTTGGCGCGTTTGGTTTTCGGCTTGGCAGCACTTTTCACGGTGTTTTGCCAGGCGAGTGTCAACGCCTCGCCCAGTTGATCTTCAGCAACCGAATCGAGCCGGACCGTGGTGCAACCCTGCCGCCCCCAGGCGCCGCTCGCGGGCATGAAGGCTGCAGGATCGTCCACCATGAAATCACGCTGTTGTTCGGGCGTGAGTTTTACCATTCCGTTTTCGCCATCCGGATAGAGCGTGGCAAAGACTTTTCCGTGGGCGCGGAAGTCTGGGTGGCCCATATGTGCGCCTTCAATGGCGTCGGGCATTTTTAGTGCAAGGCCGCGAAATTGTTCAGGAGTCATGATCTTGTTGGTGCGGGATAGTTTTTCAACTTTAGTCCGTGTGATTTTTCGATGCGGCAAGCTAAAGCTTGAACTCTGAACTGCAAGCCCCTCGACTGCTGCTTGCAGTCAAACCTTAACTGAGAGAATATCTCGCACTGCCGAAAATAAAAAATAGCTTGCGAAACTTTAACTCTACATCCGCCTGAGAGGTTTCCATGGAACGACGAATCACATCCTGGTTCAGTAAAAATCTAAGCAGCGAAATGCCGTTGGTAGCTTACGGTCACAGCGGTCAGCCTTTATTGATGTTTCCTACCGCTGCCGCTGACTATCTCGAGTATGAACGTTTTCATTTGGTCGACGCCATACGTCCACACATCGAAAGCGGCAGGATTCGTGCGTACTCCATCAACAGCGTCAACCGCTACAGCTTGTTAAACGAACAGATGCCGGCGCATATCAAGGCCGAGTTACTAACGCGGTTTGATCGCTACATCACCGAGGAAGTCTTGCCGCTCATCCGCAACGATTCAGGCGCTGAAGATGCGCGACCTTTGACGACTGGCGCCAGCCTGGGCGCGTTCCTCGCCGCCAACGCTTATTTCAAACATCCGGATTTATTCCGCGGCGTGATCGCGATGAGCGGCAGCTACGACGTGCGCTCGTATCTCAAGGGATACTACGACGATAACGTTTACTTCAATAACCCTGCCGACTATCTTCCCAATTTGAACGACGACTACTACCTGCCGCTGTTGCAAAAGGCGGACGCGATCTACATTCTCTCCGGTCAGGGCAACTATGAAGCGCCGGAGCGCAGCCAAAACCTCTCGGACATCCTCAAAGCAAAAAACATCCCACACAACCTGGATCTCTGGGGCGCGGACGTCGATCACGACTGGCCGTGGTGGCGTAAGATGCTGCCGTATACGTTGGAACGCATCCTGAAAGGATGAGGGGTGAAGGATGAAGGATGAAAGAAGCGTAATGACCCAGCCCTGAAAATCGACGATTCCGCTTCAACACCCCGCCGCTTAAAACCTGCTGAGACTACAGGAAGGACTTTCTTATGGAAGCCGATTTAAGACGGCGCACGAAGCTGTTTGCATTGCGCATAATCAAGCTATACTCCGCTCTCCCCAAACGCGGTCCGAGCCAAGTTATTGCTCTTCAGATCCTGAAGTCGGGAACCTCGCCAGGAGCGCAGTACCGGGAAGCTTGCAGGGCAAAGTCTGATGCCGATTTTGTCAGCAAAGTCGAAGGCGCGCTTCAAGAGCTGGAGGAAACGCAATATTGGCTAGAGCTAATCGGGGAGGGAAAAATTCTTCCCGCAAAGAAGCTGGAGTCGTTGCACAAAGAAGCGGAAGAACTAATCGCGATATTGGTGTCGATCGTCAGACGTGTGAAGAAGAACAACGATTGCCCAGGAGGTAGCTTCATCCTTCATCCTTCCTCCTTCATCCTTTGATTTACCCAGGCTCGTCCTCGCCTTTCTTTCCCTTCTTCTTTTGCGGATCGGCTTCGCGTGGACGTGTCGCCGGTGGTGGTGGACCGTCGACATGCGGCGTCACGCTTTCGGTCCGCGGTTGCGGATTTGCCGGACCTTCTTCCGCGCGTGGTGGAGGCGGCAGGGTCATTTGCTCCAACTTCGGTTCAGTAGTTGCGGCAGGTAAAGTTGTGCTGTCTTCGTCGTCTTCTTTCGCGGCGTCTTCATTAAACTGCGCTCGCTCGGCGGCTAGTTCGCGTTGCCGCTGGCGGAAAAGTTCCTTCATGTCTTCCGGCATGCCGGGCGCTTTCGGGAAATCTTCTTTCGGTTTGTCCTTGAGAAAATCCTTCATAAAATCAATGAAAAACGGCAGCGCGCCGACACCGCCAGTCATTTCATTTCCCAAAGGTTTCTTCTTGCCGGGGTAGCCCATCCAAACGCCAGTAACATAGGTGGGTGTATAGCCAATGAACCAAACGTCGGTGTGATCATTGACTGTGCCTGTCTTACCCGCGAGCGGCACACCAAGAGAACCGGCGGCAGTGGCAGTGCCAAACTGAACCACACCACGCATCATTGAAACCATCGTTAACGCCACATACTCGTTTACAACCTTGTAAGTCGTCTTCTCCCACTCTTCGAGCGCGGCCCCATCGCGGTCCAGCACCTTGCGAATGAGATGCGGCTCGACGCGTATGCCTTTATTTGGAAACGCGGAATATGCGGAGACCATTTGGTCCAACGGCACTTCAGTCGCACCGAGAGCCGACGGAAGGTAGGGAGCCATCGGCACTTTAATTCCGAACCTCCTGACCATCTGCGCCCCGGTTTGTATACCGACAGTCTGCAGCAGGTGGACCGCCGGAACATTCATCGACTTAGCCAGCGCCATCTTCAGCGGCAAGTCGCCATTTCCTAAAGAGCCGTCATAGTTATGCGGCGTCCAGTTGTTAATTGAGATGGGCGCGCCGCTCACGGTCGTGTCGGGCGTCATTCCCCATTCGACAGCCGCGGTGTAGATGAATGGCTTGAAGCATGAACCCGTCTGCCGATAGGCCTGAGTCGCGTTATTAAACTTACTGGCACTGTAAAAATCGTACCCACCAATCATCGTTAAGATTTCACCGGTCCTGGCATTCAGCGTCATCATCGCGCCTGCCACGGCAGGCACCTGCGAAAGTTCAACCTTAAGCCGGCGGCTCTTTTCATCGACATCGATGATCTTAAACTCCGCCAGGTAACCGGGCTTCAATTCGTCTTTCGGCTGGCGATTAGACCAGCCCATGTCCGATGGACCAACCGTGGCCGTGTAGTTGCCGAATCTTATGGTAGCTTCGTTCCGGGCGCGGTCTATCTTTGAGATGAGTCCTGACAAGTAACGACCCGGCTCGTAGTCATTTCCATACCAATCAGGATCTTTGTAGTTGCTAATTTCCTGTGGAGTCGGTTGTCCATTCGCAGAAGGAATGAGCCGATAGTTCGAGCGCCAGCCGCTGTGCGATTTGTCATAACGGCGCAAGCCGGCGCGCACTACTTCATAGGCTTTCTTTTGCGCCGCGACATTGATGGTGGTGTAAACGGAAAGACCCCCCTGGGCCACGCGCGTCGTGTATTTGTCTTCCAGCTCCTGCCTGACATTTTCAACTGGATAATCAAACGCACTCGACTTCGGTTGCGATTGATAGTAAGCGGTGTCTGCTAGTTGGATCGGTTTAGCCTTGGCAGCGTCTACTTCTGACTGAGTTGCGAAGCCGTTCTTCGCCATCAAATCAAGCACCAGATCGCGACGCTCTTTTGCCCGGGTCGGATTGGAAGTCGGCGAGTATTCACTCGGCGCTTTCGGTACGCCGGCGAGCAACGCGGCTTCGCCGATAGTCAGGTTCTTGGCTGGTTTACCGAAGTAGGTTTCGGCGCCGGCTTCAACTCCGTAAGCGTTCGCACCAAGGAAGATATGGTTCGCGTAAAGCTCCATGATCTGGTTCTTGGTGTAGTAGCGTTCGATTTGCAGCGCCAACGCCCACTCGTTCATTTTCCGTTTGAGCGTTTGTTCCTTTGAGAGGAACAGATTCTTCGCCAGTTGCTGCGTTAACGTCGAGCCGCCCTCAACTTTGTCGCTGGTCAGGTTTTTCCAGGCGGCGCCAATGATGCGAATTGGATCGATACCGACGTGGTCGTAAAAGCGCGCGTCCTCAACCGCAAGGATCGCGTTTTTCATGACCGGTGGAATTTCGTCATACTTGAGCGGGATTCGTTTCTCGAGGGCAAACTCTCCGATCACTGTCTCGCCGTCGTCGGCGTAAACGCGAGTCACAACGCTGGGGCGATAGGTTGCCAGGGAGGCGACCTCGTTTGCGGCGCGGGAATAGTTGAGCTGATACGCGGCAATGATGCCTGTTAATCCGCCCGCGGCGAGCGCCAACAACAAAACTGCGGGCAGCCAAAATCTGCGCAAAAGATGCTTACGCTGTTCGGGTGGCGCCATTACGATTGCTTTTGGATGGTAGGATTTCAGTTTCGAACCGGGCGATTTTGCAGCCATATATTTCAGACCTCTGAGTAACCAGCTTGCTTTATGATGACGAAATCGGGCAACGTGGATTCCCACAGTGTTGAACTTCGTGCATGATTTCGTTGGGCAATTATAGCTTACTGTGACACCGTCAACGAGTCCTCATCGGCAGTTCTTGACAGCAGAATGGATTACTATGATTATTTCGGCCATGAGCCTTACATCCATTCAGAACGAGATTCAAAAACTCAAACCAGCTGAACGAGCATCGTTGATTGATCTGCTTTGGGACAGTCTCGACGCGGAACACGTGAAGGAAATCGAAGCGAAATGGGCCGCGGAATCGGAAGATCGAATCGATGCGTTTGAACGCGGCGAATTACCTGCCGTTGATGGGCCGCCCGCACTGGAAGAACTTCGCTCCTCCATTAGGAAATGACGAAGTACAGA
The DNA here is from genome assembly GCA_035941655.1 of Pyrinomonadaceae bacterium. GTDB lineage: Bacteria > Acidobacteriota > Blastocatellia > Pyrinomonadales > Pyrinomonadaceae > PSRF01. Next base: position 99 of record DASZDU010000311.1, on the reverse strand, counting down.
GTTACCTCAGCCGCGCTTTCCGAGTTAAAAGAAGCAACCCTTTACTACGAAGAGAAACAGAACGGACTGGGGACCGCCTTCCTGGATGAGATTGATGCC
>DASZDU010000310.1:0-30852 GCA_035941655.1 Pyrinomonadaceae bacterium | reverse complement strand
GCCTCGGCGCTGTTTGCCGCCGGCGCTCCCGGAGCTCCTGCGCTTAACAAAGCCATTTCAGCGAATGCACTCGCGCCATCATCGAACACATCCTTGGTCGTACTCAGAAAAATCGTGCGCGATTCATCGGCTCGGAGACTGCCCGCACGCAAGGTTTCAACGGTGGCAATTGCATCGTTGAAGTTTGCCAGGGCTGTTTCCCTCAGCTTGATGGACTTCTTAGCATCCTTCTCTTGTCCAGCCAGTGCCCATTGACTGCGGCCCATTCCGAGTTGGGCCGGCCACATCAAGTCCAGGCGTTTGTCGTCCTTGGCGCCTTTAGCCGCTTGCTCGTACAGCTTCACGGAGTTTTTGTAATCAACCTGGCGTAGCGCAACATCGGCGAGATTGGTGCGGGCAGCCGTGCGAAAACGCCGCGTCTGGCCCAGGTTAGCGATCATCGGCAACGCACCTTTACTCGCGTCGGCCGCATTTTGAAAGTGAGTTCGCGCCGTCTCGAGATCATTCTCGGCGAAGGCAATGCGACCCATACCCACCTCGTAAGTCATGTAAATGATCGAAGTCCGATATTGATCCAGCTCGTTTTTGGCAACCAAAGCGCCACCAACTGCGCCTGCTGCCGAACCGACGACGGCGCTATCCGTTGTATTACCCAGGACGATCGACGGCGCCAATCTGCCAAACATGCCGCCGGCTTTTTTCGCAGCACTCTCTGGCTTCCTGGGAGTCATTCGCGAATAAGAAGCAGCTGCAGTCCGCAACTCTCCCAGCCGGTAATTGGTATCGCCGATCTTGGCCAGCAGCAGTTGGGCGTTGAAGCCCGTATCGCTGGCGCTCGCCGCCGTGTCGACTGCTGTGCCGGCTTTTGAACTTGGAACGATGCTGGCCGCAGTACCGGCAGCGGCGGCGTTTTTTTGTTCCTTAATAACTGCGCCGGCGAGCGCGTCATAGGCCTGTTGATAATGAGCGAGCGCGGTTTTGTTCTGTCCCTGCCGCAGATACAGGTCTCCCAATTCGTTATGCGCGGCAGCGATGCCCTTACGATTGTTTGCCGTCGTGTAAAGGTTCAGCGCCGTTTGCAGTTGGCCCAGTGCCTGGTCCGCTTTTCCTCGCTTGAGCAGGCGGCGGCCCTCATGCAAAGCGGTGCCGGCCTGATCGGTTTGCTGCACCGGTGAAGTAGTAGCGCCCGCGATCTCATTGGAAAATAACGTTACGCTCACACCGCACAATAAACTCGCACTCAATACCAAAACGGTGAATGTTTTAGCCGTTAACTTCAATGTATTGCTCCTTCCCCTTGGCAGAGAACCCAGACGTGCCTGTTTAAATAGGGCACTTGTACCCGCGCCTAGCAGGCGGACAAGTCCGCTCTCTAAACAGATATAACTTTTCTTGCAGCTTCGCGTTCAATTGGCCGGTCCTGTTGTAGTCACTTGTCCTGAGAGACTTGCGGATTTATGAATTAGATCCAGGGTTGCGACCAGGATGTTCTTGTTCGTTGAAGCGGTCAACATTATTAACGACGGCTCGGGATCGTTACGGTTGAGACCAATACCCCGGACAACCGCCTGCTCCTCGGTTGAAGTCTGCGTAGTTCCCAACCCGCCAACTTTAGCAACTTTTACCGCGGCGTTCATCTCTGCTTGAATTTGCGCCCAAACATCAGCCCCCGGGCTCCAGGGACACTTTCCATTGCGGCAATAGGTGAGGAGATCATCTTCAATCGGCACTGCATTCAACGGCTCGCGCGTGAAGACGAAATACACCCTTTCATCGCCCGGGTGCTCGTCAAATGTGAGCCATCGGAGTCGTTCTTCCGCAGCTAGACTCGAAGGAAGGTCAAATGGAACGTGAGCCTGAAAATAGTTGCCCGCCTCGTCCAACTCCGGGTCCGGATAGATCATTACGGGCTGTCCGCCGTCGGTAGTATTGAACACGTAAAGATAGCCATCGGCATTTGTCTCGATCAAAACCCTTATGTGATCCCCTTTGCGAAACTCATGGCTAGGGTCCGTTCGTATCGCGTGACCGTTTGAGTCGCGCATGAAAAGCGTCAGGCCCAAACCAAGTCGGGCAGTGTTAAGTTTCGTCGGAGGATTTGGGGATGGAGTTCGATCAGTCTTTTTCTTGACGGTCTCCTTTGGTGTGGGGGCTGGTTTCGGGCGTCGACGGCTGGGTCTTGTCGTTCCCGAAGACTCGCCCGTGACCTTGCCTGTGACTTTGGGCCGCGTAGTCATAAACGCGCCGCGAACATCTTCGTCCTGCTGGGCGAACGCCGCTATCGAAACCAACCCCGCCACCGCAATTATAAAACTAAGAAAGATGACCTTCACTTTCATGATCGAGATTCTCCTTCAAGATAAGACAAGCAGCTCTCAAGCAGTTTAGAGTTCAAGCTTTAGCTTGGATTGTAAATTGAAGCCAGCAGCCTGAAGGCCGAACTCTGAACTACTGGTTTCTCACGCACAACTCCCATCAGTTATGTTGGATGCGAATCTGAAAAATAACCGGAGCGCCAGAACTTCCCGACTGCGGCACTTTTATTGTAACGAAAGGCGCTGCCGCATCGCTCTCGTTAATTTGAGTCACCGGCTGGGTCGTTTGGTATTTCCCCAGAAAGTCCTTGAGTTCCTGCCGTTCCGTGTCCGTTAGCGGTTTTCGCGTCACCCGTGAATTCAAAAACGCTGGTTCCGTCAACTGTTCGGGCGAAAAAATTATCGTGTAGTCTTCCGTCCCGGGCTTCTTATCCAGCTCCAGCCAATGTTCAATGCCGCTGGGAAAACTAAAATCACTTCCCTTTGATACTTCGTTAGAATCCAACCCCGAAATTTCCGCCGGCTTCTGTGTCAGAAACGCGGTGGGCTGATTTTCGTTCCCTGGTCCGACGATATAGAGATACCCATTCTGCCCGATCAGGAAATGAAACTTAAAGGCTTGTCCAGACGCGAGTGGCGAGGCTCCAGCAACTTGCTTTGGCTCCGCCATAAGCTCGTTCGGCAACACTTCGAGCCAATAGCGGCCGAATTCGTTGGCGTTGACCCCACTCGTTCCGGTTGAACCATTATTTGCTTTGACCGCCGTGTTGTTCTTTCCGGTTGTTGAACTATCGTCGGGTTTAGTTTTGAACCAGTTAAGCGCAAAAATTCCCGCTACGGCCACTACAACAACCACCAGAAGAAGAACGCCTGCGCCGGCGAAAACCAGCGCCTTGCCGCGAGATTTTTTCGGTTCTATGCGCGGGCTCGGCGGCTCCACGTATGGCTTTGGCGGCCGTACAACTGTGACAACGGACTGCATGTCGTTTGCAGCGGCCTCGGGACGTGGTGAGTCCTGCGCCGCACGTGGCGCTGGCGTTGGTTTGATCGGGGGCGCACCCGGCGGTGAGGTGGGAACAGCCTCCACAGTCAAAATCGTGGCGGCGTTGACATCGGAGGTAATCCCTCCGGGCGATCCGTGAGTGGGCGCGGACGAACTCTGCGCCTGAGGAATATCAGGAAACGCTCTACCAGAACTCCCTGGCGCGGTCCCATCGGCGAGTCCCGCGCGCAACTGAGCTGCGAACTCGCCAGCGGTTGACTGTCGGTCGCCACGATCTTTCGAAATCGCTCGCTCAATTGCTTTGCTGAAAGCCAATGGGACGTCCGGCACCTTTTCAGTTAACGGCGCGGGAGTGACTGAGAGATGTTCGCGTCGCAATTCATGCAGCGTCGCGGCAGCATAGGGCCGTTGACCGCTAATCATCTGATACGCGACTAAGCCAAGGCTGTAGATGTCGGTGCGTCCGTCGATCTCAGGATTGCCGTCACGCGATAATTCGCCCCACTGCTCCGGCGACATGTAATAAGGCGTGCCGAGAACCTGTCCCGCCATCGTCAGTTCCGTTGTGCCGCTACTTTCAACACCGGCGATTTCGCGCATTTTGGCAATGCCAAGATCCAGCAACTTGATCGGTGTCTGGCCGTCGGTCTGCGCCTTGCCAATCATTATGTTTTCGGGTTTGAGGTCGCGGTGAACAACACCCATAGCGTGGGCCGTGTTCAGGACACTCATGATGGGCTCGAGAATTTCTAAAGCTTCGCCGGCGTTAAAGCGTCCCCGCCTTTTCAGTTCAGCATCAAGGGTTTGGCCTTCGACGTATTCCATCACCATGTAAATGGTGCCGTCGCCGGCGGTCCTGAGATCGTAAACCGTCACAGCGTTGGCATGACGAAATCGTCGCGCCGCCTGCCCTTCGCGGCGAAACCGGCGCAGCCATTCGGCATTGTTTCGGACTTCCGGCGGCAGGATTTTTATAGCGACGCGATCGCCAAGCAGGATGTGTCGAGCCAGATAGACCGCTCCCATGCCACCCTTGCCAAGCAACGATTCTATTTGATACTGCCCATCGAGCACTGAGCCAACGAACGAGGCGGGATCGTCTTCCAGCACCTCACCGTCAGTGGGGCAGAAGCTGACATTGTCTTCAAATTTGGATTTGCAAACGGTGCAGTATTTCATGGGGATCCAGTTCCGAAGCGAGGGTTAGTCTAACATACGAAAGCGAGGGAGAGGCGTATCAAGCAAATTGCAGAATGGTTGGAATTCAGGATTCTCTGTGCCTCCTCTATGTTCTCTCTGTGTCTTGGTGGTTGGCTTTTTACGCATGGTTCACCATAAAGGCACAGAGGACACAAAAGGTGCACAGCGGAATCTGAAATAGACCTCGACCAAAATTGCTGAGATTAGAAAAAAACGCGAACACGCTTTCGAATAGCTTTACTGCTTTATAAACCCGGCGCCGACTACATAAATAAAAAAGTCTGCCGTGAAGTGGGCAATCATCGCCGCTTCCAGTCCGCGTGTCCGGAAAAGATAACCAAACGCGATTCCGGCGATACCGTTGAGCAACAATGCCGCAACGACGACGATGGCAGTTATCGGCATGAAGAGTGATGCCGAAGGCAGGTGGCCCAGGCCGAAGGCAATAGCTGTAAAAATGTTTGCGAACCAGAACGCAAAGTTTGAAAGTTGCGGCGTCGGTCTTCGCCAGGTTCGATTTACGATCCAGGCAATCGTCGATAATAAGAACAACCGAGTTAACAACTCTTCGTAAATACCGCCGTAGAAACAAGCCAGAAAGCGTTTCCAGATCGGAAGTCTGGCTGCGATCAGAAAGGGAAGGTTTGGAAGTCGCGGCGCGAGCAGCAACAAACAACTGACAAGTATTACCCCGAGAACGATACCTACCAGCAACCCCGACGCGAGAATTGGAGCAAGACGTACACTCGCCGCAGGCTTCTCGCCGGCAAAGGATTCGAGTAAAGGCATTCGCAAGCCTAGTCGCCGGGAAAGCTTTAAGCCAAGCCACAAAGTAATTCCAAGCAGCGCCAGATTCTGAACAGCGCCAATCAGGATCAAAAGCGGCAGGGGAATGGGTGGGCGCTCTAACTTAACAACGACAGCGCCAAGCATGTCTTTAGCAATTGGAATAATTGCGACGGCGGCGAGGACCTCGGCTACGAGCAAGAACCAAAAAAGTCGCCAGGGATATCTTTGATGCAAAGGTAAGGAATTCATCTATGTGAGCTCTGCCAAAGAGTGGTTTGGAATATTCCTCTCTGTGCAACTTCAGTTAACTCTGTGCCTCTGTGGTGGAGAGACGCAGAGGACACGGAGGATGCACAGAAAAGACTTAATCATTTCCGCGGCATGGTCCTGCGCTGGGTTCCGCTGACGCCTTCATCACACACTTTGTGCTTTCACCCGCAGTTCAGAGTTGATAGATTCGCCGCGCGTATTCCCCGACCATTCGATCACTATTGAACTCGGGCACCAGCGTAGCAATGGAATTTTTCATCATTGCGATCCATTTGCGAGGCAGTCCTTCGCTGTCGCGATCGTAGTAAAGCGGCACCACCTCATCTTCCAGAACTCGGTAAAGAGACTCCGCATCACTCGCATCAATATCCGCGTTTTCTTTCGCTCCCAATTCATTGCCCACCGCAAATCCGTTGGTACCGTCGTAGCCTTCGAGCCACCAGCCGTCCAATACCGACAAATTAAGTCCGCCGTTCATCGCAACCTTTTCTCCGCTCGTCCCTGAGGCTTCCAGCGGTCTTCGTGGAACGTTCAGCCAGACGTCTACTGACTGCACCAACTGCCGCGCAATTTCGTGATCGTAGTTTTGAAGAAACACGGATCGCGGGCCAACGCCAGCGCTGCTCTCCCACTGTGCAACCTGTTGCAGAATAACTTTGGCTTCCTGATCCTGAGGATGCGCTTTGCCGGCGAACACAAACTGGACGGGACGATCGCCGTTGTTAATAATTTTGCGCAGCCGCTCCGGATCTTTTAGTACCAGGTTCCAGCGTTTGTAACCAGCCGCTCGTCGCGCAAAACCGATCGTCAGCGCGCCCTGCTCAAACATGCTACGCGCCGCTTCGACTGATTCTGCAGACTCCGCCGCAGTAAGCCGCGCAAGAAAAGATCGTTGACGAATGAAAGCGACCAGCCGCTCCTTCAAAAGTAAATGTGCCGCCCATAATTCTCCGTCGGGGATTTGCGAAACGCCTTCAGCCCATTCCGCAGCGTCATGCATCTTCATCTGCCAGTCGTCGCCGATATGCTTTTCGAAAAGTGATCTCAGTAAAGGAGCGACCCAGGTGGGTGCGTGAACGCCGTTGGTTACGTGTGTAATCGGGACTTGTTCAATCGTGGCTTCAGGCCAGAGTTTCTGCCAAAGCGCGCGGGAAACTTCGCCATGCTTGCGGCTCACGCCGTTGGTAGAACGGCACATGCGAATTGCCAGCGGCGTTAAGCCGAAAGGTTCCTTTGAGTTCTCGGGATTGACGCGGCCGAGCGCAATGAATTCTTCATGACTCAAACCCAGCTCTGCTTCGAAGCTGGTGCCGAACGAACGACTTAGTAGCTCAACCTCAAACTCGTCATTTCCGGCAGCAACGGGCGTATGAGTGGTGAAGACGCATCGCTCGCGTACCTGCGCCGCCGCCTTAGAAAAACTTATGCCTTTGGACTGAACCAACTCACGCGCCAACTCCAGCGTGAGAAAAGCGCTGTGGCCTTCGTTGAGATGGAAAACGGCCGGCTCGACGGCAAGTTTGCGTAATAACCGCACGCCACCGATTCCCAACAACATCTCCTGAACGATTCGAGTCTCACGGTCCCCGCCATACAAGTGGCCCGTAACCCAACGGTCCGTTTCATCGTTTGCCGGAATATTCGTGTCGAGCAGGTAAAGGGGAACGCGACCGATGTCGGCGCGCCAAACTTGCGCCCGCACAGTGCGCTCGCGAATAGAGACTTCAACAGTCAACAAACTACCGTCTTCCGCGGCAACCGGATGCAGCGGTAACTGAGCCGGGTTTGTCTCACCGTAAAATTCTTCCTGCCAGCCCAGGCGATCGAGACGCTGACGAAAATAACCGTAGTGATAAAGCAGACCGACCGCAACGAGCGGCAGGCGTAGATCACTCGCCGATTTGAGATGATCTCCAGCCAACACTCCCAGGCCGCCCGAATACAGCGGCAGTGAATTGTGGACGCCATACTCGGCGCAAAAATAAGCGACCGGATGTTCGCTGGTAATCCCGGACCGGGCGTCGCGCATGTATTCGTCAAACTGATCTGACAGCTTCCTGATACGACCTACGTAAACCGGATCGGTGGCCATCTCGGCCAGCCTGTATTCAGAAACTTGCGAAAGCAATAAACGCGGATTGTGTTCCACCTGGTCCCACAGTTCGGCGTCGAGATCGCGATAAACGCCGGCGCCATCTGAGGACCAGCTCCACCAATAATTCCAGGAGAGTCGCTCAAGCGCTTGAAGCGGCGAAGGTATCGTTGAAGTTGTGCTTGATTTGTCAGTGGTCAATTGTTCGATAGTTTCAATCATTAGTATTAGTCACGTGATGAAGTCATTACCCGCGTGGTGGTACTGAGCTCATTGGTCGTCGAAAGACTGGAAGCCATTTGTCCACAGAGCAAAACAAAGCGGTTCTTATAACACAACTGAGCGGTTCGTCGGGACTCATGCAGTTTAGAGTTCAAGCTTTAGCTTGCGTTTTTGGTTCAGAAGCCGAACCGCAGCCTAAAGGCTGAACTCTGAACCGCTAGCCTAAAACTGCAACGGGACGGTTAGCTGAATTTGTGATGCTGCAGAAAAGTTTCGGCGGCGGCAACCGAAAAGAAGACCAGTCGCACTTCTGCCACAGTCTCATCAGCAACGAGAAAGTCCAGTATTGCTTTCGATGATACCGCTGCGGCTTCGGCCGGAGGATAACCAAAGACTCCAGTCGAAATCGCCGGAAAGGCTATCGATGTTAACGAATGCTGCACGGCGAGTTCGAGCGACCGCTGGTAGCACGCTGATAACAGCTCGGGCTCGCGACCGCTGTGTTGTCCATAGACTGGCCCAACCGTATGTATGACGTATTCAGAATGTAAATTCCCTGCCGTTGTGATCACAGCCTCGCCGGTGGGAAGTCCGTGAGGATACTGTGTTCGACGAATCTCGCGACAAGCTGCCAGAATTGCCGGCCCACCGGCCCGGTGGATCGCGCCATCGACGCCACCACCGCCCAGCAGCGAAGAGTTTGCCGCGTTTACGATTACGTCAACATCATGACTGGTGATGTCACCAACGGCAACCATCACGCGGCCACCGACAAACGTTTCTGTCTTTTCTGTCACTCTGATTCCGAGTCAGGTGAGGACTCGTCTTGGATTAGCTCTTCGGCCTCGTCGCGCGGCTTAACCTCGACCTCGTCAAACATGTCCTGCCGCTTTAGAGCTTCGGCAACGCCCTTTGCTTTTAATTCAGTCAATGGGTGTGCTGCATCGGCGCTGGCGATTTCAAACAAGCGCTCGTCGAGCATCACCACTCCCAGAGAGCCGAGCGTCACCCCAGCAGTGACTTGAATTTCATTCATGTTGTGGATTTTGAAGTGTCCGGTCTGTTCGACCCAGTCTTCGATGAAGGGATCGCGCAGGGCGTGCTCGGCTTCCGATTCCGTAAGATAAGCCCCTTCGACGATGAGACAGTATTCGCGCACGTTGCCAGCCAACTACGTAACGTAAACTCTTAGTTTGCGTTGTCAACCTAGAACATAGAAACCGCCGCAGCCTGAATTTCTCTGCCCAACTTTATCACCGCGCTTCGGCACAATCCAAGCAACTTTTGCACAAACACTCGGAGGAAAAGTAAGAGGCGGCTCTGACAAGAGGCCACAGTTCCCGGTAAGCCGTAGGCTTACCGCACGGAAAGCTGCAAAGCCGCCGCAAGCAACTAACGCCTTACGCAGAAACACCGCCGCAGATTGTTCTGCGACGGTGTCACTAATGTAGGCGGATTGCTGTTCTGCGTAATCACGCGCTCGGGTTAAAAGGCGCGGGCATACTGTTCGTTGAGAGTGCGTGTCAGGTTCTTAAAGTACGCATCGAAACTGACGAAGCCCGTTGTGCCCTGAAAAAACGCCTTGCCGCCGGTGTCGTTGGCTAACCGGTTGAGTGAGCTTTGGCCGTAGCTCGCAGCAATGCCGCTGCGGCTGGTCAACCCCACTGAAGGCGCGTAGAAGGCATAGACTGCGACGCCGCCCTGGTTCGCTTTATCAATCGCCCGCTCGAGGTCGATTGTGTGTCCCGCACTCGTCGAATCAAACCCTCTCGAAGTGTCAAGCCCATCCGAGATGAGCAACACCGCATTCTTGCCTTTGTCATTTGCTTTAAAGTGACGTAAGGCTTCGAGCACTTCGACGTAAGGGTTAAATGGTGAAGCGGCGGTACTGGAACTAAGAATGCGCAAAGAGCGAGCGGCCTTGTCCAGATCGCTGGTGAACGGCTGGCGCACCTGCAGGGTTCCGGTGGTTATATAGCCCACCATTACACGCGAACCATTGGGCAATGAGCGAATGAATTCGCGCGTACGTTCAAGTTCATTGCCGACTTGCGAGATAAGGTCGTCCTGCACCAGCACGGCAAGATTGATCGGCTCCAAAACCTGCGTATTAGTTACAGTTGTGTTTCTTTTGTCCTTGGGGATTTCGTTGGTCGAGCCTGACGCAAACGTCGGCGCCACGAGCGTTAGCCCGAGCACCACCATTGCAACAGACGAAATAAGTCTTCGATAAAACATCTTTCTTCTCCCGTTAAAACGAGTCAATTTTTCCTTAACTTCGATGCCAATTCGGTAGAAAAAGATGCGTCACTAGCGACCGGAGACCGAAGTCCAGCGTAGCTCTGCCCGCTATGGAATGAATTAGTGCGACCTCGCGGCAGCGGCTGGGTCCGCCTTAGCCAACACAAAATCAGAACCGGGAGCGGTAGCGACCGGCCGAATACTCAAGTTCTTTTAAAAACTTTCTAATGATTGCGTGCATTTAACCGTTGAGTCCCTGGCCGGTCGCTACCGCTCCCGGTTCTGATTTCGGTACTAATCGTGTGAAGTTCGAGTCAAACTGCATCAGTACCAGAAGTTGGCTTTACTTGCCTTTGGCCTCTAGCGTCAGATAAATTACTGGTACTGAACATTAGTAAGGCACGCATTCCTGCCGTTCAATCCAATGCTGCGCGACAGACAAGAATGTCTATTCTGCTGCAGGTGCCTGCTTTAAAATTAGCTCTCTGAAAGGACTCATTCTTATGAAAGCCTACGCTACGGAATTTATTCGGAACCTCGCGGTCATCGGACACGGCGACGTGGGGAAGACGCAACTGATTAGTTCGCTTCTCTACGTCGCCGGAGCCACACCTCGCTGGGGTAAAGTTGAAGAGGGTACTACTGTTACTGACTATGAAGAAGATTCCATCGCCCGCAAGATTACACTCAATACCGCCGTCGCTCATTTAGAACATCAGGATACAAAAATAAATTTTATCGATAGCCCCGGGTATGCAGCCTTCATTGCCCACGCGCGGCCGGCGCTGCGAGTGGCCGATTGTGCTCTGGTCGTCGTGGACGCTGTTAAGGGCGTCGAAGTTCAAACTGAAAAGACCTGGGCGTTCGCAAACGAATTCATTGTTCCGCGAATGATGGTAGTGACAAAGCTCGACAAGGAACACGCTGATTTTGGCGCCGCGGTTGAAAGCGCGCAAAAGACATTTAGCCGGGCCATCATTCCCTTCACGCTACCCATCGGAAAAGAAAAAGACTTTCGCGGCGTCGTCGACGTGGTACACATGAAGGCTTATGAACTGGGCGCCGACGGACAGGCTAAGGAGATTGAGATTCCAGCCGAGGGACGGGAATACGTTGACAAGACGCGCGAGCGATTGGTGGAACTGGTTGCTGAATCTGACGACGCGCTGATGGAGAAGTATTTTGAAAACGGCACACTTGATGAAGCCGATATTCTTCCCAACATCAACAAAGCCATTGCCAACAGCAAGCTCTGTCCTGTGTTCGCAGTTTCCGGTGCAACGCTGGTCGGCTTGCGCGCGTTGCTGAACGCAATCGTCGACTATGCGCCCGATCCGGCGCACCACGTGGCTGAGTATGGACTGCCGGTTGACGCCGCGCCAACCGCAGAAAAAATCGCTCGCAAGTATGACGATGGCGAACCGTTTTCTGCCTATTGTTTCCGCACGATTGCCGATCCTTTTGCCGGCCGCATAAACGTCATGAAGGTGATCAGCGGCAAACTTCAGAACGATGCCACGGTGCTTAACTCCTCCAGAGGAACGATGGAACGACTTGGCATGCTGCATTCCATCCAGGGAAAGCAACTCGACAAAGTTCCTGAAGTTCACGCCGGCGACATCGTTGCTTGTGTAAAACTAAAAGAGACGCAAACCGGCGACACACTCTGTGATAAACAATCGGCGATCGTTTACGATCCGGTCGTTTATCCGGAGGCGGCGATCGCCTTTGCTATCGAACCGAAATCGCGGCAGGACGAGGAAAAGATCAGCGTGGCACTGCACAAGATTTTGGAAGAAGATCCGGCCCTGCACTTCACCCGTGACGCTCAAACAAAAGAATTTCTGCTGTCCGGTTCGGGTCAGTTACACGTCGAGACTGTGGTCGAAAAACTGAAGAAGCGCTACAGCGTGGAAGTCACACTTCATCCGCCGAAGGTGCCGTACAAGGAAACGATTACGGCGCGAGCTGAGGTCCAGGGTCGTCACAAGAAACAGACCGGTGGTCGTGGGCAGTTTGGCGATTGCAAAGTAGTGTTCGAGCCTTTGCCGCGCGGCGGCGGCTTTGTTTTTGAAGATAAGATTTTCGGTGGCGCAGTGCCTCAACAGTTTCGGCCGGCAATCGAGAAGGGCATCATCGAGGCCGCACAGTCTGGCGCCATTGCCGGCTACCCGCTGGTGGATTTCAAGGTCCAGCTAATCGACGGCTCGTATCACAACGTCGATTCGGATGAACACTCGTTTCGGGCCGCCGGGCGTAAGGCGTTTCGCGCGGCGATGGAAAAGGTGAAGCCTTCAATACTGGAACCAATCATGGATGTCGAAATCAGCGCCCCGCAGGAGAACAGCGGCGACATCATGGGGGATCTCAATTCCCGGCGCGGCCGCGTTCAGGGCATGGAGACGAATGGCAAGAACCAGATGATCAAAGCACAAGTGCCGATGTCTGAAATGCTGAATTATCAATCCACGCTGAATTCAATTACGGCTGCGCGTGGGTCGTTTCACATGCAGTTTTCGCATTACGATCCCGTCCCCGGAAACCTCGCTCACAAGGTGATTGAGCAATCAAGAGCTGAAGGAAGAATCCGCGGCGGCGAAGAGGAAGATTAAAATCCCGTCCAAGATCCAAGGTCCAGCGTCCCAATGTCTCTCGGAGCTGGGCAGTGACTGGGTTTGAAAATCTCTGTGCGTCCTCTGTGCCTTTGTGGTTACTCTGTCGAGTGAATTCACCACTGAGACACAGAGGACACAAAGGTGGCACAGAGAAAATCTGAAATTAGGTGACTGCCCGGAGCTGAGAAGACTTTGGACATTGGACTAGTCCGCCTCAAAGCTCTTCCGAAACTCCGGCGAGCGGCGACGCAGATCCAGCCAATCTGAAAACAACTCAGGCGACTGCAGCCAGACGCTTAGCCAATGCGAGACCTCCTTCAGCAGCGTTTTTTGTCTGTCATCAATAATCTTGCTGCGGGCCTTCAGCAATAGATCCTTGCGGATGACAGCAACCACCTCGCGCAGGTTTTTGAGGCCTTTGTCGTCAGAGTCGACCTGAAGTTGCAGTCGTCTTTCTTCAAGCTTCACAACGGACGCAAAAGCAGATGACAAGTCGGAGAAATCGAGTGTCCCGGGAAGGGCCCACTTCTTCAAATTTTCCTCACGCCATCTGCGATCACACTCAAAGACCTCTGGATGTCGCAATCGAGCGCCCTCGTTTGCCACAGTTCGAGCAATCGATGCCGGACTGGAGGAGGACGATGCGCCTTCACCAAAATGCTGGTGAAGCGCTTTCTGTATTTGTTCCAGCTCACGCGATCCGACTGATTCGCAGTCGAGATATTCCCAAACCTCGATGATTAGCTCGTGCTTTGTGCGTGAATTCCAGTTGTTCTTGACCATTACGCCTTCCAGGTGCCCTGCGTCCTACATACCTTCCGCGATATCTGTATAATGATGGGGTAGCTCCTATGCCTTCATCAAATAGCGCAGGCAGTCCTGCTTGCCGGGGTTTTCAGAAATGCTGCCTGACATCGAAGTATCAGGGGTTGAGCGGACCCGCTCACGCTTAACTGCCAATGCAGCCCGCGCTTTTCTCCAGCGCGCAGGTCAAATCTTCGCAGGAAAGCCTTTCAAATCTCATCGACTCTTTCGCGATGGCCATGCGCAGACCTTGGCGGCGTATGCCTGGCCCAGAGGATTTCGTTTTCATTCGGAAGTCGACCAGGAACGCTACTTTGACGTAGCGCCTGACGTGAAGGTGCTGGCCCACTGTCGTTGGCAAACTAATCACGAGCAAGTCCCAACCATCGTCGTCTGGCATGGAATAGAGGGTTCGAGCGGTTCCGTGTACATGCTGGCGACCGCGGAGAAGGGTTTTCGCGCCGGGTTCAATGTCATCAGGGTGAATTTCCGGAACTGCGGGGGTACTGAACATCTGACGCCAACGCTGTATCACGGAGGGTTAAGCGATGACCTGCGCGCCGTCGTCAGGGAGCTGATTGAAGTAGACGGCATCGACAGAATGTTACTGGTGGGCTTCTCGCTGGGGGGAAATCTTGTTCTCAAGGTCGCAGGCGAATACGGTGAAGCTCCGCCAAAAGAGATTCTCGGCGTCTGTGCTGTATCACCATCCATGGATCTGACCGCCAGCGCGGAATTGATCCTAAGGCGCTCAAACTGGATTTACCAACAAGACTTCGTGCGGCGTTTGAAAAAACGGATGCGCACCAAACAAAAGTTGTATCCGCAGCTTTACGACATCAGCGGATTAAGACAGGTACGCACGCTTCGAGAATTTGACGAACGCTTCACCGCTCCCGCTAACGGTTTCGCCGATGCTGCAGATTATTACTATCGCGCCAGCTCCCTTCGCGTGGCCGCGCAAATCCGCATTCCCTCACTCATAATCCACGCCGAGGACGATCCCTTCATCCCTATCACGCCGCTGCGTGATCCAGCTGTGGCTGACAATCCCTACATTCTTTTGATTGCGCCAAAACAAGGCGGTCACGTCGCTTTCATTTCCGCAGACAAGGACGGCGATGAAGATCGCTTCTGGGCCGAAAACCGCGTAATCGAATTCTGCAAACTGGCGAGCGATAGTTTGTGAGCGCTTTTGAGTAAGAACTGCAATCTAATTCCACGTGCCGATGATACAGATAATGATTCTGTACCTCTCGCCAGACTGTTCACTTCTTCTCGAGCTTCTTAATCAACCTGAGCGCGTGATTGCGGGCGATGAGGGGCAGGTGCTCGTCGGTGGAGACTTCTCTTAGCAAAGGCAGCAGCTGTTGCGGGTCAGACAGGCCGTTGCGTTTTAGTTGGAGTTCGAATTCTTCCATTAACTTCGGCGCGTTAAGTGGCTGGCTCTCGCGTGCGAGAGCTATGTCAAACACCAGCACGGCCTGATCGGCAACGCGACGATATTCAGTGGCTAATAACGACGCGATCTTGTTGTTGGTCCAGTTGAACTCAGCGGTGCGCTTGAGTGCTTCGCGCTCCATCTTCAGACGCATCGTGCCCAGGTGTGGATACTGGAGATGAGACTGATAACTTTCCGTCGATTCGAGGAATCGCAGATCGGTCCAGGCGCCGAGTATGCGTCCGAGCGCGGCGGTTGATAATTCGATTGGCTCCTCGATTTCGGTTTCAACACCCTTCTTTTGAAAACTAATCTTGCCACGGCCGAGTGCGTCGTGCTGGATCAGAATGTGGCGAACCATGAATTCAGGCTGCGTAAACTCGTAAGAATAGTTCGTTGTATCGGCGGGTGTTTTGTTTTCGTTACCTGCGGGTTTGTCGGCTGTGACCGGCGGCGGTTCCGGTTTACGAACATTGGTTTTGGTCTGCGCCGCAATCAGCGGTGCAGCAAGAAACACCGCGCCCAAAACGATGGACGCGGCGGAGAGAAACCGCTTGAAACTGCTTTTGTTCATTAATCTTCTTCGGCGCGATATTCTAATCGAAGGGTTCCCTAAGAATGAAATGACGCCCGCGTGGGTCGACGAATTCAGAACCCGGAGCCGTAGCGACCGGGTCTGACCCTTCCATTGTTCCAGCCGGGGAACGACAACCCGATCGCTACCGCTCCCGGTTCTGAATTCGTCGCCTCACGTAGTTAACTCGGAACCATACTTCACAAATGAAAAAGACGAGCCCAGTTCAAACAGCTCGCCTTCTAACCCACAAAGAATTTGGCTCTCAATGGCTCATTCAAACCGAACTGAAACGAGTTTTGAAACGCCCGCCTCCTGCATCGTTACGCCATAGAGCGCCTTCGCCATTTCCATGGTCCGCTTATTATGTGTGATGACGATGAATTGCGTGCTGGTCGACATTTGCGCAACCTTGTCAGTGAATCGTCCCACGTTTGCTTCGTCGAGCGGCGCGTCTACTTCGTCGAGCAAACAAAATGGCGAGGGACGATAATGGAAAATCCCGAGCACTAAGGCCAGGGCCGCCATCGCTTTCTCACCTCCGGACAACAGCAGCACATTTTGCAGACGCTTGCCGGGCGGCTGAGCAATCACATCGATGCCCGATTCGAGCACGTCGTCGGCTTCAATCAAACTCATTTCGCCCTTGCCACCGCCGAATAGTTCCTGAAATAGCTCGCTAAAATTCTTGTTAATCTGCTCAAACGCATGTCGGAACCGCTCGCGAGAACGTCGTTTGATTTCGCGCAATGCTTCGTCGGTAGAAGAAATACTGTCGACGATATCCTGGCGCTGCGTCGTCAGAAACAACAGACGCGATTCATTTTCCGCCAACTCTTCGAGCGCCATCATGTTGACTCCGCCGAAGCTTTCAATTCGCGCGCGCAACTCATCAACGCGTGCTTGGGCCGTTTCAAGATCAAACTCAGCATCGACAACTTGCTCTCGGGCCAGATCTTCAAGCGACTGGTTCAATTCAGCGGCGCAATTTTCACGAACGAAGGTCAAGCGGGCTTGTGCCTCTGCACGTTGCACTTCGATTCCTGCGCGCAAGTCGCGCACTTCCGCGGCGTGGCGGTTGAGATCAGACAATTCGGACGCCAGCAAATCTGCCTGTTGTCGCGCCTCTTCCAGACGGCTGGTGATGGCGGCGATTTCCTGCTCCTCTTTCTCTTTTTCCGCGGCGACAGTGCTCGCCTGATACTCGAGATCAGAAATCGAACTGCGCAAGACCTCGATGCGCGCGTCCGTTTCAACCATCTCCAAACGGTGGCGTTCGATGCGGTTCGCGAGGTCTGCGTATTCCGCTTCCATCCGTCGCAGTTCGGCAGCGGTGCCGCGCCTGCGCTCTGTTGCCGCTGCTGCTGCCGCACGCTGTCCGCCTAGTCCTTCACTCTCTGCTTCCGCCGCGCGACGTGCTTCGCCTAGCAGCGAGGTAGCGGCGGTTACGGTGGCGGTGGCGGCAAGGCGCGCGGCCTCGGACTCCTGAGCGTCGATAATGGCACCGGCGCGACGCCGCTCCACTTCAATGCGTTCCTGCTCAACTCGAGCCGCGTCGTCGGCAACTACGCGCATGTGACGTTCGGCCCGTTCGATCTCGTGGGCCAGGCCGGTCGCGGTTAACTCGCGGGCCATCGCTTCACGCTCTTCGCGTCCGATGGCTTCATTCAAGATCACTACTGCATCTTCAAGAGAAACGAGATTCGTGCGCGCATTCGCGGCCAACAATTCAGCCGACGTTGTTTGAATACTCAGAACTTCGGCGCGCGCTTCGAGTTCGCGTAACTCTCTCTTGAAGGTCAGCAAGCCCGCCCCTTCTTCAACTGCGCGAGCATCACCGGCGCTGACGAATTGTCCGCGTGCAACCCAATCACCGTTCAGAGTGACAAACACTTCGCCGGTCGCGAGCGATTTGGTCATCGCATCGTCGAGGTTTGCAGCCAGACGAGCATTCATCTTCTCAGGTAAAGTCCGATTGAGGACTGATAAGAGTTCGCGCGGCGCTCCCAGCAGATCGGATATTCTCAGGTTCTCAGCTATCGCTTCGGTTGCAAAGGAAATCGAAAGAGCTGGACGCTCCTCGACACCGCACGCCAGCGCATTACTTTCATAACCCGATTCTTCACTGCCGCCATGAAGGCCGGCGACCAGGAAACTGGCCCGGCCGCCATTGTTTTCGCGCAACCACTGCGCCGCGCGGGCCGCGTCATCGGGCGTGGGCACCACGATGGACTGCAACGAAGAACCAAAAACACCTTCGACCGCGCGCTCCCATTTAGCTTCGACGTTGAGCGCGTCCGCCAGCGTGCCGATGAAATGAAAGTCACGTGGCGCACTCGCTTCGGAGAACATCAACTGCACTGCTGAAGAATAGTAAGCGCGACGATCATCCAGTTCTTTCAAACTCTCGAGGCGGTGTTTGGTTCGCGAATAGTCGTCACGAACGCGGCTTAGCTCGGCTTCTGTATCGCTGACTGCCTCGTGACCCTGCACCACGGCGTCAACCGCTCGTTCACGTTCCGCGTTGAGCGTTGCAATATGGGCTCTGGCGGCATTGATCTCACTACTGAATGAGTCGGCTTCTAACTTACGCTCGGCATATTGCGCAGCGGCCCGTTCACCTTCGCGGGTCAGACCCTCCGCCTGCACACCCAAACGCTCTAGGGTGCCTTCAAGCTGTCGAGCAATCTCGCGCAGTCGTTCGGCAACAGCGGTATGCTTGAGCAGATCGGCACGCGCCGTTTCAATCTCAGCCTCGGCTTTTGCTGCGGTAGACAATTTCTCGGCGTACGACTCCTCAGCCAATCTCAAGCTGGCCACACTCTCGTCAGCTTCGACCCTGAGCCGGACGTCGTCTTCCTGAAGTCGCTTGCATTCGGCCTCAACGAGAATTAATCGCGCCGCAAGCCCATCAATTTCCGCGGCTACTTCATTCTTTCTTTTCTCGAGAGCAACTACCTGCTCTTCCTGATAAGCGCGTTCCCTTGTCTGACGGTCACGGCGCAGTACCGCCTCAGCAGCAGCTGCACGCGCTCCCGCTAGATCGTCTTCCGTCTTTCGCGCTTCCTGCGTTGCAGCGCGAGCCGCGTCTTCCTGTCTTTCGAGATCCGCGGCAACGGCGCGCTCCATGGCGCTGGCTTCCAGAAGTTTTGCCTGAGTGTCGTCTAACAGTGCGGTGAGCTTTCGATCCTCGGCAACAAAGACATGTCGCAGCAGCTCACGTAACTCTTCGCGAATTGCGCCATAGCGGCGGGCTTTCGCAGCCTGGCGTCGCAAACTGTTTACCTGACGATCTATTTCGGAAATGATGTCGGAGATGCGAGAAAGATTTGAACGCGCGGATTCCAGTCGCGCTTCGGCCGCTCGTTGACGTACGCGAAACTTGGTAATGCCGGCAGCTTCTTCAATGATCGTGCGACGATCCATCGGCTTCGCCGACAGGATCTGTCCAATCCGACCTTGCTCGATGATGGCATAGTGCCCACCAGCTAAACCGGTGCCTGAGAAGAGATCCTGAATGTCGCGCAGACGACAAGGTCGATCGTTCAAAAGGTATTCGCTCTCGCCCGATCGATACAGGCGACGCGTAACCGACACCGCTTCTCCTGGAGCAAACTCCAACGCCAGGTTTCTGCGTCGCCAATGTCGTTTGTGTTGAGACTTCGCAGGAACGGCTGCGGCAGTCAGCGCGGCGTCTGCTTCAGCTTCAACCAAGCCCGATGCGTCCAGGGTTGGCTCGAACGTTGTAATTACTTCGGAGCGTCCGTCGAAGTTATCAGCCGTCTCTGGTGGAATCACGGCATCGAGATCGATGACCTGATCGTCGAGTTGTTCGAGAGTAGAGTCAATATCCTCAATGTCAGGTTCGTGCTCAACCGCCTCATCGCGCACCATGTGCATGACGACCTCGGCCATGCCGCTCGGTTGCCTGTTTCGCGAGCCCTGGAAGATGACGTCCTGCATAGCGCCGCCACGCAGGTGTTTGACCCTTTGCTCACCCAGAACCCAGGCTATGGCATCGGCAACGTTGCTCTTGCCGCAACCGTTAGGCCCGACAATGGCGGTAATACCATCTCCGGTGAAGAGTATTTCGGTGTAGTCCGCGAAGGATTTGAAACCGGTAATCTCGAGGCGTTTCAGTTTGAACATGCGGGAAATCGTCTATTAATTGCCTAAACCGCTACCAGAATACCGAATTTGGACAGGCTACGCACGGGCGAGCCAATATAAGTGCGGTTTGCTTAGAATGTCAACCAAAACTTGAGGTTAGCCAACTTTAATGATGCAGGGAGCAAAGTTAACTGGCTGGGCTTAAGTTCCCGGAGCGGGGCGCCTATTTAGGAAGCTGAATATGTCGCGGATCAGAAACAATCAGTTGATATTGAGTTTCCTTTCACGCTGTCGTCATCCGCGTTCGTCGGTGTTAGTGCGCGGACAATGTCAGGGTCTTGGTGAGGATTTGGGGCTCATAACATATTGAATAGCCGCGCGAATTCCTTCAGGATTAGTGACTTCTGGTCGCAGTTGCCGGCTGTTAACAAGCAGGGTGGGAGTGCCGTTAATGCCAAGTTCGGCCGCGGCTTCCTGGTCGGCGTCAATCCTCAACTTCACCTGTTTACCATCAAGGTCCTCAGCGAAACGTGTCATGTCGAGTCCAAGATCGGCGGCCCACTTCAGGAAAATTGTCCGAGGATTAACGTCATCACCCCATAACTCCTGATTCTCATACAACAGGTCATGCATTTCCCAGAAGCGGTTTTGCATCCTGGCTGCCTCAGCAGCCTGTGCGGCTACCAGAGAATTCTTATGGATGGTCGTCAGCGGGAGGTTCCGAAATACAAAGTTAAGATTTGGGCCTAAATCTTTTTTTAGCTGCTTGAGGGTGGGGTGAAGTTCTCCACACGGCGGACACTGATAATCGCCAAACTCCTCGAGCGTCACTACGGCCTGGGCGGGAATTGCCTGCTTCCTGGAAATCCCTTCGGGGGACGGTGTGGGGTTGGCAAAGGATTGTTTCCGACTCGACCGTAAAAGAAGCATCCCACCAATAAACGAAATCGCCAGCACCAGCGCGATGATCAAAAAGGGACGGTACTTATGCATGAGTCAGCCAACACATCGAAGAAATCTTCACTCGGGGTGGATGCAGAAATTTAACACAACCCGCAAGGCCCTGGTGGCACTAAACGAAGTTGGCGCTCGCTCAGTGCCACCGTTCCGGTCAGCATCGATGCGTGGACATCATCGCTAACGCCTAACCGGATGACCCGCGTGGGGTGAGAAACTCGATCGCCGCATGGCGCCGAAAACACCTTCTCACCATGTAGTGTTTAATTCAGACCGGTTGAGAAATACTTGAGTGTTTGCGGCTGGGTTAGATGCTGCTCAATGGTCTTGAAATGAAAACCAAATCATAAGAAAGGTGGGTGGACAACGGGTCTGCAGTTAGTGCATCAGTTCGCGTCGGGTATACAAAAGCAGGTCTACACCGGGTCGCAAGGGAAAACTTCCCGCGGGATTGAAGCCAGATTGAACCTGTTGATAGCGGTCGCCGAACGTTGACTGCACTTCTTCTGTCTGATCTTGTCTGGCGATGATGATGGGTTCATTCGAGGGATTCATGTGACCGTGATAACCGACTCGCTTGTAATCGCGCAGGTACCACGGGAGTGGCCAGTAGTCCGGCGAGACTATCGTGATTCCAGTCTCCGGCCCCTGGTGAGTGCGTTCGGCGATTCTGTTTATTTCATCAACCAGTCTAAGTGTCTCCCGGCGGGTATGGGCATAAACATAAACGTAGTAGCGATTATCGTTGTCGTAGTTAATAAAATTGAGATCTATTGTTTGATAGCCTGGAATGAAAGTCTTCCAGTGAATGCCTTTAGCAGCAAGCGCTCCGAATAAACCTTTCGACATATCAGCACCCGCCGCGTCGTCAAACACACGCGTCAGCCCGGGCAATGGCCCTATCGCAATTAGTAAGACGGCCGCAAGCGATGCCCAACGCGCGCGCTTGCTGATATTCCATTTCGCCAGTTCCACATAAAGCCCCTCCATCGCGACGCCGCTGGCTAATGCCAGCGGAACGATGAAATTCAGACAAAGCCACGGCGTCTTATACGCGATCAACGAATACGCCGCGATTAGTCCAAACGCCCACAACGATGAGAAAAGTGCAAACGGTTTCTTCGGTTTCAGGACCGCCAATGCCGCACCCAAGGTGCCCAGGACCAGCAGCGGCGATTCCTGCTCGAGCAGCCACCAAACGTATGTCATCAGGGGGTGCACGTGGGCTTCCTTCCCAGTCTTTGTCCAAATTTGAAATGTCTTGAATGAGTCGTAGACACCCTGTGGATAGTTGGTGAAGAAAGACGAGTAGAGCAAAACATAAAAGCCGGCGAACACAAAGCCGGCAATCACTAAATGAACGGTCAGCCTTGTTGGACCCCCCGCTTTCTCAGTAAACGTCCGGTAATCTTCAGAGTTACTTAAACGCTTCTTTTTCTTGTTTCCGCTTGTCGAGCGCCATAGCCGGCGATATACGTAAGTTACGAGCAGAGCGAGACCCAGCACGCCGATTGAGATCATCGCGGTCTCTTTCGTCGCAAACAGTAGAGCTGCGGAAAACGCTGCCAATACCAGATAGATCAGATATGGTGCCTCGAAGTATTTGACGAGGGCAACAATGATTCCGAATGTGAAGAAGACAAAAAGCGTCTCGTGAATGAAGTAACGCGAAAGGTAAACCGCGCCCGGCGAGATAGCCAACAGTAACGCAGCGGCGAGCGTTGCGATTGTTCCGAGGTTACGCCGCAGAGTGAAGACCAGGGCGATGGTGCCGAGGCCGAACAGAGCTGGAACGGCTCTGATGGCCACAGTGGTTAAGCCGTGGCTGTTCTGCGCATTCGGCCCAAACAAAACTCTCAAGATCCAGGGATAGAACGCCGCAAAGTAGTAGAGGGTGGGACCATGGTAGTTTCCCGGATCGTAGTGGTAATAACCTTCGCGAACGAGCCGCACCAGAAAATTTCCGTTAACTCCTTCGTCATGGTGGAGCGGGACCAGGTTCAGATCGTACAACCGAAGGATCGCGCCAACCACGACAATCGAAACACTGGCGAACAACCAGGCGCGTTCGGACATCACCGCCTCAACCGGCAATTCAGACGATTGCGCCGCACTTCGGTCGCGTGTGCCGGATGCGTTCCTACGAGCCTGCTGCTTAGAACTGCGTGATTTTGTAGAGCCGGTACCCACCTACATCTCCCAAAAGTTGAAATCCGGAAAAGAATTGTTCGTTCACGTTCATGAGATTTCGTTCAAGCGGTCCGACTACGGCATAGGCAACATTGTATTTTCGAAGAATAGGAACTGCCTCAGGCCCGCCCGCGTAAACTCGTTTGATTTCGGATTCGCGCTGACCAAACTCGAGCCCGTGGGTCCAAACATGTCCGGGATAACCCATCAGTGATCTTCTTCCAGTTAAAAACACCGGATGATTGTGAACCGGGGCATGGATCACAAGCGCATTTGGCGGCACCTCCCGCTTTATTAATTCGGCGAACTGCATCCCCTGCGCATTGAATATCTGATATTGGTTTGATCGCAACACAATCGCGCCGACGTCCAAAGCCCCTGCCAGGGTCACGCTGGCGAATAGGATAGCGGCGAGCATTTTATGCGGTACGCTTCCGCGCCAGAGTTGCGCAATCAGCAGCGCCACCAGTGGCGCTGTCGCGAGCCACCAGTAAAACAAGACTTTGATGTTATCCCAAATCCATGGCGCCATTTTCAGGACGTTCGGAACAATAAAGCAAAGCGAAAAGGGCAAGAGGAATATTAGAAGACGGCGAGAGACGAGAGCTTCTTTTTCGCGACGCCAAAGTATTGCAGCGACGGCGAGTGGTATAAAGATCCCAGTATTCTTCAACCAAAACCAGGTGATGTTTTCCTTTCCGTGGTCCCAGCCGAACTGCCATTCCAAGAATTTCCCGGCATTCACTGCGCTGTTGTGAGTAGACCACCACATCTGCGGCAGCGCGATGATCGACGCGACGACGCCAAAGATAATCCAGTCGCGCCAGCGGCGTTGCAGCAGGGCAATGCAGGCGCCCACAGCCATGACCACGACAAAGCTGTGCGCATGCACCAGCGGCAAGAGACCGGCAACCAGGCCGGCAGCAATCATGCGCCTTACCGAAAGGGAATAACGAGAAGGAGGAAAAGGGGAAAAGGGGAAGGGGGAAAGCTGTTGGGATGTTTCGAGGTACCCTGGATTAATCCTGGCGTTTATTCGGTCCTTCCGTTTCTTCCCTTTACCTTTTACCCTTTTCCCCTCTTCCCCTTCATTTCTTTTGGCTGGTTTCTCGGCTGACAGCCACCACTGCGTAAACACAATCACGGCGAGCGGCAAACCGAGCAGGAAACCGCGCTGAGGAATCAGCAAAGTCGAAATTGCATTTCCCCAGCGCCAGGTAGTCTCCGGAATAATGGTGAAGGACGGTGGCAGACCCTGAAGTATCGTCATTAATCCTTCGTCGTGTTTTTGCGTGAATTGGTTCCACAACAACACCCAGCCGAAACCTCCGTTAAGGAGTACCAGGATCGGCGTGATGATCGCGGCGAGTTTGTCGCGCAGCATGTCCAATGCCCAACGATGCAGCAAGCCAACAAATGACAAAGCGACTACGAAGTTCTCAATGAACATCGATTGGCGCAGGTCCGCTCCGCAGCGGACAAAGATCGCGGAAACGAAATCGGTGAGGAATGGATAAGTAAATCGCACGCCCGCGTAGGTAGGATCCTGAGGCGGAAAATTGTTTCCAAACGAGAAGCTGGTGATAACGCTAAGGTGAAAGGGCAAATCACCGAAGTTGTTGAGGAGTCCGGTGTAAATGCCTTCGGGTGTCTCTATCATCGCGCGTTGGAACGCGCGCCAGAAAATAGCTGCTACGACCAGATAAAAAATCGTGTAGCCGATCGGCATGCGAGCCGGATCAAGCAAGGCCCGGCGAATCGCGCGCGAGATGCGCCGCAGATCCTCTTGAACAAAAGCTCTGCGATCCGGACGGCGCAGAAAAAGAAGCGGAAGCGCGATTATCACGAGCACGGTAAGAAGGATTGTTAAAGGGGTCAATCCCAGGAAGGAGGCAAGCACAAATCCCAACAGGCCCAGCGCTGCGATCCCGACGCAGGCCCCCGCACAAAGCCTCGCCGCGAAAGGAGCGTCCTCGTCATAAAAATAGCTGGCGAGGGTGCCACTGGCGGTGACGAAAAGAACGAGCGCAAGCGAAATGATCACGCGAGTCAGCGACGGATAATTACAATACGAGGCGGCTCGTTCCGTCTGGTCCCTTATTCGTTAAGAGTTGGTTATGACGGGCCGGATTATACGCGATGCGTTAAGTGAGGTTTGGAAAAAATTTCCAGCCGCAAATTTACGCGGATGATTGGGGAGCGCAGATAGCTTGTCTGCCTCAACGTTCGTGCCCACGCAGCAGCAGGCAAGATGCCTGCGCCCCCGGCCAATTAATGCTCCGTTTGCGCGTCGGAATATTATCGGGTAGTTTCAAAGTCGAGGAAATCAAAGAATGTTACGAGCAGGAATTGTTGGCTTGCCCAACATTGGCAAGACCACGCTGTTCAACGCCGTCACGGCACAGACGTCTGGCGTCACCGCGAACTACGCCTTCTCTACCAGCAAGCCCAACGTGGGCGTCGTCACAGTACCCGATGAACGGCTGGCGCCCCTGGCAAAAATCGTGAAGACGAGTGTTATCGTTCCGGCGACCGTTGAATTTGTAGATATCGCGGGCCTCGTGCGTGGCTCGTCGAAAGGCGAGGGCATGGGTAACCAGTTCCTCGCGAGCATCCGCGAGACAGACACGATGATTCACGTAGTGCGCTGTTTTGAAGACGAGAATATTGTCCATGTCGATGACACCATCGACGCGCGGCGCGATATTGAAACGATCCAGATCGAGCTTGCGCTGGCTGACCTCGCAACCGTCGAACGCCGACGCGAGCGCGTTCAAAAAGGCGCAAAAGGCGGCGAGAAGAATGCCAAAGCCGAACTACAGGTGCTCGATAAATTGCACCCGGCACTGGAAGAGTTTCTGCCCGCAAAGAGCGTGTCACTGACTGAAGATGAGCGCGCCATTGCCCGCAACTTTTTTTTGTTGACGATGAAGCCGACTATTTATGCGGCTAATGTCATGGAAGCTACGCTCGCTGCGCCGGAGGATAACGAGCAGGTGCGCGCGATTCGTAAAGTCGCGGCGAGCGAAGGCGCTGAGTGCCTGGTCATCTGTGCGCAGCTAGAGGCGGATCTCGTTGGACTGGCGCCGGAAGAGCGACGTGAGTACCTCGAATCGCTGGGCGTTAAGAGCAGCGGCGTGGATCAGTTGATCCAAAGCGCTTATCGAGTACTTGGCCTGATGTCGTTTCTGACTGCGGGCGAAAAAGAGGCGCGCGCCTGGACGATTCCGCAAGGCTCGCGCGCGCAAGACGCCGCCGGTGCAATTCATTCCGACATCGCTCGCGGCTTCATCCGCGCCGAGATCGTCAGTTACGACGCACTGCTACGCGCCGGCTCGTATGCTGCCGCAAAAGAACAAGGTCTGACAAGATTGGAAGGCAAAGACTACATCATGCAGGAAGGCGATGTGGTTAACTTTCGCTTTAACGTCTAGCCGTAATTCTCTTTATCGAATAGCGCGCGCTAGCGTACGCAGCTTTAGCTAAAAGGGTAATGCTGCTGCAGATATTTTGTGAGCCAGATGAAATTCCGTCTCGGACAGTGATTTATCTGTTTTCGATTGAGAGCCTAAGTTCTTCGCGCGCCTGCTTAAGACTTTCCGCAGCTCGGCGTAAAGTCTCGCTTGAGTCGGAATCGTTCGGGTTCTCTGCTGCCGCCGGCCTCGCAGCTTCATGTTCTCAATCTGTGGCAAAATAGGTTTTCCAATTTGGCAGTCTGTTTGCGGAATTCGCGCCTCTCACGAAGGCTTCTCTCGTATACGAGCTTTGCAAAGCGCTCCCAACGATCGTACTTCTCTTCCCCAGACATTGCCGCTCGCACCTTGCCACTGACAAAGAATTTATCTCGTTGATACCCGCTCGGAAAGTAATTGATATTTAAGTACTTGAAAAGCTGTGATCAGGTGAGCGCGAATCTGAGAGATAGAAGACTTCCTGCTAGGTGAGGAATGCGAACAGTTGGTGCAGGATTACCGAAGCACAGCGCGAACGGCGACGAGAACGAGATAAGCGACGGCGATCACAACTGCAAGTTTGATCACCAGCACGGCGATGCTGAAAAGAATGCCGAGAATGCCGAGAGTTATTCCGGCGGCCGCTAAAACCAGCGGGATGCCCACTGCCAAAACAAAAATTCCCAGAAGAATGATGCCTACTATTCTCAATATGTCGGTTGCTTCTTTCATCGTTTCAGTTCCCCAATCTTCCCGCTAATTATCTTTTAAAAACGCGGGTTATGTGCGTTCGGCTCAATATACGAAGATGGCGCTGGCCGCGTTCCGTCTAAGTTCGCGCCACACAAAGTCAGCACCAGCAACGGTAGCGACTGGGCAACCTTTCGAGCAAGACAACTTCGTCAGGGCATCGTACTCCGGTCCTGGTGAAGAAATCCGGGAATTCGGATCGACCCGGTTTCTAGGGCTCCCGGTTCTGACTTCGTTTAGCCACACAGTACCACTGTGCGGGCAGTCGCGTGTAGCCAGGCTTTGGGCGATAATTGCTTACACGTTCAAAAACATGGCGTATTCAACCACAGGTAATCTTTTTAGCAAATCGCCCGATCACGATGCGGTGGAGCCTTCCGCGCCGCTGGCTCAACGCATGCGTCCGCGTTCGTTGGCTGAGTTTGTGGGCCAGAGTCATCTGGTCGGAGAGGGACGAATTCTGCGACGCCTGCTGGAAGGTTCGGCAAACCTACCGTCGTTGATTCTTTGGGGTGCTCCCGGAACCGGCAAAACTACGCTGGCCCGTTTGCTTGCCGAAAAATCGGAGGCGCGCTTCGTCGCCTTATCGGCTGTGTTTTCCGGTGTCAAAGATTTACGCGCGGCCATCACCGAGGCGCGACACGAACGAGAATATGGCAAACGGACCATCCTCTTCATCGATGAAATTCATCGCTTCAATAAGGGACAACAGGACGCTCTGTTGCCGGCGGTCGAGAATGGCACGGTAACTTTAATCGGCGCGACCACCGAAAACCCTTCGTTTGAAGTCACCGGCGCTTTGCTGTCCCGCTGCCGTGTGCTTGTACTCAATCCCCTTGCGCCCAATGAAGTGAAAGCGATTCTTGAACGTGCACTCGCGGACACTGACAAGGGATTAGGAAATCTCAAGCCAGTGATCTCTGACGAGGTACTCGAGCGCGTAGCAAGTTCCTCAGGCGGAGACGCGCGCGTTGCGCTTGCTGCGATTGAAGCGGCAGTGGAATCAACCCCGCCCAACGCGAGCGGTTCGCGACAGATTTCAAACGACACCATGATCGAAGCCCTGGGTCGCGCGCACTACGCTTACGATAAAGGCGGAGAGGACCATTACAATCTTGCCTCAGCGCTGATCAAGTCGCTACGAAACTCAGACGTCAACGCTTCGCTCTACTGGTTGGCGCGTATGATCGAAGGCGGCGCCGATCCGATATTCATCGCTCGACGTCTTTGTATCCTGGCCTCGGAAGATATTGGCCTCGCGGATCCCCAGGCAATGGTTCAGGCAGCGGCGGCCGCCGATATTGTGAAATTAATAGGACTGCCGGAAGGTTTGTTTCCACTTTCGCAGGCGACCATCTATCTGGCCCGCGCGCCAAAATCAAACGCGGTCAAGAATGCTTATCACGCCGCCGCAACCGACGCTGCGGAGACTGCACGCGAGCCCGTGCCGTTGCATCTGCGCAATGCGGTTACGCCGCTGATGAAACATGTTGGCTACGGCGAAGGCTACCGGTATGTGCATAGCGATCCGGCTGCGAAAGAGGAGATGACTTGTTTGCCCGAGTCGCTGCGTGGACATGAATACTTTGACGAAGAAAAGTGAAGGAATTTTCCATTTATGATTTTTCATTTGTCATTTTTATCGGCGCCAACCGCAGCATTGTTTGCAAAGCGGAATTGTCCGCCTGGCGCGACGCCGGCACAAACGCCTGATCTAAACGGGAATGAACCAAAGCATGCCCGCTAAAACGAACAAGGAGTTGGCATTTCTGCATGAACTGTTCGTCGCCACTGATTGGGGCGAACGATTTGCCGAGTTGATCGATACACACGTCAAGCTGCCAAAAAAGGGGCGGGCATTGTACGTCGCAGCGAGTACCGGAGGTCATGCGATCGCGCTGCAGCAACGCGCCGGCGAGCATTTAAAGCTTCTATGTGTCGATGAAAACCAGGAGAGCCTGGAACTGGCGAAGGTGAAGGCCAGGACGGCGGTAAACAAACACACCGAGTTTCGGGAGGAATTAGTCGACCGGCTCACTTTTGACGACGACGAATTCCAACTCGTCATTGGCGACGGTTCTCTGGTCCACAGTGAACGCATCCCTGAAATGTTTGCGGAGATGATCAGAGTTGCTGCTCCCGGTGCCACGGTGGCGCTGGCATTACCAACCTTCTCCAGCTTCGGCGAATTCTTTTCAATTTATTGGGAGGCGTTGCACAACCTCGCTCTACTCAATCACGAGTCAGACGTCGAAACTCTCATTTCTGTTTTACCGGCGGTGTCTGCGCTGGAAGAAATAGCCGACCACGCTGGACTGGAAGACATAAGCAGCTCAACCACGATTGAGGAATTTGATTATGAGTCTGCGGATAAGTTTTTGCAGGCGCCGCTGATCTCTGATTTTCTGTTTCCGATCTGGCTTGAGACGTTACCGCAGGGGTCTCGTGAAGAAGTTGTTACGGAGATAGCAAAGCTGATCAACGAAGAGAGCCACGAGGCGGCGTTTGCACTTACTGTTAAGGCAACGGTAGTGATTGGCAAGAAGGCGCTGAGCCAGTGAGGCGGCTCCGCTCAAACAGCCGGCTCAGGCCTGCTTTTCTTTAACTTCCTTTTGCGCATCTTTTTCCCCTTCGTCTAATCCCTCTTTGAAGGCGCGCTTGCTTTGGCCCAGTGACTTCGCCAATTGCGGCAGGCGAGTAGCTCCAAACAACAGGAAAATAACTACGGCGATTACCAGAAGCTCCGGTGTGCCCAGGCCTCCAATTGCTAATGTGATCTCGTTCATAACTTCCTCTTTCTATTATTAGCAAGCAACGGCTGAAGTCGCGCGTCAGTTGTTGTTGCCATTATCAGATTCGTAGAAGAGATATTTCCTCCACGTGACGTCGGCACGACCGAGGTAGCGCATGATTTGGCGATTCACGTGCAGCGAAAAGCCGCGCGGACGTCGCAGCAGATGCATGGCTGATTCCTCAGGAGTCCGGTTTCCCTTCTTGTGATTACATTTCTTGCAGCATGCGACCAGGTTGTCCCACGATGATTCACCGCCACGTGATCGCGGCAAAACGTGATCAAGCGTCAGCTCCGAGGGCGCATGTTGGCTCCCACAATACTGACAAGTGGAGTGATCGCGCAGCAGAATATTTTTGCGTGACAGCGAACGTCTCTCAAAAGGAATATGAATGTACTCTGTTAGCCGAATCACGGATGGCGCATGAATTGTCAGCTTAGCCGAGTGAAGCATGTGGCCATTATGTTCCTCGACGCGCGCCACACCCTTAAAGATCATTACCACTGCGCGCCTTTCGTTGCACACGTTAATGGGCTCAAACGAAGCATTCAGTACTAAGACTCGACCGGTCATACAGGGGCGATATTACGCGAGCGTCGGAGCTAGTGACAAGTAGGAAGGGGCGAAAGGCCCGTATTATGCCGTTTGTTGGCCAGTTATCGAGGGCTTCTTACCTGCGGTGCCCAAAGTGGTCAGTGGCCTCGACCAGAGCATCAATGATTCCAGGCTCGCTGATCGAATGACCCGCGTCGGGAATAATTTTTAGCTGCGCCTCCGGCCAGGCGCGATGGAGATCCCAGGCGCTCGTGATCGGACAAACAACATCGTACCGGCCCTGGACAATGACGCTGGCAATACCCCGAATGGGGCCGACATTTTCGATCAAATAATTATCGGTCGGGAAGAAAGCGTTGTTCATGAAGTAGTGACATTCAATACGCGCGAAAGCGAGCGCAAACTCCGGGTCGGCAAATTTTTCGATTGAGGCTGGATCAAAAAAGAGCTTCGAGGTGCTGCCTTCCCAGATGCTCCACG